>JAJYMC010000037.1 GCA_021787335.1 Bacillota bacterium | reverse complement strand
GGCGGCCGTGCGGATGGCCTCCTGTTTCGAGTCGGGGAGGGTTTCGAAGGCTTCGTACAATCCAGGTACCAGCTCCTTGGACGGGGCGTGATGGCGCGCCCTGGCGGTCGGCGCCCGCGGGCCAGACGGTGATGCCTTGCGGTCTAGATGGTGATGTCCTTGCGGTCATAGAGGGCGAAAGCGGCAGCCGTTAGCCCGATGATGAGCACGGCGAAGAGGGCCAGGTAGCCCCCGCCGATGGCCTTCGTGGCCAGGATCTCCGGCGGGTCGGCGTAGTTGAACGGGCTGAGCCAGCGGAGGGCGCCAAGCTTGGGGGCCAGCTTGGCCATGACCCCGGCAATGTAGGCGAAGAGGACCAGCCCGGCGCTGGCCGGGTAGAGGACCCTCGGCCGGGTGACGAAGCAAGCGAGCACGAAGCCGATGGTGGCGAAGGTCAGGTTGACCAGGAGCCCGCCGGCGGCCAGCAGCCAGAACTCCCGCGGGCCATAGGCGGCCTTGACAAAAGCCAGTCCGGCCAGACCGGCGACGGCCTCGACGAGGTTCAGGGCGGCGACGAGGAGTCCGACCGCGGCCACTTTGCCGGCGATGATGCTCCGGCGGCTGATGGGCCTCGACAGGAGGAACTCGATGGTCTTCTCGCTCTCCTCCTTGGCGACCAGGCCGGCGGCCAGCTAGATGGCGTAGACGCTGCTGGCGAGGAGGGTCACGATGAGCCCCTTGACGGCGTAGTAGCCGAGGACGCCGGAGAGGTCGAGCCGATCCAGGCCCAGGGCGACCAGGAAGTCACGGGGCAGCCGTCCGAGCAGCTCTTCGAGCTGGGCCTGGGTGGCGCTGACGCCTGGGTAGACGCTCATCACGCCGATGACGATGACCGCCAGGATACCGGCCCAGACCAGCCACGACCGCAGGTTGCGGCGGAGTTCTCGGGCGAAGATGAGCATGGGTCCAACCTCCTTGGGGGTGGCAGCCCGCCGTCGGGCCGGCCCGCGCTGGGCGGCCGGCGCGCTAGACGGTGATGTCCTTGCGGCGGTAGACCGCGTAGGCGGCGGCGGTCAGGGCGACGATGAGGCCCAGGAAGAGGGCCAGATAGGTCCCACCGATGGCGCCCTTCTCGAGGATGTCGGCCGTGTCGGCGTAGCTGAACGGGCTGAGCCACCGGAGGGGGGCCAGCTTCGAGGTCAGCTTGGCCATGACCGAGAGGATGTAGGTCCCGAGGACGAGCCCGATGCCCAGCGGGTAGAGGGCCTTGGCCTTGGTGACGAAGACGGCGACGGCCAGGCCCAGGGCGGCGAAGGTCAGGTCGATGAGCAGGCCGCCGGCGGCCAGGGCCAGGAAAGCCTTGACGCTGTATGGCCCGGTCTTGACCGCCTCGAAGGAGATGTAGGCGACGACGGTCTGGACCACGTTCAGACTGACGATGTAAAGCCCCGCCACGGCGGCCTTACCGGTGACGATGGTCGTCCGGGTGACCGGCCTGGCCAAGAGGAACTCGATGGTCTTGTCGCTCTCCTCCTTGGCCAGGAGCCCGGAGGCGAGCTGGATCGAGTAGATCGCGCTGACCAGTGAGGCGAGGATGAAGCCCTCGGTGGCGTAGTAGCCGAGGACGTCGCCCATGTCCAGCCGGTCCAGGTTGAAGGCCTTGAGCATGGCCGGCGGATAGGCTTTCAGCAGCTCCATGAGGTCCTGGCCCTGGGCGGCGATGGACGGGAAGATGGCCATCATCAGGGCCACGAAGCCACCGAGGCTGAGCGACCAGATGAGCCAGGGCTTGAAGTTCCGGCGCAGCTCGCGGACGAAGACGGCCATCAGTTCCCCTCCTTCCCGTAGTAGCGCATGAATATCTCCTCCAGGGACGGCTCCTCGAGCCAGACGTTCTCCGGTTCGAGGCCGGCCAGGTGGCCGAGGAGGGGGCCGACCTTGCCGCGGTAGATGAACTCGACGGTGCGGCCGTGGACACGCAGGTTGTCGGCGCCGGGGAGGGCGCCGGCGCCTGGCCTACTGGCGCCGCCGTCTCCGGCTGGGCCGGCCCCGCCCGCCCCGCCGACCGCGCTGACGAAGGCGGCGGCCCGCTCCGGCGTGGCCAACTCGACCTTGACCGCCTTGTACCGGCTGGCCCGCAGCTTCTCGACCTCCTCGACGCGGATGAGGCGGCCCTCCTTGATGATGCCGACCCGGTGGCAGAGCCGCTGAACCTCGCTGAGGATGTGCGACGAGAAGAAGACAGTCGTGCCGTTTTTGTTCTCCTCCTCGAGGACCTGGAAGAAGCGGGCCTGCATGAGCGGGTCGAGGCCGCTCGTCGGCTCGTCGAGGATGAGCAGCTTCGGGCGGTGCTGGAGGGCCTGGATGATGGCCACCTTGCGGCGGTTGCCCGTGGAGAGCGCCTCGATGCGCCGGTCCAGCTCGACCTCGAAGATGCCGGCCAGCTCGCGGGCCCGGGCGGTGTGGTCGCCGGGGTAGAACTGGGCCGAGTAGGCCAGGAGGTCGCGGACGCGCATGTCGTCATAATAAGCGACCTCGGCCGGGATATAGCCGATGAGTTTCTTGACCTCGCGCGTGTCCGCCACGCAGTCGCGGCCGAAGATGGAGGCCCCGCCCTTGGTCGGGTAGATGAAGTTGAGCAGGGTCCGGATGGTCGTCGACTTGCCGGCCCCGTTGGGGCCGATGAAGCCGAAGATCTCCCCCTCCCTCACGGACAGGTCGAGGTCGATGATGCCCCGGGACTTTCCGTAGAACTTGGTCAGGTCATGGGTCTCGATGGCGTTCATGTGGGCGCCTCCTTGCAGCCGGCCGGCGGTCTGGGCCGGCCCGGTGAGTCATTGGGGGCGAGGTTTGACCAAGTGGTCAATCCGCCTTCCAAGGCCGATTATAGTCCGCGTTGACCAGGGTGGTCAACAGGTTAAGAAAAACAAAGTATGACCACCGACGGGACGACTTATTGTAAAATATGATTACGAAAGTCCGTCATTGGGAGGTTTACGCCGTGAAGAAAGCCCTCATCCTGGTCCTGGCCGGCGTCTTCGTGCTGGCCCTGGGCGTCGCCACGTACACCCTGCGGACGCCGGCGACGGCCGAGGCCGCGCCCAGCGTCCCGGTGGCCGCCCTGCAGCCGCTCAAGCCCTTCTTCCTCGAGACCAACGTCAAGGGCACGAAGATGGGGCTCATCGCCGCCAAGGCCAGCGACGGGACATACCGGACGACGCTGAACACCTGCGAGGTCTGCTATCCCTCACCGCGCGGCTACTACAAGGCCGACGGCGAGTGGCTGGTCTGCCAGAACTGCGGCAGCCGCTTCCGCGTGGACGATATGCAGGTCCTCCGCGGGGGCTGCAACCCGGTCCCGCTCACCGGTTCGAAGGTGGTCGACGGCCAGCTGACCTTCTCCATCACCGAGCTGAAGGGCAAGACCAAGTACTTCGCGGTCCCGAAGAGCGGGTCGTGACGGGCTTCGCCGGACATGACGCGCTTCGCTGAAAGGGGCTGACCCATGGCCAAGTCTGACGGCCGCACCCAGACCGCCCGCCTGCGGGTCGTCGGGATGCACTGCCAGTCGTGCGTCAACCGCATCACGCACCGCCTGTCCGGCGTCCCCGGCGTCGAGTCGGTAGCCGTCGACCTCGGGCGGGCGCAGGTATCCGTGGTCTATCACCCGAAGCAGGTCGGGTTGGACAAGGTGCGACGGGAGATCGCCGCCCTTGGCTACGACGTGTCTGGCCGGCGCTGGGTCGACCTCCTGACCCTGCTGGTCGGGCTGGTCCTCTTCTGGCTCATCAGCCAGGCCCGGGCGGGGCGGTCGCTCCTGCCCCCCGTGGCGGCGGGCAACCTCGGGCTGGTCTTCCTCGTCGGCGTCCTGACCTCGCTCCACTGCGCGGCCATGTGCGGCGGCTTCGTGCTGGCCCAGGGTTTCGACCAAAAGAACGCCCTGACGTTCCACGGGGCGCGGGTGCTTTCGTACACGGCCGTCGGGGCCGTGGCCGGGGCCCTCGGCGCGGTCATCACCCCGTCGGGCGTCTTCCGCGGGGTCATCGCCGTTTTGGCCGGCCTGTTCATGCTGGCCACGGCCCTCAGGATGGTCGGGCTGGTGCGGTTCGGCTGGCCGAAGTGGCTCAGGTTCGGGCGGGCGGGGCGTGAGGCGAAGGGCAGCGCGGCTGCCGCGGCGCCCCACGCCGTCGTCTCCCGCAGGGCGGTCTCCAGCGGAGCGCTCCCTCGCGGCGCCCTGGCGGCCGGCCTCCTGGCCGGGCTGATGCCCTGCGGCCCGCTGAACACGATGCAGATCTACGCGCTCGGCACGGGCAGCCCCGTCCAGGGCGCGCTGATCATGCTCTTCTTCGCCCTCGGCACCCTGCCCCTGATGGGGCTCATCAGCGTCCTGGCCTCGATGATCGGCGAGCGGATGACGGCCAAGGCCGCCCGCGTCAGCGCCGCCCTGCTCATGGGGATGGGCCTGGTGATGGCCAACCAGGGGCTGGCCCTGTCCGGCGTGTCCCTGCGGCTGGATTTCTCCCGGCCGGTGGCCGCCGCCATGGTCGACGGCCGACAGGTCGTCGACATGGACGTCGACTACGGTTCCTACTCCCCGCACGTCTTCGAGGTCAAGGCGGGCGTGCCCGTCGAGTGGCGGCTCCACGTCAAGCACCTCGACAACTGCATCTCCCCCATCACCATCCCGAGCCTCGGCCTGAGCCGCGACCTCACCCTCGGAGACAACGTGATAACCTTCGTCCCGGAGCGCGACGGGGACCTGGTCTTCACCTGCTGGATGGGGATGGTGCGGGGCACGTTCAGGGTCAAGAGCTGAGCGACCCGCCAAAGACGATTCGGCCACAGACCTGACCAAACAAACGGCCCTGGAGCTGTCACTGAGACAGCCACCAGGGCCGTTTTGCATGCCATCGGGAGTTGCGGCTCAGCGAGCGCAGCGGGTTACCGGGTCCCCGCGGCCCGCCGGGCCACGCGCGACAGGAGCGCGCCGAAGGAGCGCACCTCCTCGAGCCGCAGGGCGATGAGGCCGATCAGGTAGACCAGGGCGCCGAGGAGGATGAGAACGGCCAGTTCGGCCGCCTGCACAGCCCGCCCCGCCGAGGGCGCCAGCCGCGCGGCCAGGCCGAGGCCAGACCACACGACCCCGCCCATGACCGCCGAGGCGGCGGTTATCTTGACGAGCGAAACGGCCAGCCGCCCGCCCTGTAAGCCTCCCCGCACGCGGCGGCTCAGGAGCACGTAGTAGAGTGCGATGCTCAGAAAGGCCGTGACCGAGTTGGCCAGGGGCAGGCCGATGAGGGCGAACCGCCGGATGAAGACCCAGTCCAGGATGATGTTGACGCCCGCGTTGAACGTCCCCATCCAGAGGGGCGTGATCATGTCCTGCATGCCCTGGAAGGCGCGGAGGAAGATGGGCCAGGCGGTCGCGGCGAAGATGCCGATGGCGTAGTAGAGGACGACGGCCGAGGTCCGCAGGGCGGCCGTCTCGTCCCAGGCCCCGTGCTGGAAGAGCGCCCGGACGATGGGGACGCGCAGGACGGCCAGGCCGACGGCGGCGGGGATGGTGATGAGGGCGACCATCCGCAGGCCGAAGGCGACCGTGTCGGCCAGGCCGGCCTCGTCGCGGTGGGCGGCCCGCTCGCTGAGGGTCGGATAGAAGACCGTCGAGACCCCGACCGTGAGGATGCCCACGGGCATCTGGATGACCTTCAGCCCGTATGTCTTGGCCGTGATGCTGCCCTCGGCCAGGTGCGAGGCGAACCAGTTGTCGATGACCCCGTAGAGGTCGGCGACCAGGGCCGCCGCCAGGATGGGCAGGGCCAGGACGAGGACGCGCTTGACGGCCGGGTGGCGCAGGTTGAAGACGGTGCCCGGGCGCATCCCTTTCCGACACAGCCAGAAGTCCTGCATGACGTACTGGACAACGGCGCCGGCGGCAAAGCCATAGGCGACGGCGTAGATGCCGAGGCCCCCGGCGAGCCACACGATGAGGGCGATGGTGAAGACGTTCAGGATGAGCGGGCTAAGGGCCGGGATGGAGAACTCCTTCAGCGAGTTGAGGAGCAGGCCGATGACGGAGGTCAGAGCCAGGAAGATGTAGGCGACGAAGAACACCCGGGCCAGCCCCGCGGCGATGGCCATGGACTCAGTGGTCAGGCCGGGGGCGGACAGGCGGATGAGCGGCCCGGCCAAAAGGACGCCGGCGAGGGCCACGGCCGTGGACACGAACAGCGTGCCGTTGAGGATGGTCGAGACGACGAGCCGGGCATCTTCCTTCTGGCCCTCGACCCGCAGCTTGGTCACGACCGGCACGATCCCGACCCCGAGAGCGGTGCTGAGGCTCCCGGTGATCATCAGAGGCAGGTTCTGGGCCACCATCAGGGCGTCGGTCGCCCCGCCCGCCCCGAACCGGCCGGCGATCAGGATGTCCCGGGCGAAGCCCAGGAGCTTCTGGACGACGCCGAAGGTCATGACAAGGCCCGCCGAGGCGACGATGGCCCCGCGGGCGGTGGTCGAGCCTGTTGAGGAGTGAAGCGGGGAGCCGGTCAGCCCAAGGCGTGCCGCAGCCTCTCGCGGTCGGCCGCGGGAAGCTTGTCCAGCTCGTTGAGGAGCGCACCGGTGAGGGCACCGGCCAAGTCCGGCCGGGCCAGGGCAAAGTGGACGAGGGTGGCCACGTAGCCCGGCTTGTCGCCGACATCGAAACGGCGGCTGGAGAAGCGCGAGGCGTAGATGGGGTGCTCCTCCTTCATGGCCCTGAGGGCGTCGGTCAGCTGAATCTCGCCGCCCGCGCCTGGTTTGGTTCGTTCCAGGAAGTCGAAAATGGCCGGCTCGAGGACGTAGCGCCCGACGATGGCCATCCGCGACGGGGCGTCGGCCGGCTTAGGCTTCTCGACCAAGTCGCGGACCCGGAAGAAGGCCGGGTCGCTGGCAAACAGCTCGTGTCCGGCGGACGCGGCTCTGGACGAAGTGGCCGCTGCTTCTCTGGCTGCCGGGGCCTCCTCGATGTCGACGATGCCGTACCGGCTGACCTCGGCCTCGGGGACCTCCTGGACACCCAGGACCGAATGACCGATGGCCTCGAACCGCCCGACCAAATCGCCCAGGCACTGGGCCCCGCCCGCCCGGCCCTCGAAGACCTCATCACCGAGGAGAAGGGCGAAGGGCTCATCGCCAACGTGCTGGCGGGCCCGCAGGACCGCGTGGCCCAGCCCAAGCGGCTCCTTTTGACGGATGAAGTGGATGTCGGCCATGGCGGCGATGGACTCGACCTGCTCGGCCAGCTTCTTGTTGCCCTTCCGGCGGAGGACGTCCTCCAGCTCATAGGACTTGTCGAAGTGGTCCTCGATGGGCCGCTTACCGCGGCCGGTGATGATGAGGATATCCTCGATGCCCGCCCTAACGGCCTCCTCGACGACGAGCTGGATGACCGGGACGTCGATGAGCGGCAGCATCTCCTTGGCCATGGCCTTGGTGGCCGGGAGGAAGCGTGTGCCGAGGCCGGCGGCGGGGATGACGGCTTTGCGGACTTTCACAGGCTTGGTGGGGTTCATGGCGGTCACCTCGCGTCGTGGGCGGCGGCCTGTTTGGCGGCCGCGGCCTGCTTGCCCGCCGCGGCCTGCCTGGCTGCCTCGGATAGCTTGGCCGAGTAGAAGTCGACCGTCCGGCGGACGCCCTCGGCGAAGCTGACGGCGGGGCGCCATCCCAGCTCCCGCTCGATGCGCCCGGCGCTCAGGTAGATATCGCGGACCTCCCCGGCTCGGGGGTCGGTGTAGACGGCCGGAGCGGCGTAGCCTGTAGCCCGGGCAAGCTCGGCGAAGACTTGATTCACGGACGTGCCCACCCCGGTGCCGACGTTGTAAGCCCCGCGGGCCCGCGGGTCCAGGCCGGCGACAAAGGCGGCCACGATATCCGACACATAGACATAATCCCGGAGCTGCTCCCCGTCGCCGAAGATGCGACACTGGCGTCCGCTGAGCATGGCCCGGGTGAAGATGGTGACCACGCCGTTCTGCTCGCCGCCCTCCTGGCGCGGGCCGTAGATGTTGGCCAGGCGCATGGCCGCGTACTTCAGGCCCTTGGTCTCGGCGAAGATACGGAGGTAGTGCTCGACGGCATACTTGGTCAGCCCATAGGGCGACATCGGAGCGCGGGGGTGGTCCTCGGTCACCGGCAGGTGCCGCGGCTCGCCGTAGACGGCGCCCCCTGAAGAGGCGAAGACGACCTTCCCGACGCCCGTCCGGGCGCTGTTCTCAAGGACATTGACCGAGCCGAGGATGTTGGTCTTGGCGTCGACGCCCGGCTGGTCCACCGAGACGCGAACATCGACCTGGGCGGCCAGGTGGAAGACGGCCTCCGGCCTGAAGTCGTCAAAGACCTCGGCCAGACGAGGATGGGCAATGTCGGTCTGGTAGACGGCGGGGTAGCGCCCGCCGGCGGCCAGACCGGCCAGGTTGTCGAGTGAGCCGGTGGACAGGTTGTCGACCACGCCCACCTGATGACCCGCGGCCGCGAGGGCCTCGACCAGATGGGAACCGATGAACCCGGACCCGCCGGTGACTAGACAGCGCAAGGAAAAAACCTCCCCTTAAGCCCGATGGACAAAGCGGGAAACAATCCTTCCGAAGGACCGGACCTCGTCCAGGCGAAGGGCGATCAAGCCGCCCAGGTAGGCAACCGCCCCAAGGGCAATGAGAACGGCGAGCTTGACTACGCCAAGAGCCAAGCGAGTCGACGGGAGCAGGCGGTCAGCCAGGGGCAAGACCAAGGCAACGACAGCCCCCATGAACGCCGCCGCCGCGGCAATCCTGAGGAGCGTGATGGCTAGCTTCGGGCCCGCGATGCCGTGGACCCGGCGGCTGAGCAGATAGAAGGTCAGCCCCAGGGAAACATAGGTCGTCAGCGAGTTGGCCAGTGGGAGGCCGACCAGTCCCAGTTGCCTCGCGAGGACGATGTCCAGCACGATGTTAATGGGCACGGTCACGGCGCCGATGGCCAGCGGGGTCCACGTATCCTGCAGGCCGTGAAAAGCCCGGCCAGGCACCGGGCCGGCGGTCACGGCAAAGACCCCGATGGCGTAATACAGGACAACCGCGGACGTCATTAACGTGGCCCGTTCGTCCCACGCGCCCCGCTGGAAGAGGACCCGGACGATGGGCTCGCGGAGGACGGCCAACCCGACCGAGGCGGGGATGGTGATGAGGGCCACGGCCCGGAGTCCGAAGGCGATGGTGTCGGCCAACCCGGCCTCGTCGCGCCTGGCGGCGCGCTCGGCGAGGGTCGGGAAGATGACCGTCGAGACGCCGGCGGTGAGGATGCCCACCGGGACCTGGATGAGTCTGAGCCCGAAGCTCTTGGCCGAAATGCTTCCCTCGGCCAGGTGGGAGGCGAGCCAGTTGTCGACGAGGATGTACAGGCCACCAAGAACCGTGCCAGCCAGGACCGGCAGGGCGAGCTTGATCACGCGACGGACGGCGGGATGGCCGAGGTCAATGGTCAACCCGGGGGGCAATCCCCTGCGCCGTAGCCACCAGGCCTGCAAGGCAAATTGCAGGACGGCGCCGGCCGAGTAGCCATAGACTACGGCGTAAATCCCCATGCGGCGGGCCAGAACGACCACGACAGCGATGGTGCCGATGTTGATGATGACCGGGTTGAGGGCCGGGACGGCGAAGTCCTTCAGGGAATTGAGCAGCAGGCCGAGGACTGCGCCCCCGCCGGCAAAGACGAAGGCCGCGAGGAAGATGCGGGTGAGCCTCTCCGCGAGAGCGGCCGCCTCCGACGACAGACCCGGGGCGGTCAGGCGGATCAGCGGCCCGGCGGCCAGGGCCGCCACGAGCCCCAGGGCCACACTGACGGCCAGGGTGAGGTTGAGGATCGTCGAGGCCACGACCCTGGCGTCGTCCTTCTTCCCCTGGACGTTGAGTTCAGTGACGATGGGTAGGACACCCGTGCCCAGGGCGGCCCCGAAGTTGCCAATGAACGTCTGAGGCAAGCTCTGGGCGACCATGAAAGCGTCGGTGACCCTGGCCGCCCCGTAGTACGCGGCGATGACCATGTCGCGGACGAAGCCCAAGAGCTTGGAGACGATGCTGAAGCCCATGACCACGCCCGCGGACGCCACCAGGGCACCGCGGGAGGTGCCCGGTCTGAGCCGTCCCAGCCGGCGCCAGGCGGCCACCCTGGTTTCGGTTCCCGTCAAGCGTCATTCCCCACAGATTGAGTTCCAACATTATGGTGCCTGTCGGCTAGATTCTGCGGCAGGCAGGTCGAATCCTTTGCTGCCAAACCGCCAAAAAAGGCCAGCGTAACCAGTCATCCTGCGGGTAGAGTAGGCGGCTGGTTTGAGGTCATCGCCCCAGCCACCCCTCATCAAACCGTGCGTGAGGTTTTCCCTCACACGGCTTTCCGGTTCGCTCGCACCATTAAGGGTTACTTTGTCACGGCGCTTCGCCGGCGGGATTTCGCCCGTCGGCGGCCGTCAGCTACGGGGCGGCTTGGCCCTTACCCCGGCTGGACTTTCACCAGCAAGCAGACAGAAGCTTATCTGGGCACACCGGACAGAAAGAGGCCAGCTAAAGCGCTGGCCTCTAAGCTGGTGAAGTCGTGAGACTTGAGACCGCAGCCCCTGCGGGCTTAGGGCGTTCCCGTTATTAATGGGACCCCAGGAGGCGGTCGACCAGAATGGCAATCTGGGCCTTGGTCAAGATGTCATTGGGTCCGAACGACTTGTCCGGATAGCCCTTGAAGATACCCAGATCATAGAGAGCCTTCAGGAGACCACGGTCTTCCGCCGACACCAAGCCGAAGTCCTTAAACGGGTAATCGGCGGCATTGGCGATGGCTTTCGGGCTGACCTTGAGGGCCTTGGCAAGCAGCCTGGCGACCTCGAGGCGGCTCATATCCGCGTTGACGTTGGCTTCACCAGCAACTAGGCCAGCTTTGACCATCGATGCCGTGGCGACGCTGTCAGAGTCGGTCTTGGTGGCGAGACCGAGGACGCGGGCGAAGATCGAGGCCGTCTCCCCGACGCTGGCCTTCTTCTGGGGGTTGACCTTGCCACCGGCGTCGGCCTTGAGCAGTCCGGCGTCCAGAAGCGTGGCGATGGAGCCCGCAAACCAATCGGCCGGCTTGACGTCCGTGACGCCAGCCTTTTGTAGGACATCCTGGATTTGCGTGGGCAGCTTCTCAGCCGAGAACTCACCGTAAATAGCCCCTGGAACGGTCGGGGCGGCGGTCGCAATGCCGCTCATGAGGGAAACAGCTAAGATAGCTGCAATAATGGCAAAAGACCTGCGTTGTAACATGGGGGTCCCTCCTTACTAGAAGCTTGAACCACAAGGGATGGGCCGAAGCAAGATAGGATATCTTTCAACAGCGTTTCCGGAAACTCCTGCCAATCCAGGGTTCACTTCCCTCCTTTCTTTTCGTATTTGGTAGTCAGCTCCCGAAGCCTCTGGAACTCAGGGTTCTGGTCGGCAAAGAGGATCCAGGGCTTGGACTTAAGCTTGTCCATCTCGGCCTTGTTCCCAGTGAGCTGATACAATCGATAAAGCCAGAGTTCCGAGGGGATCAACAAGGCCCGGTCCTTAGCGGCCTGTAAGAGGTAGCCTTCCGCGGAAGAGAAATCCCCCAGAAGGACATAGCCCTGGCCTATACGAAGGGTGACCTTGGGAACCATGGAGACCTGGGGGTATGCAAAGAGGCGGTGGTATGGCTGAACTTCGGCCTGGCGGTTGGCGATGATGGCGGGAAGGTCTGTCAGCTTCGCCAGTACCCCAGACCGCTCGGCATCGTCGTCGGTTCTGAGAGCTAGGGTTACGTAGGCTTCCCCGAGGGTTGGGTAATATACCGGGCGATATTTCTGGTAAGCTACAGCATTCTCGGCGGCTCCCACGGCCTCGCGCGCCTCGGCAATGGAAGGGCCATCCGGAAGGTTAAGGAGGGTCTGGGCAAGGGTGCCATAGCCCCCAGAAAGGGCCGGGTCGAACCTCACCGCAAGCTTGGCCTGCTGAACGGCTTCACGGGCAAGGTCCGGTGGTGTATCGCCGCTCTGGCTCCGCACCAGGGTTGCACGGGCGAGGCCGAGCCGAGCCGGGGCACTCCAGGGTTCAAAGCTGGCCGCCATTGTGTAGTCTGCCTGGGCTTCCGGTATCTGGCCAGCCTCAAGGTGACTCAGACCGAGCCCAGACCCCACCGAGGAGACGAACACGAGAGGTGCCACCAGCAGAATGGGTAACGCCAACCAACGAACAGCTCTTGATTCAAGACCTATGGCTCCCGACATCCACCGAGGTCCCTGATCAACCGGACCAGATGGAATAGCCGCCAAGGCGCCTGCCGTCACCCAGACAATCAGGTAAAGGGCGAAGAACGAAAGGGTGAAGTCTATGGTTCCGTGAAGCCCCAAGGCGACCGCGCCTGAGGCAGCCGCAGCCAGGACCAAGCGGTCATTCCCGCGGAGAACCAGCCTAAGCCGCCAGACCACAATCGCGAACCCTATCCAGAAGCCCGCATAGAACGCGAACCCGAACACTCCAGCGTCGACAGCCTCCTGCAGCACCTGAGAGTGCACGTTCCGGCCAACATAGTAAAACCGCTGAACTTGTCCGAAAACACTTGGCCACGCACCGGCACCAAAGCCGAGCGGGTGAGTGGAAAGGGCCTTTAACGTATCGGCGTAATAGGTCAACCGCTGGGCTGCCGAGACCGTCTCAAAGGACATTGTAGAGGTCCGATTGGCGACATACCCGGGCAGAAGAGTAGCGATTAGCTGGGACGGGCTTGCGCCAAGAGCTAATCGCGCACCGGCCGCTTCTGCGCCGAGAGTGAAGCGCAAGGTGACAAGGGCCAGCCCCAAGCCGATAGCAATAGAACCAAGGACGGCCACCGCGCGAAGAAGCCGGTCGCGGCGCAAGAAACCCGTATGCGTGGTCACGAAAGTCCAGCACAGCGCGCTGGCTGCGCTAAGCGCCACGCCTAAGGACAGCCATCTGAGAGCATGAATGACGTCACGTATGGCGGAGTTGGCGGAAAAACCCCTCAAGACAAACAGAGCACTGAGTCCGGAGAGCACGAGGAGGGCGAACAGGTCGACGGCGTTCCTGCGGGGTGCCAACCACAGGGCCAAGCAGATGGCAATCGGAAAAACCAGAAAAGCCCCGCGCGAAGCAGCCAAGAAGAAAGCCACAAAAACCACTTGACCGGCAGCAGCACCGATGGCAAAGGACAAACTGCCCCCAAATTCGAGCGCGGCAGCGCCGATGCAGAGCAGCCCAACAATGCCGAAAGCCGCAACGGCATCCGGATATTGGAGAAGCGAGGTGACGCGAAGGCCCTCGACTTCACCCACGGGCAGACGATGTAGCCCCAGGGGAACAACGAGGCCGATCAGAGAGATGACAAAAGTTGAAGCCGCAATCCCCCGAACAAACCAACGCAGAAACCCCAACGGCCGCTGAACCCCATTTGCCAGGAGAAAGGCCATGGCGCCGCCGGCAACCGAAAAGACGGCCACCAGTGCCGCGTGCGGTGAGGGTGACCATAGGGCGCTGACGAGATATAGGAGGGGCAAGGCGAGAGCCGAGAGCATAGCCAGAGTCGCGCCTAAAGCCCTCCTCGCGTACAGTTCGGTGCCTCCCGGAACCCCTCCAAGAAAGGCTATGACAGCTAGCAGCCAGACGGTAGCCATCTGCTCAGGCTCAAAGAAGAGACCCCTGAACAGGACGCCGACCGACGGCAAGAGCACTAGGATTACTGCTATGCGAGACCTCGGAAATGATAGCCGATTCCTGACCATTGCAACCCCGCTTGTTCGCCCGAAGTAGGGCTGTAGGGCAAAGCTAGCGCTGTCTCAGGGAGGATCCTCGAACTGTCACTCTGATCAATTGGCACGTGAGATATGCTCCGAGATCTGCTCCACAAACCACTGATAGGTCTCCTCTATCCCCTGCCGCAGTTCCACTCTCGGCCGCCAGCCCAAAGCCTCGAGCTTGGAGACGTCAAGGAGCTTCCGCGGCGTCCCGTCGGGTTTGCACGGGTCGAAGACGATCTGCCCTTTGAACCCGATTACTTCACCAATCAGCTCGGCCAGGGCGCGGATGTAGCCACTCCATAAGGGCTGCGTGGGTGGAAGGGAGTGTTTTCGTCTTGCGGAGTTTGA
>JAJYMC010000004.1 GCA_021787335.1 Bacillota bacterium | reverse complement strand
TCGCCGACCGGCGCAGGGACTGGCTTCACAAGCTGACGACCCGGCTCATCCGCGAAAACCAAGTGGTGTGCGCGGAGTCGCTGGCGGTGAAGAACATGGTCCGTAACCGTGCGTTGGCGAAGGCGATGGCCCCAAATGCGGCGCGGTCCACGACCGGGACCAAAACGCTGCCCGGAACATCGAGTCGGAGGGGCTCCGGCTCCTGAAAGTTTCAGCCTGAGAGACCCTGCACCGCGGGACACGCGGGAAGCGCCTGTGGAGCCCCGGTAAGACCAAAGCCCGTCTTAGCGGGCACGGTGCGGGATGACGAAGCAGGAACCGGAAAGCGCGAGCTTTCGGCAATCCCCGGACTTCAGTCCCGGGAGGATGTCAAACCAGAAGACCGCGCCCTGAAACGAATTCCTACTCTGGCTTGACTGGTCCGGCCTCGGCCGGGATAATAGACAGGGATAATCAGCCCCCGGAGGTGGTGCTCCTTTGGAACTCTGGTTCACCGAACGACAGACCCCTAACCTGAGTATTGGTTGCCGCATCGACAAGACCCTCATCCACGAGAGGACCGAGTATCAGGACCTAACCATCATCGACACCCTGCAGTACGGGCGGATGCTGGTCCTGGACGGCTGCGTGATGACCACCGAGAAAGACGAATTCGTCTACCACGAGATGATTTCCCACGTCCCGCTGGCGACCCACCCAAACCCGAAGAAAGTGCTGGTCGTCGGGGGTGGCGACGGCGGGGTCATCCGTGAAGCCCTGCGCCATCCGTCGGTCGAGAAAGCCGTCCTGGCCGAGATCGACGGGGCGGTCATCCGCCGCAGCCAGGAATTCCTGCCGACCATCGCCGCCGGGCTCAAGGACCCCCGGGCCGTCCTGGCCGTGGGCGACGGCGTCAAGCACGTCAAGGAGCACCGTGGTGAGTACGACGTCATCGTCTGCGACTCGACCGACCCCATCGGGCCGGCCGTCGGCCTCTTCTCCAAGGAGTTCTTCACCGACGCCCGGGAGGCCTTGACCCCGGACGGCCTCTTCGTCGCCCAGTCCGAGTCGCCTTTCCTGCACGGCGAACTCATCGCCCGGGTCATGAAGGACCTCGCCGCGGTCTTCCCCGTCGCCCGCCTGTACTGGGCGGTCATCCCGACCTACCCGGGGGCCATGTGGACCTTCGCCCTGGGGTCGAAGAAGCACGACCCGGCGACCGACTTTCGCCGGGTGGAGTTCCCGACGAAATATTACTCCCCGGAAATCCACCGGGCCGCCTTCGTCCTGCCCCCCTTCGCCGCAGCGCTGGTGAGGTGATTCGGAACGGCCCTCTGGGAACCTTCCCCGGCCCTATCTAGCTGGCCTTTTCCCGAGCGAGATTTCTCGCTCGGGTTTCCTTTTAGGGAGGAATCCCCTCGATTGGTGTCTAATACTAAGTCGGCTAAAGCTTTCCGGAAGGTGGTGGTACCGCAGGTAAAAGGGTGTCGGGTCCCCGTGGTGGGCGACCCGACCTTATTGTGTCCGGGCACCAAGTTTACAAAAGAGGGGGACGTAAATGAAGACCAGGCTCAGTCGTCCGCTCGCTGCTCTCCTGGCTGTGATCATGGTCCTGGCGATGACTCTGGCGGGGGTCAACCCCGGCCGGGCCTACGCCGCGGACCAGGTCAAGATCACCATCCTGGGGACCAGCGACCTGCACGGGAACGTCTATCCGTTCGACTACTTCAAGAACGCGACCAACGAGACCGTGGGTCTCGCCAAGGTGGCGACGCTGATCAAGAAGGACCGCGCCGCCAACCCCAACACGCTTCTTGTCGACGCTGGTGACCTCATCCAGGGCACCCCGCTGGTTTATTATCACAACGTGGTTGACAACTCTGGGACCGACCCGATGGTCGCCGTCATGAACTCATTGAACTACGATTCCTTGACCGTCGGGAACCACGAGTTCAACTTCGGGATGGACGTCCTGAACAAGGCCAAGGGAGAGGCCAAGTTCCCCTTCCTCTCGGCCAACATCCTCAAGGCCGATGGCACGCCGTACTTCACCCCCTACATCGTCAAGACGGTGGGCGGGGTCAAGGTCGGCATCCTCGGGCTGACCACCGAGGGCGTGCCGAGCTGGGAGAAGCCGGAGAACTACGCCGGCCTGACCTTCGGCAGCGCCGTTGACGCGGCCAAGAAGTATGTTCCCATCCTCCGCGATACCGAGAAGGTCGACCTGGTCGTGGTCGTTGACCACAGCGGCCTCGAAGTCGACCAGAATAAGAACTTCGCCCCCATCGCCCAGGCCATCCCCGGTGAGAACCACGTCTACGCCGTGGCCACCCAGGTCCCGGGCATCGACGTGATGGTCACCGGCCACGCTCATGCGGATTTCGGCAACGTGCTCATCCCCACCAGCGACGGCGGTAGCGTCCTGGCGGTCGCCCCGAAGAACGCCGGGGCCCGCCTGAGCCACATCGACGTGACCCTCGAGGCCACCGGCGACGCGGCCCATCCGTGGAAGGTCGTCTCCAAGACCGGCGCCAACGAGACCATCGACGCCTCGGTGACCGCCGACGCGGACGTCCTCGCCCTCAGCAAGGACGCCCATGACAAGGCGAACGGTTGGATGGACACCCCGCTCGGGACGTCCACCGACGAGTTCTCCAACAAGGACGCGCGGCTGAAGGACACCGCCATCGTCGACCTCATCAACATCGTCCAGGAGAAGTACGCCGGGACGGACATCTCCCTGGCCGCCTTCTTCAACTCGGCCGCATACGTGCCCAAGGGCCCCGTGACCATGCGCCAGATGGCCAGCCTCTACATCTACGAGAACACCCTCTACGGCGTCGAGGTCACCGGCCAGCAGCTCAAGGACGCCATGGAGTGGTCGGCTGGGTACTACAACCAGTATAACTACGGCACCGACTTCACCCCCATCATCAACTCCAGCGTCCGCGATTACAACTATGACATGTACTCCGGCATCAACTACAAGATCGACATCACCAAGCCGGTCGGCAGCCGCATCGTCGGGCTGACCTACCACGGCCAGCCGGTGGACATGAACGCCAAGTACCGTGTGGCCGTCAACAACTACCGGGCCACCGGCGGCACCGGGATCAAGAGCGGGACGATCTTCTACAAGTCGTCCGACGAGGTCCGCAACCTCTTGGCGGCGTACGTCAAGGAGAAGGGGACCATCACCCCGGTCGTCGACAACAACTGGCAACTGACCCCTGACTGGATCAGCCACTGGGCTAAGAGCTACATCGACCGCGTGGTCAAGTACGGCGTGATGGATCGCTACGCGGACACCACCTTCCAGCCTGACAAGAACATCACCACCCTCGAGTGGTACACCGCCCTCAACAAGGCCTACGGGACGGCCGTCCCGGCCTCGGCCGGCAGCGGCACCCTGAACCGCGGCCAGGCCGTGGAGAGCCTGATCAAGGCGTCCGGCGTGACCTCGTCGAACGCCAGCGTGACCCTGTCCGGCTTCGGCGATGCCAAAGACCTGAACGCCGCCGGCCAGGTCGCCTACACGGTCGCCCTCAGCAAGGGTTGGGTCACCGGCAAGCCGGACCAAACCCTCCAGCCGAAGGGCATCATCACCCGCGCTGAAGCCGCCGCCATGCTGGCCCGGGCGCGGTATCCCGAGATCACCCTCCTCTCCACCAACGACTTCCACGGCCGGATCAACAAGGACGACCAGAAGACCTCGAGCGGCGCTTACTACGGCGGCTCGTCGGTCGTGGCCGCCTACATCACCCGTGAGAAGGGCACCAACCCCACCGGGACGCTGGTCATGGACGCCGGCGATGCCTTCCAGGGCACCGCGGTCTCGACCCTGATGAAGGGCGAGCCGGTCGTCGACGCGATGAACCTCGAGGGCTATGACGTCATGGAGCTCGGCAACCACGAGTTCGACTGGGGCGTCGACGCCATCAAGGACCGCGTCGCCCAGGCCAAGTTCCCGGTCCTCGCGGCCAACGTCTTCAAGAAGGGCACGACCGATCGGCCCGACTGGGCGAAGCCGTACGTCATCCTCGAACGTGAAGGCCTGAAGATCGGGGTCATCGGCGTCATCACCTCGGATACCCCGAACATCGTCGTCGCCGCGAACGTCAAGGATCTCGAGTTCAGGGACCCGGCGTTCATCGTCAACATCCTCGCCCCGCAGCTCCGGTATATGGGATGCGACGTCGTCGTGGTGTTGAGCCACGTCGGCGGGACGCAGGACAAGTACGGCAAGATCACCGGTGAGCTGGCCGACATGGTCGGCAAGATCGGCGGCGTCGACGCCGTCATCGGCGGCCATAGCCATGCCACCGTGGCCGGCAAGATCAACGGCGTGCCCGTGGTCGAGGCCTACTACCAGGGCCGCGCCCTCGGCGAGATCGTCCTGACCGTCGACGGCGTCAGCCATGAAGTCCTCAACAGCAAGGTCCAGACGATAACGACCTACCAGAACGACGTGACCTACGATAAGGCGGTCCAGGCAGTCGTCGACAAGTACAACGCGAAGCTCGGTCCCGTGTTCGGCGAGGTCATCAGCACCGCCGCCGTCAACCTCGACAACACTCGGACCCACGCTTCAGCCCTCGGTGACATCATCACCGACGTCATGAAGAACGTCTCCGGCGCGGACTTCGCCCTCACCAACCCGGGTGGCATCCGCACCAACGTCCCGGCCGGCGACATCACCGTCGGGAAGATGTGGGAAGTCGACCCGTTCAGCAACACCCTGTGCGTCGTCGACATGACCGGCGCTCAGGTTAAAGAAGCCATCGAGCAGGGGGCCAACCCGGACGGCGTGGTCCAGGTGTCGGGCCTGAAGTT
Source organism: Bacillota bacterium (assembly GCA_021787335.1). Classification (GTDB taxonomy): domain Bacteria; phylum Bacillota; class Sulfobacillia; order JAJYWN01; family JAJZPE01; genus JAJZPE01. Next base: position 10,099 of record JAJYMC010000004.1, on the reverse strand, counting down.
CAAGTACGACACCAATCTGACGGCTGGGTCGAGGGTCTGGGAGATCACCCTCCCCGACGGCACCCCGCTCGACATGGCCAAGACCTACAAGGTGGCCACGAACAACTTCATGTTCACCGGCGGCGACGGCTACAAGGCCTTCGCCAAGGGCGTGAACGGCAAAGACACCGCGCTCGTCATCCGCGACGAGGTCATCAAGTGGATGCGGGCCGAGAAGGCCGCGGGCCGGACGATCACCTGGACCGAGTCCAACCGGAGCGTCAACGCCCCGAAGCCCTGACCGGTCGGTGATCTGACCCAGCGACAGAGTCCCAGGAATAGCAAGGGCGGGCCCGGAGCAATCCGGGTCCGCCTTTCCTTTGGATAACGGTGTCCATCGGGCGCATCCTAAGTCACGGCGGTTCATCATTCACAGAGGAGGATGCCAATGCCGGACGTCAGTTGTACGGTCAACACCTGCAAGTACTGGGAGCAGAACAACCTCTGCAGCGCCTCGCACATCGTCATCCAGACGGACGAAGGTGGTGGGTTCTCGCCGGACGCGAGCATCAGCAGCCTGGCGGAGACCCCGGCTTCGAGCAAGGACGAGACGTGCTGCCAGACCTTCAAGAACCAGAGGGGTTGACGGCCGAGAGCGGAGAACGCGGAGCGGACGCGGGCACGGAGGCCCGCGTTCGCGCTTCTCCGGGGTTCGAACGGGGCGCCGGCGGCCGGCCGCGGTTGGCCACGGCCCGGCCCGCCGCAAGGATTCCGCCGCGGTCGCGCCGAATTCAGCATGCGCGGGCCGAATGCGGGTCAAGGGCCGCGCGGGAAGGCGGGGACAAGTGTGTTCAAGGATCTCAACCAGACCTGGGACCTCGAGGTCATCTTCCCCGGCGGCAGCCATTCGCCGGAGTTCGCTGCCTATCTCGACCTCCTCGAGGGCGACCTGGCGAAGCTGGCCGCCGAGGTCGCGGGCGGGGCGCCCACGGGCGCGACCGGATGGGCCGACCGGCTGCGTCGGGTCCAGGACATCATGGTCCGCCTGCGCCAGGCCGGGGCCTTCACCACGTGCCTCAATGCCCAGGATGTCGGGGACAAGTACGCGCGAGTCGTGGCTGCCCACGTGAGTCAGCTCCGGGCCGGCTTCGCGTCGGTGCTGACCCGCCTCGACCAGCAGATGATCGATGTGCCGGACCTCTACTGGGACGAGCTTCTGCGCAGCGAATCCTTGAAGCCCCTGGCCTTCAACCTGAACGAGCGGCGGCAGCGCGCCCACGACATGCTCCCGCCCGATCAGGAGACCTTGGTCAACGACCTCTCCGTGGACGGCTACCACGGCTGGTCCGAGCTGTACGACGTGACCACCGGGAGGATGACCATCGCCGTCGAATTCGTCCGGCTGTCGCCGGGTCAGGCCGCGAACCGGATGTCGGACCCCGACCCGACTTTCCGCGACCGGCTCATGGAGCGCTGGGAAGAAGCCTGGGCCGACGAGGCTGACTTCTGCGCCACGGCCCTCAATCACCTGGGCGGCTATCGGCTCAACCTCTACCGTCATCGCGGCTGGGACTCGGTCCTCAAGGAGCCCCTGACCATCAATCGGATGTCGCCCGACACCCTGGCGGCGATGTGGAAGGCCGTCGCCGAGGGCCGCGACCGGCTGGTCACCTTCCTGCGTCGCAAGCAGCGCCTGCTCGGGCTGGACCGCCTGGGTTGGCAGGATGTCGGGGCCCCGGTCGGCCGGGCCGAGCGCAGGATAAGCTACGACGAGGCGGCCGGGTTCATCGTCGAGCAGTTCGGGCGTTTCAGCCCGCGGATGGCCGAGTTCGCCACGAAGGCCTTCGTGGACCGCTGGCTCGAGGCCGAGGACCGGCCGGGCAAGCGGATGGGCGGGTTCTGCACCAGCTTTCCCGGGCTGAAGCAGTCGCGCATCTTCGTCACCTTCTCCGGGACCATGGGCAACGTCGCCACGGTCGCCCACGAGCTGGGTCACGGCTATCACCAGTCGGTGATGAACGACCTCCCGCCGCTCGCCCAAGGGTACGCCATGAACGTGGCCGAGACGGCCTCGACGTTCGCCGAAACCATCGTCGCCGACGCCGCCGCGCGGGCCGCCGAGAGCCGCGAGGAGCGGCTGGTCCTCATCGAAGACAAGCTGCAGAGGGCCGTGTCGCTCTTGATGAACATCCAATCCCGCTTCATCTTCGAGAGCCGTTTCTACGAGGAACGGCGCCGCGGCGTGGTCGGGGTGCAGCGCCTCAACGAGCTGATGACCGAGGCCCAGAAGGAGGCCTTCGCCGGCGCCCTGGACCTCTACCACCCGCATTTCTGGGCGTCGAAGCTCCACTTCTACGACACCCGGACACCGTTCTACAACTTCCCTTACACCTTCGGCTTCCTCTTCAGCGCCGGGGTCTACGCCAGGGCCCTGGAGGTCGGCCCCGGGTTCGAAGGCAAGTACGTCGACCTGCTCCGCGACACCGGTCGGATGCGGGTCGAGGACCTGGCCGCCCGTCACCTGGGGGCCGACCTGACCAAGCCGGACTTCTGGCGGAAGGCCGTCGACGCGGCCCTGGCCGACCTGGATGAGTTCCTGAGAATGACCGCATAGCTCCTGACGGCATGGCTCCAGGCGGACATGTTGAAGGCCCCCGCGAGCGGGGGCCCGTTTATTTGTCGTCGGTCGTCCTCGGGGCGCTCGAAAGGAACCGGCTCGCCAATCGCTTCCCGGTCGGCGTCGTCGCCAGGCCGCCCTGGGAGGTCTCCCGGAGGGAGGCCGGGAGGGCCCGCCCCACCTCGCCCATGGCCACGATGACTTCATCGGCGGGGATGACGCTCCTGATCCCGGCCAGGGCCATATCGGCCGCCGCCAGCGCGGCCGCCGCGGACAGGCCGTTGCGTTTGATGCAGGGCACCTCGACCAGTCCGGCCACCGGGTCGCAGACGAGCCCCAGGGAGCCCTTGAGGGCGATGGCCGCCGCGTCGACGCACTGCTCCGGCGTACCCCCGGCCAGCTGGACGGCCGCGGCCGCGGCCATGGCGGCGGCGGAACCGCACTCAGCCTGGCACCCGCCCTCGGCCCCGGCCAGGGTGGCCTTGGCCGCGATGACCTGGCCGACGCCGCCGGCGGTGAAGAGGGCCTCGATCAACTGCTCATCGGTGGCCCCGACTCGCTCGCCGACGGTCAGGATGACGGCCGGGAGGACCCCCGCCGAACCCGCCGTCGGCGCGGCCACGATCCGTCCCATGGCCGCGTTGACCTCGCTGACGGCGAGGGCTCGGGCGATGGCCGTATCAAGGAGTTCCCCGGCCACGCCGGGGCCGGCCTCGGCCATCTTCTTCGCGTCGGTGCCGGTCAGGCCGCTCCGGGACCTGATCCCGGCCAGACCGCGGGCGGCCGCCTCGCGCATGACCTCGAGGTTACGGGCCATCCGGGCGTTGATCTCTGGCTCAGGGGTCTCGGTCTCGGCCGCCTCGCCCTCGCGGACGACGGCGCCAATGGTCAGGCCGCGGGCGGCGGCGGCGGAAGCCAGTTCGGCCAGGTTCGTGTAGGGCATGGGGTGTCCTCCTGGGAATGGCGATGAACCGGGGGCTCAATGAACCGGGGAAAGCTCTCCCGTCAACTCAGGGCGATGGGCGGTACTGAGAGGGCCATGTCCACCCCGGCCACCCGGGCGAGAGTAGCCATCGTCTCGGGCCTGATGGGCTGATCGAGTTCCATGATGGTCAGGGCGCGGGAGTGTCTGGCCTCGCGAGAGACCCGCATGGCGGCGATGTTCACCCGGTCGGCGGCGATGAGCGAAGTGACCGCGGCGACCACGCCGGGGCGGTCGAGATAGGCCAGGATGACCGCGTTGTACTCGCCGGAGAAGTCCACGACGAAGCGGTCGATCCGGGTGACGACAATGCGGCCGCCACCGATGGACGAGCCCACGACCAGAACCTCGCGGCCGTCCCGCGCCGTCAGGAGCATCCTGACCGTGTTCGGATGGGCCTCGGGACCCAGGTCAATCAGCTCGAAGGCGACCTCCAGGCCCGCCCCGGGGGCCAGGTCCAGGGCGACGGGAACGCGCTCGTCATCGGGCTTCATCCCCAACAGCCCGGCGACGAGGGCAAGGTCGGTGCCGTGCCCACGATAGGTCTGGGCGAAGGAGCCGTGCAGCCCGAGCCGGGCGCGGGTCGGCGTGCCGCCGACGATGGCCCGGCCGGCGAGCCCCAGCCGCACCGCACCCGCCGTATGCGATGAAGACGGCCCGGTCATCACCGGTCCGATGATGTCGAAGACGCCGGCCAAATGTGTGTTCCCTCCCTGGCGCCCCGTCCCCCCCGTGGCGCGTGGCTTTTTCCCATACAATAGCCCGCCCGACCTGGCTTGTCAACCGGTCCCCGCACTAATTGTCCCCGCACTAATGGCATTCCGCTAATGACACCGCTAGTGGCATTCCGCTAGTGGCATTCCGTTGACAAGCGTCTCCCGCCCGTGATACCATGAGCGAAATCTTCTTAGGTGGGATAGGCTTTGGCCAGCAACGGATACAGCGAGGAAATCACCCTCCAAGGACATATCATCGATTCCTGGGCCCTGCCGAAGGCCATGGACGCGATCATGGACCTCGGCGGGTCGTTCGACCTCCAAGAGATCCAGGTCGGACGGCGCAAGGACGAGACCTCATTCGCCCGGCTGAAGGTCTCGGCCGGGAGCGAGGAGCAGCTTCACGCCATCGTCGCCGCCCTGCAGGGCCTCGGAGCGGTCCTCGTTTCGGACCGCGACGTACAGACGGAGGCGGCGCCATCTGACGGCGGCCTGCCGGACCACTTCTACTCGACCACCAACCTGCCGACCCAGGTCCGCCTCGGCGGCCACTGGGTCGACGTCGAAGGCACCGAGATGGACCTGGTCATCGTGGTCGACCCAGCCCGCGGTCGGGCCAGAATGGTCCCCATGGCCGACGTCCGCCGGGGCGAACCCGTCGCCGTCGGCCACGACGGCATCCGCGTGGTCGCCATGGAACGCAGCCGCCAGCGCGAGGTCTTCGCCTTCATGGCCAGCGGGGTCTCCTCGGAGAAACCCAAGCGCCACGTGATTTCCGAGATCGCCCGGGAGATGCGCGAGACGCGGGCCCGCGGGGGCAAGATCCTGGTCGTCGCCGGGCCGGCCGTCATCCACACGGGGGCCGCGCCGCACCTGGCGCGGATGGTCCGGGCCGGTTACGTGCAGGTCCTCTTCGGGGGCAACGCCATCGCCACCCACGACGTGGAGTCGGTCCTCTTCGGCACCTCCCTGGGCGTGGCCCTGAACAGCGGCCGCCCCGTCGAGGGCGGGCACGTCCACCACATGGCGGCCATCAACGCCATCCGGCGAGTGGGCTCGCTGCGGGCCGCCGTCGATGGCGGCCTCCTCCGCGAGGGGCTGATGTACGAGTGCGTCAAGCACGGCGTCGACTTCGTCCTGGCCGGCTCGGTCCGCGACGACGGCCCGCTGCCGGACGTCATCACCGACATGGGCGAGGCCCAACGGCGGATGCGGGCGGCGCTGAACGGCGTGGAGATGGCCCTGATGGTCGCGACCATGCTGCACTCCATCGCCACCGGGAACATGCTCCCGGCCTCGGTCAAGACGGTGGTCGTCGACATCAACCCGGCGGCCGTCACCAAGCTGGCCGACCGCGGCACCTTCCAGGCCCTCGGGCTGGTCACCGACGCCGAGCTGTTCCTGCGGGAGCTGGCCGAGGCGTTGGGGCTGGGGGCGTAGCTTCCAGCGACCCCCTGGCGCTCGAGCTTGGCCTGGAATTCCTGCTTCGACATGGGACGTCGCCGTCTCGTCCAGCTCGGATAGGATAGTTATTCCCGTCAGCGAAAGAATTGGTCAAGGAAATTCGAAAGGGGCAGGCTCATCGCCTGCCCCTTCTGCCATGCCATCCCCGAGGGCTCAGCGCCCTCCGGGGATGACGGGCGTGGAATCGACCACGCAACGTCACCCCCTTTCCTTTGACGGATTTTTGCGGGTTGGCCAACCGCACCTTGATTCTAACATGGGCAACCGGTGCGCGTCAGCCCCGAGAACTGGTCGAAGCGTTCTTTCCGGCCGTGCCCGGGCTCAGTATCTTGCGGACGGAGTCGTAGCTCAGGTGGAACTCGGCCATCAGTTCTTCGACGGAAGCGCCGTCACGGCGGCGTTGGCGGATCTGCCGGTTGCGGGAAGCCAGGGCTTGCCTGGCCCCGCTGCGTTCGCCCCATCTGAGACGTTCCGCCCTGGGCACATAGAGCTGGGTCCCGGCCGCGTGGCGCTGGACCGCCGCCAACAGCCGCGGTGGCAGGACGTCGGCCGCGTTCAGATAGCGTCTGGTCATGCCAGGCCTCCTTGTGAAAGGGGGTTGCGGGCGCGGCGCCGAGAAGCGGCGCCGGCCCGAAACGAAAAGGACCGCGGATCACCCCGCGGTCCGGCCTGGCTGAAAACGCTGGTCGATGGCCTGAGGACAGTGCCTCAGGCCGGCGCTCGGCCGGTCTCGGACGGGGTGAGGCGCTTGATATCCAGCCCGATGCTGTGCTTTAGGCTGACAACCATGCGGACACCCCCTTGTCCTGGGCAGTCTACCTTCCGCTCCTAGCCTACACCGGAATCGGCGGCCCGGTCAAGGGGCCCTGGCTTTCACCTTGAAGGCTTTCCCCGAACTACAACGGCTCCTCTGATTTGGTGACTTGACGCCAAAGCACCATGGTGCTACGCTTGTGCCATGCGCAGAATTGTCAAGCGAGCCACCATTTCCTTCGACCCTGACCTGCACAAGGCCCTCCGGATCAAAGCAGCCGAGACCGACCGGAGCATCTCCGATCTGGTCAACGCTGCCGTGCGCCGCTCTCTCGCCGAGGACGCGGTCGACCTTGCGGCATTCGAGGACCGCGTTCACGAGCCGACCGTGGCGTTCGAAGATGTACTGCGTGACCTGAAGAGCCGTGGAAAGCTATAAGCTCACACTCAAACAGTCAGCAGCCAAAGAGCTTGAGAGCCTCCCCCATCGGGACCTCGTGCGTATCGTGAGCCGCATCCAGGCCTTGGCCGACAATCCCCGCCCACCAGGCGGCGAGAAGCTATCCGGTCAAGAACGGTATCGCATCCGTCAGGGCGACTACCGGATCCTGTACGAAGTCAACGACGCCCGCCAGGCTGTCACGGTTGTGAAGATCGGTCATCGCCGAGAGGTGTACCGCTAGCTTCAGCCGCCGCGAGCGTAGCCAGCGGTCGGCTGCAGCGAGTTGTCAGGCCCAACCCCGGAGCATAGTGACACCACTATTTCAGCGCCGCCACACCCGGCAGTTCCTTCCCCTCGATGAACTCGAGGGAGGCGCCGCCGCCGGTGGAGATGTGGCCGACGCGGTCGGCCACGCCGGCTTTCTCGATGGCGGCGATGGAGTCGCCCCCGCCGACCACGCTGAAGCCCTTGGAGGCGGCCACCGCTCGGGCGACGGCAGTGGTCCCGGCGGCGAACGGCTCAACCTCGAAGACGCCCATCGGACCGTTCCAGAAGATGGTCCGGGCCGCGGCGATCTCCTTCTCGAAGCGGGCCACCGTGGCCGGGCCGATGTCGAGGGCCTTGTCGGTCGCGCCCAGGGCCTCCACGGCGACGGTCTTCCGCGGCGCCGCGGCGTCGACGGCCGGGGCGGCGACCACGTCCACCGGCAAGACGAGCTTATCTCCGGCCCTCGCCAGAAGCTCCCCGGCCAGCCCGACCTTGTCCAGCTCGACCAGGGACTGCCCGAGGTTCAGACCCCTGGCGGCCAGGAAGGTGTTGGCCATCCCCCCGCCGACCAGCAGCCGGTCGCACTTCCCGAGCAGATTCTCGATGACGCCAATTTTGTCCGACACCTTGGCCCCGCCGAGGATGGCGACGAAGGGCCGCTCGGGCCGCTCCAGCAGGCGCCCCAGGGCGCCGATTTCTTTTTCCATCAGGAACCCGGCCACCGCCGGTAGGTAGGCGGCGATGCCCGCGGTCGAGGCGTGGGCCCGGTGGGCCGCGCCGAAGGCATCGTTGACGAAGACGTCGGCCAGGGCGGCCAGCTTCCTGGCGAAGTCCGGGTCGTTCTTCTCCTCGCCCGGGTAGAAGCGGACGTTCTCGAGGAGGACCACTTCGCCCGGCTTCATCGCCGAGACAGCCGCCTCGACCTCCGGCCCGACGCAGTCATCGAGCTTAAGAACGGGCACGCCGAGCAGTTCGGCCAGGCGCCGGCCGACGGCGGTCAGCCGGAACTCCTCGACCACCTTGCCCTTCGGCCGCCCGAAGTGCGAGGCCAGGATGACCTTGGCCCCCTGGTCCCGCAGGTAGCGGATGGTCGGCAGGGCGGCGCGGATCCGGGTGTCGTCGGTTATCGCGCCCTTGTCATCGGTGGGCACGTTGAAGTCGACGCGGACGAAGACCCGCTTGCCGGCCACCGGCAGGTCGCGCACTGTGAGCTTGGCCAACTCAATCATCCCCCGTGATCAAGGCCCGTGTCGAGGACACGGGCCTTGGCTTAGTCTCTTGGCAGCGCGGTCGGCTCAGAGCCCCTTCGAGGCCATCAGTTCGACCAGGTCGACCAAGCGGGTGGAGTAGCCCCACTCGTTGTCGTACCAGGCGACCACGCGGAGCAGGTCGCCGTCCACGACCATGGTCGAGAGGAGGTCGACCGTCGCCGACTTGTCGCAGCCCTTGTAGTCGCTGGAGACCAGCGGCTCCTCGGAGACGCCGAGGAACTTGCCGAGCGGCCCGGCGGCGGCCTTCTTGAAGGCCTCAATGACCTCTAGCTCGGTGACCTTCCGCGGGAGCACGGCGACGAGGTCCACGACGGACACGGCCGGCACGGGGACGCGGAGGGAGAAGCCGTTGAGCTTGCCCTTGGTCTCGGGGAGGACCAGCGAGACCGCCTTGGCCGCGCCGGTGGTGGTCGGGATGATGTTCTGGGCGGCCGCCCTGGCCCGCCGCAGGTCCTTATGGGGGAAGTCCAGGATGACCTGGTCGTTGGTGTAGGCGTGGACGGTGTTCATCATGCCTTTTACCAGGCCGAAGTTCTCGGCCACGACCTTGGTCACCGGGGCCAGGCAGTTCGTGGTGCACGAGGCGTTGGAGATGACGTTGTGGTTTTGCGGGTCGTACTTGTCGTCATTAACGCCCATGACGATGGTGGCGTCCTCGCCCTTGGCCGGGGCGCTGATGATGACCTTCTTGGCCCCGCCCGAGGTGATGTGGACGACGGCCTTCTCCTTCTCGGTGAAACGGCCGGTCGACTCGATGACGATCTGCACGCCGAGGTCCTTCCACTTGATGTTGGCCGGGTCTTTCTCGGCCGTGACCTTTATCGGGCGGCCGTCGACGACGATGGAGTCGGCCGTGGCCTCGACCTTCGCGTCCAGCGTCCCGTAGGTTGAGTCATGCTTGAGCAGGGCAGCCAGAGTCTTGGGATCGGTGAGGTCGTTCACCCCCACCACCTGGATGTCCGGGTTGCGCCGGGCGATCCGGAAGAACCTGCGTCCAATGCTGCCGAAACCGTTGATCCCGACCTTGATGGTCACAAAACCGCCGCCAGGAAGCCCAGAGGCTTTAGCCCTGGGAGGAATGGCGGCTTCCCTCCTTCCATTTGACGAACATGTGTTCTCTGGTATACAATGGAAACATGCAAAACAACGTTTCGCTCAAGGTTCGGCTTCTTAAGCCAACCGCCAAGAAGGTTCAGAGGCTTTCGGAGATGCAGAGGCAGTACACGAAAGCCCTGTCATTGCTGGTGGAAAAGGCGAAGAAACTGAACACCACCTTCCGGGGGCGGTTGCATCGGGAGGCTTACCACCAAGTCAAGGCCGAAGTCTCGCTACCTTCCGAATCGCTACGGGTAGCATTGAACCAGACATGCCACATCATGCGGTCCTGGAAGGCCCGGCGGGAAAGGGGATTGAAGAACGGGTCGCCGGTCATCATGGGGCTTCAGCCAGTCGGGGTGGGCATTCGCGGATACCGGATCGTTCAGGATGGAGACAGGTTTGTTCTGCGCCTGACCACCAGCGACGGGTTCCTGTGGCTTCCGCTCAAGAATGAGCCGTACTACCGTGCACGCCTGGAGGCTATGGCTACCGGGAAGGGTCATCAGGGAG
>JAJYMC010000055.1 GCA_021787335.1 Bacillota bacterium | reverse complement strand
TCTCACCTCGTCGCCGAAGCGGGCCTTGAAGCCGGCCACAGCCTGCGGCGTCAGGGCGATCTCGGGGACGAGGTAGATGGCGGAACGCCCGGCGGCCAGCGTGGCGTCCACGGCCCGCAGATAGACCTCGGTCTTGCCGCTGCCGGTCACGCCGTGAAGGAGAAAGCGCGCCGGTCTGTTGGCGGTCAGGGCTTCAACGATAGATTTTATCACAGTTCCCTGGGCTTGAGTAGGGACGACGGCGGCCGCCGCGGCCGCGGACCACTGGGCCACGGGGCCCCGCAGGCGCTCGGCGCGTTCGACCGTCACCAGCCCCTTGGCGACCATCGCGGTGAGCGTCGCCGTGGTCACTCCGGCCAGGCTCTTCAGTTCCGCGGCGGTGGCCGCGGTCCCCCGGGCGGCCAGGGCCAGCAGGGCGCGGGCCTGCTGCGGGGCACGTCGCTCCATCCCCCGCGCCGTCTCCTCGGCCCGCGCCGCGTCCACGCTCAGGGCGTAGAGGGTCTCGAGGCGAGGGGCGACTCCCTTGCGCCAGACCGTCTCCCGCCGCACGAGCCCCTGGGCCTCGAGGGCCTTGACCACCCCGCCGGGATCCTTCCCACCGAGGCGCTCGGCCAGTTCACCCAGGGACAGCGGGCCTTCCTCGGCGGCCAGCGCCGTCAGCACGGCGGCCTGCGCCGGGGCCTTGCCCTCAAGCGCGCGGGCGGCCTCCATAGCCGCGCCGGCCTCCGTCGCCAGGGCGACGCGGGCCTCGGCCCGCGCTCGCGGACCCGGCGGCAGCACGGCGTGCAATGCCTCCGGGTACGAGCAGAGGTATCGCCCGACAAGGAACTCGACCGTCTCCCGCATGTCTTCGGTCAGGGGCGGGTAGACCGGGTCGACCTCGATGACCTCTTTGACGTCCGTCACCGCCGGCCGGTCCGGCCGGGCGAAGACGAACCCCAGGGCGCGGCGATTCCGGAAGGGCACGCGAACGCAGACCCCGAGCACCGTCGAGGCCTCGAAGGTCGCGGGCACGGCATAATCGTAAAGACCTTCGCCCGGCGGCACCGACACGTCCACCAGGACCTTGGCGTAGCCCATTTCGCCCTCGCCCTCCGCCCGATGATAAAGGAAAACCCCGAAGTCATCCTTCGGGTGTTCCATGCTGGGAGACTGAACCCTGATTACTTCACGCCGATCTTGGTGCGCTCGAAACCTATCCGTCCGGCGTGGATCTCTTCGAGGGCGATGGAGACGGGCTTGGTCGATTTGGACTCAACCAGATTGGGCCGGCCGTCCATCAGCTCGCGCCCCCGCTTGGCCGCCGCCACCACCAGTGTGTACTTGCTGTCAACCTTTAGGATGAGTTGGTCAAGAGACGGTTGTGTCATCGGAATCCTTCGAAACCCCCCTGCTTTTGGAACCCCCGGAGCTTGTCCTGTTGCCGAAAACAACGCGCCTTCTCGGCGATGATGATGGCCTGTAGGATGCTGAGGGCTTCGCTGAAATCATCGTTGATGACCAGATACTGATAACCGTCGGCGGCGGCGATCTCGTGCCCGGCGGCCGCCAGACGGCCCTCGATGGTGTCTCGGCTGTCCGTTCCGCGGACCTCGAGCCGGCGTCGCAGTTCGGATGGACTTGGCGGAAGGACGAAGATCGTGACAGCCTCTGGGCGTAGTCGTCTGACGTTCTCGGCGCCCCGTGTGTCAATGTCCAGGACGATGTCCTTGCCTTGCCTCAGCGTCTCGTCCACCTGTTGGTTCAGGGTACCGTACCGGTGACCGTAGACCGTCGCCCACTCGAGGAAGTCCCCGCGGGCCACCCGGTCCGTGAATTCGCTCTCACCGAGGAAGAAGTAGTCGACGCCCTCCCTCTCCCCCGGACGGGGAGGACGGGTGGTCGCCGACACCGAAAACCCGAGCCCTGGAACTCGGGCACGGAGGGCCTCGACGAGCTTACTCTTGCCGGCCCCCGATGGGCCGGAAACAACGAGCAAAAGACCGTCCTGACTCACGTTTGGAGACGTCATCCTCTCGGCCGCGGAGACTATTCGACCAGGGTATCGTCGGCGGCAGCATCAGCATCGGAACCGGCCTCCCGGCTGGCAAGCCGGTTGGCCACCGTCTCAGGCTGAACGGCCGACAGGATGATGTGGTCGGAGTCGGTGATGACCACCGCCCGTGTCCGCCGGCCGTAGGTCGCGTCGATGAGCATTCCCCGGTCCCGGGCCTCTTGGATGATTCTCTTGATGGGCGCCGACTCGGGGCTGACGATGGCCACGATCCGGTTGGCCGAGACGATGTTCCCGAAGCCGATGTTGATGAGCTTGATCTCCATTAAGAAGTTCTACCCCCTGGTCCCCAGTCGCTCAAGCAAAGCCTCCCGCTGCCGCTTGCCGAGACCCTGAACGCGGCGGGCCTCGTCGATGCCGATCTCTTCCATGATCTTGCGGGCCGTGGTCTTGCCGACGCGCGGCAGCGAAGCGAGAAGATAGGCCACCCGCATCTTGCCCAGGACCTCGTCGTTCTTCGCGTCGAGTACCTGCTTGAGGGTCATGGAGCCCTTCTTCAGCCGCTCACGGACGCTCTTCCGACGGCTGCGCATGTCCTGAGCCTTCTGCAGAGCCTTCTTCTTCTGCTCCAGAGTAAGCTTCGGTAACGCCACATTTTCCACCTCCTATTCGATGTTCTGGACTTGTTCCCGGATCTTCTCCAACTCGCTCTTCACGTCGATAACGGCCTTGGCGATGTCGCTATCGGCGGACTTAGAGCCAATGGTGTTGATCTCCCGGTTCATCTCCTGAAGGAGGAAGTCCAGACGACGGCCCACGGCATCCGATTGGCCGAGGCCTTCTCGCATCTGCGCTAGGTGGCTTCTGAGGCGGACGATCTCTTCCGTGATGCTGCTGCGTTCGGCGAACAGGACGACCTCGGTGGCCAGTCGCCCCTCGTCGATGGACACGCCCGGCAGGATTTCCTTGACCCTGTCGGTCAACCGCCGGCGGTATTCCTCGACCACCTGCGGCGCGCGGGCTTCGATGGCCGCGGTATGATCCTCGATGACCCTCAGGCGCTCCAGGAGGTCGGACCGCAGGCGTTCACCCTCCCGCTCGCGCATGGCCAGCATCTCATCGAGGGCGCGGTCGACAGCGACGGCCAGCCCCCGCCAGAACTCCTCGAGGTCTTCCGTCACCTCGGTCAACAGGAACACGTCCGGCAGCCGGGCGATGAGGTCCAGGTGGGTCTGAGCCTTGAGCCCAAGGGCCTCTTGGAGTTCCTTGAGACCTTCGTAATACGAGGCCGCCAGGTCCTTGTCCACTTCGACCTTACGCCGCTTGCCACGGGAATCCTCCCGCGTGATGAGGATATCGACCCGCCCCCGGCTGACCTTCGCCTGGACCAGGTTGCGGATGCGTTCCTCGAGCGGGCTGAGTTCCTTCGGCATGCGGATGACGACTTCAGAGAACCGATGGTTCACCGAGCGGACCTCGACGGTCGCCTTGCGCTGTCCGGTCGAAACGTCGCCCCGGCCGTAACCGGTCATGCTCCGGATCATCAATCTACCTCACTTGGTTTCCCGTCATCGGGCGCAATTCCGGTTCGGGGTCTGGGGCCCTCCCAGGATGTGGCTCAATTACCAGGGCGGCCCCCGCCCAAGGCCTACTATTCGCGTCCCTGCGCGGGAATCCCTTCAGTCCTGGCAAAATTTTGAGATTGAGACCAGTCTTAGCTAGATTGCGTCCCCGGCAGGCATCTTATCCTCGCTTTCAGGTCAGGGGGGACGGCTGAGCCGGGTCGGCCCGGCCGGAAGGACCTGTCGGCAAGAAGGTCGGCCGGCTCAAAAAGGCAGGTTCGCCTGATACAGATCGCCGGGTCGCAGGAAGTTCGAGACCGCCAGCCCGATGAGGCGGATCGGGTGCGAACCCGGGACGGCCCGGTCCAATAGACTCACGGCCGCCCCCTGGAGGACATCCTCTTCGTCGGTCGGCTGCGGCAGGGTCTGGCTCCGGGTCAGGCTGGTGAAGTCGGCCAGGCGGACCTTGACCGTCACCGTCCGGGCCAGGAAGCGGTGCTCCCGGAGGCGCTCGGCGACCTCGTCGGCGAACCCGCCGAGGGCCGAAGCCAGCCGTTCCCGGTCGCGGACATCGTCGGCGAAGGTGGTCTCGGCGCCGATGGACTTGACCTCCTGGCGTGGCTCCACGGGGCGGTGGTCGATGCCCCGGGCGAGCAAGGCCAACTCCTCGGCGCGACTCCCGAAGAGCCGGGCGAGCAGACCCTCATCCATCCGCCGCAGGTCGCCGATGGTGAAGACGCCGATGCGGTTGAGGCTCATCTCGGTCTTGGCCCCGATGCCCCAGAGCTGTCGGACGGGCATCTCCGGGAGCAGCCGCTCGGCCGCCGCCTCGTCGAGGACGACGAACCCGTTCGGCTTCTTGAGGTCGGAGGCCAGTTTGGCCAGGAGCTTGTTGGGGGCCACGCCGACCGACGCGGTCAGTCCGGTCTCTCGGGCGACGCGCTCCTTGATCTCGCGGGCGATGGCCGTCGCCGACCGGCCGGTCGTGGCCACGGTGGCCGTGACGTCCAGGAAAGCCTCATCGATGGAGACCGGCTCGATGAGGTCGGTGTAATCGTCGAGGACGCGACGGACCCGCCGGGAGATCTCCACGTAGCGCTGGATCCGCGGGGTGACCAGGACCGCCGTCGGACACAAAGCCAGGGCCCGACCGGTGGGCATGGCCGACCTGACCCCGAACCGGCGGGCCTCGTAGGATGCCGTGCTGACCACCCCGCGGGACCGCGGGCTGCCGCCGACGATGACCGGCCGGCCCCGCAGGGCGGGGTTGTCCAGTTGTTCGACGGAGGCGAAGAAGGCGTCCATGTCCAGGTGGATGATGGACCGCCGCGCCTGCCCGTCCATGCCTTGCCTTCCCCGCTTCCCTTCCCCGCTTGTCTTCCCCGCTTCCTACCGGTACCGGACCCCGGCCTTGGCCAGCCGATCGACGGCTTCCCGCAGGCGCTTCTCATCGACGGTCAGGGCCACGCGGACGAAGCCCTCGCCGTTTGGCCCATAGGCCGCGCCCGGGGTCACGACGACCCCCGCCTTCTCCAGGCAGACCTGGGCGAAGCCACCGGAGGTCTGTCCCTGCGGAACCGGGACCCAGACGTAGAAGGTCCCCCTGGGCTTCTCCATCTCCCAGCCGAGGGCGTTCATCCCGTCGACGAAGACGTCGCGCCGTCCCTTGTAGACCCGGTTCATCTTGGCGAAGAAGGCCTCGGGGTCGTGGTCGAAGGCCGACGCGGCCGCCTCCTGGATCGCCGTGTACTGGCCCGAGTCGGTGTTGGTCTTGATGATCCCGAGGGCCGCCACGGCTTCGGCGTTGCCGACCGCGGCGGCGATCCGCCAGCCGGTCATGTTGAACGGCTTGGAGAAGCTGTAGGTCTCGATGGCCACGTCCTTGGCCCCGTCGACCTCGAGGATGCTCGGGGCGCGGAAGCCGTCGTAGGTCATCTCAGCGTAGGCGTTGTCGTGGCAGATGAGGAGGTCGCAGCGCTTGGCGAAGTCCACGGCCCGGCGGAAGAAGTCCAGGTCGGCCACAGCCGCGGTCGGGTTGTTGGGGTAGTTGAGGAAGAGGATCTTGGCCCGCCGGCGCGTGTCCTCCGGGATGGCGTCGAAGTCGGGCAGGAAGCCGTTCTCCGGCAGCAGCGGCATCATGTATGGGTCGCCGCCGGTCAGGAGGGTGTGGGTCCGGTAGACCGGGTAGGCCGGGTCGGGGATGAGGACGGTGTCGCCCGGGTCGACGAAGGCCCAGATGAGATGGGCCAGCCCTTCCTTCGAGCCGACCAGGGCGACGACCTCGTTCGCCGGGTCGAGCTCGACGTCGAAGCGGTGGCGGTACCAGTCGGCCATCGCCTTCCGGTAGAAGGCCGCCCCCTCGTAGTCGGGGTAACGGTAATAGGGCGGCTTCTGTATCGCCCGCCCCATGTCCTCGACGACCCACTCCGGGGTGGGCAGGTCCGGGTCACCGATGCCCAGGGCGATGACGTCGACGCCCTTGGCGATGAGTTCCTTCTTACGCTTGTCCATCTGCGCGAAGACATACGGCGGAATGGCCGCGATGCGCTTGGCCTTTCTCAACTGATCGATACCTCCCACGCGGAGCGGCCGGACGGCCCCCCCGCTCTTTTCGCCGACCTTTTCAGTAGGGGAACTCGCCAGTGTAGACCTCGACCGAGGGGCCGGTAAGGTAGACGTGGTCGTCGGTCCCCCACTCGACCAGGAGCTCGCCGCCGTCCACGTGGACGAGGGCCTTGCGCCCGGTGCGCTCCTTCAGGTTGCCGGCGACGACCGAGGCCGAGGCCCCGGTGCCGCAGGCCAGGGTGATGCCCGACCCGCGCTCCCAGACCCGCATGATGATCTCGTCGGGCGCGACCACCTGGACGAACTCGACGTTGGTCCGCCGCGGGAAGAGCTCGTGATTCTCGATGAGCGGCCCGACCCTGGGCAGGTCGACGGCCTTGATGTCGTCGACGAAGAAGACGGCGTGCGGATTGCCCATCGAGACGGCCGTGAAGTGCATCTCTTGGCCGGCCACCTCGATGGCCTCGTCGAGGACCCGCTCGGCGGGGCGTCCCCCGGACATCGGGATCTCCTTGCGGGCCAACCGCGGCCGGCCCATATCCACGCGGACGGCCACGGCCCGCCCGTGGTCCTCCTGGATGATCTCGGTCTTGATGAGCCCGGCACCCGTCTCGATGGCCAGGTTCTTGGACGGGGCCATCTTCCGGTCGAAGACATACTTGGCGAAGCCGCGGATGCCGTTGCCGCACATCTCGCCTTCGGTCCCGTCGGCGTCGAACATCCGCATCCGGAAGTCGGCCTTCTTAGACGGAAGGATGAGGATGATGCCGTCGGCGCCGGCCCCGAAGTGCCGGTCGCTCATCCGGCGGGCCAGTTCGGGTAGTTCCTCTTCAGGGATCTTGACCTCGAACCCGTTGATGAACAGATAGTCGTTCCCGGCTCCCTGCAGTTTGACGAATCGCACGTGGTCTCAAGGTCCCCCTTCGCAAACGAAATCCCTGGGCTCGGCCCAGGGAGATGGTGGGATCGAACCTAGTTGAGGATATTCCCTATTCCTCACCATTGTCCTCCTCCGACTGCGGCAAGGTCTCACTGCGGCCGAACCGCAACCATAGTCTCTCTTTGCCGTGATAGAGAAATACCCGTCGGAGGCTGACGAAGAGGTTCGGGCCGGCCGAGGCCAGCAGCACCCAGAACCAGTCGCCGGGCCCGAGGGGCACCGTCTTGAAGACATGCTCCATCCCCGGCAGGTAGATGGCGCCGAGCATCATCGCCGTCGAGACGGCCACGGCGACGAGGAGGAAGCCGTTGCTGAAGAGGCCCAGTTTCAGGACCGACCGGCGCTCGGAGCGGCAATCGAAGACGTGAATGAGTTGGCTCATGACGAGGGTGGCGAAGGCCAGGGTGCGGGCATGCTCGACGCCGGCCCCGGCTTTCATGGACAGCCAGAAGACACCCAGGGTGCACAGGCCGATGATGACCCCGCGGACCGTTATCTTGATCGCCAGCCGCTGGGCGAAGACGCTCTCCTGCGGCGGCCGCGGCGGGCGGTCGGCGACGTCCGGCTCGGCCGGCTCGACCCCGAGGGCCATCGCCGGCAGCCCGTCGGTGACCAGGTTGACCATCAGGATCTGGATGGGCAGGAGCGGCAGAGGCAGGCCGGCCACGGCGGCCAGGAACATGGTCAGGATCTCCCCGACGTTGCATGACAGGAGGTAGCGGATGAACTTGCGGATATTGTCGTAGATGGCCCGGCCTTCCTCGACGGCGGCGACGATGGTGGCGAAGTTGTCGTCGGCGAGGACCATGGCCGAGGCCTCTTTGGTCACGTCGGTCCCGGTCTGGCCCATGGCCACGCCGATGTCGGCCTCCTTGACCGCCGGGGCGTCGTTGACGCCGTCGCCGGTCATCGCCACGACCTGCCCCTTCTGCTTGAGGGCCTTGACGATGCGGAGCTTGTGATGTGGCGAGACCCGGGCATAGACCCTGGCCGTCTGGGCGGCCCTGGCCAGCTCGCGGTCGGACATGCGGTCGAGGTCGCGGCCGCTGATGACGGCCCCCCGCGGGGCCTCCCCCTCCTCGAGGATCTTTATCTCCTGGGCGATGGCGCGGGCGGTGGCCGGGTGGTCGCCGGTGATCATCACCGTCCGGATGCCCGCCCGCCGGCAGGTCTGGATGGCCCCGTAGACCTCCTTGCGCGGCGGGTCGATCATCCCGACGAGGCCGGCGAAGACCATCTCGCGCTCGAAGGTGACGAGGTCCTCGAACTCGGCCCGGCCCTCGATGACGGCCGCCACCCGCGGGTCACCGGCCGGGACGCGGCGATAGGCCAGCCCCAGGACGCGGAGGGCGTCGCCGGCCAGTTCCTCGTTGGCCCGCATGGCCTCGAGCCGGTCGGCGGCGAAGAGCGGCCGTTCCCCCTCGTCCCCGACGACGCGCGAGCACAGGTCGATGACCGTGTCGGCGGCCCCCTTGCACAGGACCAGGAGCCCGTCGTCGGTCCGGTGGAAGGTCGTCATCCGGCGCCGCTCCGACTCGAAGGGCACCTCGGCCACGCGCGGCCAGTCGCGTTCCAGGTCCTCGGCCTTGATGCCGGCCTTGGCCGCGGCGACGACCAGCGCCCCCTCGGTCGGGTCGCCCTTGATGCCGCCCTGGACGAGGCGGGCATCACTGCAGGCCGCGCCGATGCTCAGGGCCAGGCGCAGAGCCCCGTCCCGGCGCGGGTCGAGCCGTCGCCGCTGGGTGTCGACGAACTGCCCCTTGGTCGAGTAGCCGTTGCCGCTGACGTAGACCGAACGGCCGTCCACGGCCATGCGCCGCACGGTCATCTGGTTCTCGGTCAGGGTCCCCGTCTTGTCGGAGCAGATGACCGTGGCGCAGCCCAGGGTCTCGACGGCCGGGAGCTTGCGGACGATGGCCCGGCGGCGGGACATCCGCTGGACCCCGATGGCCAGCGAGATGGTGACGATGGCCGGCAGCCCTTCGGGGATGGCCGCCACGGCCAGGCTGACCCCGGCTAGGAACATCTGGTAGGCCGACTCGCCGTGGAGGATGCCGACGGCCACGACGACCCCGCAGATGAGCAGGCAGGCGGCAACGATGTACTTGCCGAGCTGTTCCAGCCGGCGCTGGAGGGGCGTCTCCTCCTCCCCCGCGTCCTGGATCATCCCGGCGATCATCCCCATCTCCGTGGCCATCCCGGTCTTCGTGACCACCCCATGCCCGCGACCGCGGGTGATGACCGAGCCCATGAAGAGCATGCAGCTCCGCTCGGCCAGGCTGGGCTGGTGGCCGAGGACCGGGCGCGGGTGCTTCCGGACCGGGTGGGACTCGCCGGTGAGGGCCGCCTCTTCGGCGGCCAGGCTGCTCGACTCGGTCAGGCGGAGGTCGGCCGGGACGCGGTCGCCGGCGTCGACCAGGACCAGGTCGCCGGGGACCAGTTCGGCCGCGTTGACCTCCTTCTCCTCGCCGTCTCGGACGATGCGGGCCGCCGGGGCCGTCATCTCGCGCAGGGCGGCCATTGAGCGCTCGGCCCGGTACTCCTGGACGAAGCCGAGGATGGCGTTCATGATGACGATGGCGATGATGGTGACGGCGTCGGTGGTCTCGCCCAGGAGGAACGAGACCACCGTGGCCGCCAGGAGGACGAGGACCATGAAGTCCTTGAACTGCCCGAGGAAGATAGCCCACGGCGAAATGGCGGCGGCCTCCTCGAGGGCGTTGGGGCCCACCTCGTCCAGCCGCCGTTCCGCCTCGCGGGTCGACAGCCCGCGCTTGAGGTCCGTCCCGAGCGAAGCCGCGACCTCGACCGCTTCCAGCGCGTACGGAGCCTCATCGTGCATGGCCCGACCACCCTCCCGGCTGTTGGCCCCCCGCTCGGCGCTAGGCCGGCCGCGGCTAGGGCGTGGGCCCCGGGCGCGGCCCGGTCAAGCAGGGGGTTCCATCAGGAATCCTTATTCCGGGCTGGGATGGAAAATGCCCGGGACGGGGGTCCCGGGCAGGGTGGGCTATTCGGGTTTCAGGACGACGGGTGGCGAGAAGCCGCGGGCGGTCTGCTCGATCAGCTCCCGTACCTCCTCCATATGCTCCGGTCTGCCTGCAAAGACAAAGCCGTAGCCGTCGCAGATGGGAATCACCGTAGCGGGCATGTCCAGTCCACCGACGCCGGTTGAGGCCGTGGGCTTCCTGAACAAAAGGGTCACTTCGTCACCGTTGTAGGTCCAGACGCTCTCCCTAACCAGCGCTTCGATCAGGGTCAACGCCTGCCCCTCATCACTGGGCCGAACTACCAGTCGAACCTCGTCACGATCAGCCTTTGCTTTCTTTGCGGGGATGTGGTTAGCGTCACAGAACTCGCTGATCCAATCCCAGTCGTCGGGGATGAGCAAACCCGCAGTCAGACCCCTCCCCCGGACATAGCGGGAGAGGACAGCCAGCTCAAACTCACGAGCCGTGGGCTTCGGGTGCCGTTGGCGCAGTTCGCTGATGCAGGTGAGTTTGTGCACCCCACTCTTGTCGGCCACGCTGAGGGACATCTTGAGCGGCTGCGGTTCTTCGAGCTTGACCCTGGATCCAAACTTCCGCAAGAGGGACAAACCACTACCTCCAATCAGGCAGGATTGCGGCCTCCGCCTGGCGATAGTCATCGTAGATAGCTCCCCAATCGAGGACACTCAGACGTTCTTTGACCAGACCATCGTTCGTCACCGATTCTGGAGCCTTGAAGACATAGACATAGATGGGCATGTCGGGCTCTTTCGCGAAGAGCGCTCCCCGGTCGTACTTAGGTCCCAGAAGGAGTTCGGTCAATGCACCTTTGGTACCGTAGGCGTCGCGAGGGATGGGCGGGTCCACCGTGACGAGCATCAGGTCATTCATGACCCCGTTGCTCAGCCGTCTCAAAGACGTGCACTGCCGAGGCGGGATCAAGAGTCTTGTCTCTGTCGAGATAAGAAAGAACGAGTCCATCGGTCATGGTTCCCCTCGTCCGAAACGATTCAGCGCTTGCGGTGCAGGAAGATGTCGATGTCATCCAAGGCATCCTGGGCGTAACCACGCGTCTCGGGGTCCTCGAGGAGGGCCCTCAGAACCGGAAGCACCTTGTCCTCGTCGAGCGCCCCGTGGATGCGTGCTAGATGACCAAGGCAGGTGACGGAGACCGCCCTGACCGCCCGGCTTTGGTGGTGCGAGAGGCGTAGGCACTGGTCTTGAACCCGCCGCCAATCGCGGTCGTGGTAGGCCACGCGGACTAAAGCGTCGCGGACAAGGTCACTGTCGTCAGAACTTAAGGCATCCACTGCTTCCTGGCGCTCGAGGGGCTTAACCTGTTGATATTTCAGCCGGCGGGAAGTCACGCTTCAGCCTCCCTCAGCCCTCAATGATATGACGTCCCCCACTCCGGCGACGCAAGTACGGTGCTCAGGAATCTGGGTATCGGCTGCAGGCTACGAAGACGGTCGCGCCTAGACCAAAAGCCGGCTACGACCCAGAGCGGGAATGCCTTCAGCGACGACCTGCCCCCTATTCCGACTACAGCGGCAGTCAGGGTGGCTAGATCCTTACATACGGCCCCTGCGAGCCCCGTTTCAGTGCCCCCTGCTGCGCGCCGTTGAACCGGGGCCCTTATGGCTGTCCAGCCTAAGATTCTCTCTCGTTTCCTTGATATGGGTCATGAGCCTTTGCATAGCCGCTTCCGGGTCGGTCCTGACCAACAACTCCATTGCCCTCGCTTGCTCCTCTTCTTTCTTAGCAAACTGGTTACCGCTGAGGCCTTCAGCCAGCTTTCTGAAGCTCCTCTCGGCATCCTGATGACGGCCGAGGTACAAATAGCTGAAGGCCAAGTACTTTTCCTGCAAGAAAGGCGGGCATTGAAGCCCGTAGCTTGGGTCAGTGGATGCACCGCTTTCGATGAAGGAGACAAGCTTTGCGGGAGACCCTGCTTCGTCAAACCATGGCAGGGCGTTTCTTCTGACTAGATCCAACGCCTGTGATAAGTTTCGGAACAGGGTGTCTGGGTCATCCTCACCGTAAAGCCACCGTTCACGCAGGTCAACCCGGAATCTCGTCACCCGTGCTCCCAAGCTCAGGGCAAAGAAATCGTAAGGCATATAAAGGGGCTGAATCGCGATGTCACACGCGAACCCCGCTAGGCCTCTGTCAAATGCGATGATGTGCAGCGTATCTTGGCGATCCCGCAACAGCAGCGTTGGCTTGCGAAAGAAGAAGCCTTCTTCGGCAGCGAAGGATCTGAAAACAGCCCTTATTGCTTTTCCTAGTTCACCTGGTGATGGCATGCAGCTAACCTCCATCGTTCTACCTGATCTGAATGACATCCACGGCGTACCCGACTGCCTCCTGAATCTGCTTTATCCTCTGAGGGGTCAGGGTGGCTCCCCCAGTCTTGAGGTCATAGATTCTCTTAATAACGCCTGTGGCGTCACGTTCAACCACATCTAGCCTGACGGAGCCCCTAGTTCCGTAAGCCGCCCTTTCCCCGCTGGGCCCGAGGATGGTTACCTCCGTTGTAAGCCTGGGGTTCTCAAGGGCGTCAACACCCTCCTGGAAGAGCTTGTGTTTCCGCGTCCCCACCACAGCGCCCTTCCCGGGTATCGCCTTGTTGACTCCCTCGGCTATCAACTCCAGTTCCTGTTTCGTTCCTTGGCCAATCTCCGATATGGCTTTGCGGAGCGCCGTCCCACCGACGAACGGCAAGAAAGCGGCCGCGATGGCAATCCCCCGGTCTAGGCCCGTAAGTCGCTGACCCGTAACCATGTCAGCCCCGATCAAGGCCTCCACTATGTCTTTGGCGTCGCCAAGACCAGGGATGAACGACAGTCCTATGCTGACTACGGTCCCAACCCAAGAAGTCCTCGCAGCCTGGACCTTCTCCGCCACCAGCCCGCTCGGGTCAAGATACGCCAGCGGGTTATCCTCGCCGTACGCATACGGGCTCATCCCCGGTAGATCAAGGCCGGCCAGCACCAGCGGATCGGGAGCCGTAAAGCGCCCGAGGCCCGGCGTGTAATACCGCGCCCGGAGGTAGACCTGCCCAAAGACCGGGTCGTGGTCCTGGCCGCCGAAGCCGAAGGTGTTGCCGTCGTTCAGCTTGTGGGACGGGTTCAGGCGGCCGTTCGCGGCCGGGAGTCCATAGGGGCTGTATGTATACCTGTCAAAGACCGCGCCCTGGGCGTCGGCGAGTTGCCTGACGCTGCCCAGGCCGTCGTAGACGTACACTGTCGACTTGCCGTCCGGCCCGATGCCGGCCAGGCGCTGCAGGCCATAGACGAACGTATCCCTCGGCTGGCCCTGCCCATCATAGGTGGCCAGGACCTCGGGCACCGGGGCCAAGATGTCGTTGACGTAGCTCAGTTCGAGGTCGTAGACCTTGTTCTTATTGCTCTTATCCTGGCCCTTGCCCTTGCCGTGGGCTTCGCCGGAGCGGCCACGGCTTCCGGACTTGCCGCCCTTCGCTTGGCCCTTGCCGTTGCCTTTCGAGCCATCGGGGGCATCTTTCTTTGCCTGACCGGGCGGGACGTTGGCTGCCCCACCACCGTCGTGGCCATTGCCATTTCCACCAGCGTTGCCATTCCCGTTCCCACCGGCGTTGCCGTTACCGCCTCCGTTCCCGTTACCCCCGCCGTTGCCTGGGGGGGCTCCGTCCTTGATCTTGTCAGCCTTGTACCAGCCGAGGTGCTTACCGTTGTCACCGGGCTCCTCGACGTGGGCCACAAGCCGGACGCGGTTGCCGTCGCCGTCGTAGGTGTAGTCGACGTACTTCTCGCTGTTGGGCCCGCCGTCCTGATACACCTCGACCAGCCGCCCGGCCGCGTCGTAGGTGTATTCGGTGGTGAGCCAGTCGCTGTCGGGCTCCTCTTCGGCGGTCTGCCCATCCTCGATCTGCCCGTCAGCGGTCTGGCCCTCGACAGCTGCGGCCGGCTGGTCGGCCGGCGAGGTCGAGGAGCCCTTCCCCGCTCCCTTCCCGTTGGATGAAGGGCCATCGCTCCCGCTCGAGGCTTCGTCGGTGCCCTCGGGCTTCCCTTCTCGTTCCTGCTCTTCCTCGTCCCCGCGGGGGCCCTCGGTGTAGACCAAGCGCCCATTGGCGTCGTACTCGTAGGTCGTGACGATGGGGCCCTTCTCGCCGGTCCGGGTGCTCGTCACGATCTGCCCGGCCGCGTCCACGTCATAGGTCGTCTCGGAGACCTTGAACGTCCCGTCCTTGCCGTACTCGCCGCGCGCCTCAGAGAGGAGATTCCCGGCCGCGTCGTAGGCGTAGCGGTAGAACTCGCCATTGGGCCGGATGGCCGCGATGAGGCGCCCGGCGGCGTCGTACGTGTAGTCCGTCCGGTCGGTGTAGTCCTCAGTGACGCTGGCCACCTGACCGGCGGCGTCATAGATGTAGACGTACCCGGACACGAGGTCTCCCTTGGGCTTGGTGTTCTCAACGAGGCTCAGGTTCCCGGCCGGGTCGTACCCGTAGGTGGTCGTCAGGCCGTTCGGCCGGTTGAGCTTGACCGGGCGGTCCAGGTCGTCATAGGCGTATGTGTAGTCCCCCTCGGGGCTGTAGACGGTCTCCAGGCGACCGAGGCTGTCATAGTCGTACCTCGCGGTCAGGCCCTCCGGGTAGGTGACCGCGGTCACGGCGCCAGTCTGGTCATACTCATAGCCGACCTTCCGCCCGTTGGGGTCGGTCACCCCGGCCAGGCGGGAGAGGTCATCGTAGGAGTAGAGCGTGACCCCGGTCGGGTCCTTCATCCATTGCCGCAGGCCGGCCTGGTCGTAGCCATAGGAGACGGTCGTCCCGTCGCCGTAGGCGATGTCGCAGCCGGACGGCTCCTAAAGGTCGGCACGATGAAAAGCCGGGCCGCTCCTAGTACTACTCCGTTAAGTGGGTTGTAAATTGAGGCAAAATATGCTATGTTGAGAGCATGGAAAAGAAAGCTTTGCGAGAGGCCCGGGACCGTTTGGAGAGCTTCTTGGAACCAATCCTGCCCCT
>JAJYMC010000009.1 GCA_021787335.1 Bacillota bacterium | reverse complement strand
ACGCCGGGATGGTCGGGGTCAACGTCGGCATCCCCGTGCCCATCTCGGTCTTCCCGTTCTCGGGCCACAAGAACTCGTTCATCGGCGACGTGCATGTGATGGGCCGTGACGGCATCGCCTTCTACACCGAGTCCAAGTCGGTGACGACGCGCTGGTACGGCCAGGCCAAGAAGGCCGAGAAGGTGTCGACGTGGGAAGGGATGATAAGGACGAAGTGAGCGCGCGAGCGGTCGGCCCGAAGGCTGTGGCGGGCGAGGCGCGGGACGAAGTCCAGACTCACCTGGCGACTTTCTTCGCCCGCTATCCGCTGGACGGGGACGCACCGCCGCTCGCCGGCCCTTTGTTCCATGTCCATCCCGCGGTCGGCAATGACGGTGGAGCCCGCGACCTCTTGATCTATGACGATCTCGGCGGCTTCCTTCGCCGGGAGCTGGACCGGTATATCAAGGACGAGGTCGTCCGTTTGGACGGCCTCGCCTCTGTGTCCGCCAATGAAGCCGCACGGGTGCTCAGTGCGGCCCTGGCCGTGCGGCAGGCGGCCGAGCCGGTCATCGCCTCGCTGGCCGCCCGCGAGGAGGCCCGCAAACGCGCGTGGTTGGCGAAGCCGCGCGTGGCCGAGACCCACTGGTGCGTCACCCTTGACCGCGTGCCGGCGGCCCTATACCCCGCCATCGCCGCCAACGAAGCGCAGCGGCGCGAGTGGGTCCGGCTCTTTCACATCGACGAGAACACCGGCCGCCCCCTCGACGCTGGCCCCCTGTTCGACGGCGTGGGCGTCGTCTACACCGAGCCCCTGACCGTCGAGTTCCTCAAAGCCCACCCATCCCTCGTCGTCGACACGGCCTTCTTCGGCGCGGACTTCGAGGCCCGGCTTGTGGCTAGCCTCGGCGACCCTGACGCGGCCGTGGACGGCCTGCTCATCAAGGGCGAGAACTTCCAGGCTCTGAACTACCTGGCCGGCGAGTACCGCGGCCGGATCACCTGCGCCTACATCGACCCGCCCTACAACACCGGAGGCGGCGACTTCACCTATCGCGACGACTACCGCCGATCAGTCTGGACGGCGATGATGCGCGACCGTCTGGCCCTAGCCCGCGACCTCCTGAGCCCAGACGGTTCGCTGGTCTGCCACATCGATGAGCACGAGTTTGTGGCCCTGCAGGGGCTGCTCGACGAGGTGTTCGGGCCGGGCCGCAACATCGGCCCGATCGTCTGGGACAAGCGCAACCCGAAGGGCGACCGCCGGGGCATCGCCACCCAGCACGAGTACATCGCCTGGGCGGTCAAGGACGAGAAGGTCCTCGAGGCCCACAACCTCCAGCGCCCCAAGGAACACGCCGCGGCCATCCTGGCCAAGGCGGCCGAGATCGTCCGCGCGGCCGGCGGCGTCACTCCAGAAGCCCGCCAGGCCTTCCGGCGCTGGGTCAGGAGCCAGCCCTTCTCGGGCGGCCAGACGGCCTACTGCGAACTCGATGAGGCCGGCCGCGTCTACCGCGCGGTCTCGATGGCCTGGCCGAACAAGAAGCGCCCGCCCGACGAGTACTTCGAGCCACTCATCCACCCCGTGACCGGGGAGCCCTGTCCCGTGCCGGCCCGCGGCTGGCGCAACCCGCCCGGGACCATGCGGCAACTGCTGGCCGCCGGCCTCATCCTCTTCGGGCCGGACGAGACCACCCAGCCGACGCGCAAGTACTACCTCGCCGATAACCTCACCGAGAACGTGCCCTCGCTGCTCTACTTCGGCGGCAGCGACGACGCCCTCTTCGCCCAGATGGACCTGGCCTTCGAGAACCCCAAGCCGCTAAAGGTGGCCACGTATCTCATCGGTGTCGCCGGTCGCCACCCGGACGCCCTCGTCCTCGACTTCTTCGCCGGCTCCGGAACCACCGGCCACGCCGTCATCGACCTCAACCGGGCCGACGGCGGCCGCCGCAGGTACATCCTCGTCGAGGGCGGCCAGCACTTCGATACCGTCCTCAAGCCGCGACTGCTGAAGGCCATCCACTCGCGGGAGTGGCGCGGCGGCCAACCCGTGTCAGGTGGGGCCTCGAGTCACGTGCTGAAGTGCATTCGGCTGGAGTCATAAGAGGGTGTGCTGAAGGCCCAGAAAACTCTTCCTTGAACCGTCAGATATGCGAGGCCCCGCGGGTTGACAACCCCGGGGCCTCGTTTCATGGTCTTCATGTTTGGCTCTCCGGCACTCCAAGGTGTTCCTGGCGGTCAGGCCACTCCAGATACATGAGGTCGCCGTCTTCGCGCACTTTCCAATCCTCAAGGCTCACCGACCGAGAGAAACTCGGGCCATCGATCACCACCGTGTGGTACTCTCCCTGCTCACCACAAACGTCCAGCCCGCTTACAGCGCTCATCCGCCGCAACTCTTCGATGGTGTCAACCGTCAGCTCCCGGCCGAGCCAGTCAGGCGTGAACCAGGGTCGCTTCACACACGAGAAGACGATCCGGAAACCGACGTCTAGGGCACGTCTCACGGTCGGTCTCCCACAGTGGCGTCAGGACGTCGACGCCAGTTCCCTGCGCACACTCGCGGACCCAATTCGGGTACCCGTCGACCGGCGCGATGTCGCCGGTGATGAGGCAATCCACCTGGTCGACTTCCCGCAAGACGCGGATGGCCTGGCGATAGCTCTCTTCGTATGGCTGGGTGACCCGGATGACGGCATGGGGTAGACCCATCGCCTGGGCCTGCTCCTTCATCATGGGCAGCGGGTGAGCCCGGAGCTGCTCGGCGCCGGCGAAGGTCACGAGCCGCACGATTTCGTGGCCCGATAGTTGGGCCTCATGGCAAGCCAGAGCGCAATCCTTGCCTCCGGTCCACAGAACGACCGCCCGGCTCAAAGCCAGCCCTCCTAACAACGGTAAAGGCTGAGGTTCTCGAAACCGCCCTGAACGTCCGGCCGATCTCGCGCAAGCCGGGATTCGGCGCCGTCTGGCTGGTACCCTTTTCTGCCCCCTAACCCCTCCCGATGATGTACCTGTACGGATCCACCTCATCCCGCAGGATGCGCAGCTCTTCCGCGGTCGGCGGGGCGCTGACGGCCACGTCGTCCGCCCACAACAGCTCGAAGCCCGTGTTTGTGATGACGTCCTCGCGGGTCACGCCGGGGTGCGTGGCCTCGACCTTCATCCGCTTGGTCGCCTCGTCGAAGCCGATCACGGCCAGCTGGGTGATGACCTTGTAGGGGCCGGTCTCCGGCGGCAGGCCGGCCGCCTCGCGCGCCCCGGGCCCGGTCAGGTAGCCGGGCGAGGTGACAAAGTCACACTTGGGCACGAAGCGCTTGGCGTCCTGCGGGGTGATCATCATCGTCCGCCAGGCCAGGGAGGCCAGGTCGTTGGCCCCGCCGCTGCCCGGGAAGCGCACCTTCGGCCGGGCGTGCTCCCCGATGACCGTCGAGTTGATGTTCCCGTAGGGGTCGATCTGGGCCCCGCCGAGGAAGGTGTAGTCGACCATCCCGCGCTGGCAGGCGTCCATGATCTCGCCCATGCTGCCGGCGAAGAGGCCCCGGTAGAAGGTCCGCGAATCGCCTACGGAGATGGGCATCGACGGCAGGATGGGCCCCGCCCCGCCAGCCTCGAACATGACCATCAGGTTCGGCGAACACGTTCTTTGGGCCAGCATCGCCGCCGCGCATGGGGCGCCGGTCCCGACCACCACCGTGCTCCCGTCCTCGAGATGGCGGGCGGCCAGGCAGATCATCAGTTCCATCGGGTTGTAGGCCATGTCACTCGACCCCCTTCGGCCCGCTGAGCAGTTCGAGGGCCCGCAGCTTCTGCATCTTCGCGAGGCCCCCGCACAGCTGCAGGTACTCGCCGAAGTCCTTGGTGCCGTAAATGTACTTGTCGAGGAAGGTCCGGAACGTCTCCGGGTCCTCCTCCGCGGTTAGCCACTCGCGGAGGTGCTCCTCGTCGGAGAAGTACTCCCCGGCCATGTTCCCGGGGTAGCTCCCGAAGGGCACCTCGATCACGGCGTCGACGGTGAAGTAGGCGATGGCCGTCTTCTCCGGGTTCCGCCTTATCTCGTCGTTGTGGATGAGCCGCTCGCAAGTGACGATGACCTTCTTGGCCGCGCGGGCCAGCTCCTGATCGGCGACCATGATCCCATCGATCTGGCAGTTGCCGTAGACGTCGGCTCGGTGGACGTGGACCAGGGCCACGTCGGGGTAGAGGGCCGGCAGGGCGACCAACTTCTCGCCGGTGTACGGGCACTCGATCTCCTTGGCCGCGCTCTTGCGGAAGGTGTCCGTGCCGAGCATGCTGCGGGCCGGGATGAAGGGCACCCCCATGGCCGCCGCCCGGTAGCGCCAGGCCAGCGCGGCGTTGGTCCACTCGGTCACCTCGAGCCCGCCGCTCTCGAAGAGCCGGCGCGAGTTCCGCGACAGGCCGCGGGCCTCGAGCCCGACCACGTAGGCGACGTCGCAGCGGTTGATGCAGCCGCCGGCGGCGAGGATCTCGAAGTCGTGGGTGGCCGTGTGGCCGGATAGCCCTAGGTTCTTCTTCCCCTGGCGGACCATCTCGTGAAGCAGCGCCGTCGGGATGCGGTTCGTGCCGAACCCGCCCACGGCCACGTATTCACCGTCCTGCACCAGCCTGGCCACGGCCTCACTGACCGTGGTCAGCTTGCTTTTCAGGGCCCGGGACTTCCCCCGGAAGTACTCCCTGGCGCGATTGGCATCCGGGTCGGTGAACAGCCGCCCCTCGCCTTGCGACAAGACCTTCATCGTCGACCCCTCCCTGTCCGGGCTTGTGGGTTTACTAAGATAGTTGCGCTGAAACTTGCCAAGTGTGGGTACTTTCACTAGCACGGGCACACAGAAAGCGGCCGCTCGAGGGGACGACGCGCGCCCCCGGCGGACCCGGCGGGAATTACTCCTCTAGTTAATGTCTATTCGCCACGGACGCGGACTGGCTCCTGCCGATCAGCGACCTTAGCCCCGGCAGGCTTATTATTGCGGAACGATAATAGCGAAATCGTTATTAATGTGGGAGGGCCTTTTTCTTTAATAACGAAACCGGGCCGCCGTTCTCAGGCTAGGTTCGCCGAGCCACGGCCACCCAATGACAGGGCGCCGTCTGTCGCCAGAAGGTGTTGGTGAACCCAGCGGTCCTGAGGACCGCGTCAAGTTCGCCAACCAGTGGATAGTCCTCGTCATCGTCCCATCGTGAGCCGATTGCGGCCCTGGCCGCGTCCCGCGACTCTCTTGAGGCGAACATGATGTCGAGGAGGCAGATCGAGCCACCCGCCTTGACGACCCGGGCGATCTCCCGGCAAGCCATCACCCGTTCGTCCGTTGGGACCTCGTGAAAAGCGAAGCTGGAAACGGCAACGTCGACACTCGCATCATCCAGGGGGATGTCAATGAATGTTCCATTCATATAGACGAACTCCGGGTGCCGTTGACGGCCGGCGCCGAGCATGGCCTCGGAGGGGTCGACCCCGATGATTCTTGCGCCACGTTCGGCGAGCAGCGCGGCGAAAGCCCCGGTGCCGACACCGACATCCAGAACGCGCAGTCCATCTGTGACCGTCACCAATGACGCGGCCTCACGTAGGCTCTCAGCGTAACCAGCCAGCGGCCCGAGCGCGTCTCCCTTGCTGCTAGCCAAGCCAATGTCATAGGTCTTGGCCCAGCGGTCGAACAGAGCACGAGTGTCCTCAGGGGTGCGGGGCATGATGAATAACCTCCCGTGGCACATGCACTTGGGGCGAAACGGTCAGGTCAGCCGTTCCGCCCCATCATCGTTCTCGCTTTAGTCGTCCGACTTCAGTCACCCAGCCCGCTCACAGCCCCAACTGCCTGGCAATCACCAGCCGCTGGATCTCCGACGTGCCCTCGCCGATCTCGGTCAGCTTGGCGTCGCGCAGGTAGCGCTCGACCGGGTATTCTTTCATGTAGCCGTAGCCGCCGTGGATCTGAATGGCCTCCAGGGCCGCCCGCGTCGCCGTCTCCGACGCGAAGAGCTTGCCCATGGCCGCCTCCTTGGTGAAGGGCAGGTGGTTATCCTTGAGCCAGGCCGCCCGGTAGACGGCCATCCGCGCCAGCTCCACCTGGGTCGCCATGTCGGCCAGCTTGAACTGGATGGCTTGGAACTTCCCGATGGGCTGTCCGAACTGGACGCGTTCCTTGGCGTACTTGGTCGCCGCGTCGAGGCACCCCTGGGCGATGCCGAGGGCCATCGCCCCGATGCTGATGCGGCCGCCGTCGAGGGTGATCATGAACTGCTTGAACCCCTCGCCCGGCTTGCCCAGGATGTTGGCCGCCGGGACGCGGCAGTCCTCGAGGATAAGTTCGGCCGTGTCCGATGACCTCAGCCCGAGCTTGTCATACTTCTTCCCGGAACTGAAGCCCTTGGTCCCCCTGGGGACGATGAAGGAGCTGATGCCCCGCGCGCCCTTGCCCTTCTCGGTGACCGCCGTGACCACCGCCACCCCGCAGTGCGAGGCGTTGGTGATGAAGCACTTGGACCCGTTGAGCAGCCACTCGTCGCCGAGACGGACGGCCGTCGTCTGGGTCCCCGCCGCGTCGGAGCCGGCGTTGGGCTCGGTCAGGCCGAAGGAGGCCAATATCTCACCGCGGGCGCAGCGCGGGATCCACTCGCGCTTCTGCTCCTCGGTGCCGAACAGGTAGATGGGCGAGGTGCCGATGGAAACGTGGGCCGCGTAGGTGATTCCCAGGGCCGCGTCGACCCGGGCGATCTCCTCGACGGCGATGGCGTAGCTCAGGTAGTCGCCGCCGGCCCCACCGTACTCTTCGCTGAAAGGCAGGGCGAAGAGGTCCAGGGCGCCCATCTTCTTGATGAGCTCGGCCGGGAACTCGCTCTTCTCGTCGCGCTCGGCCGCCCCCGGGGCGACCTCCTCGACGGCGAACTCACGGACGGTCCGGCGGATGAGTTCCTGGGTCTCGGTCAGGCGAAAGTCCATTTCGCTCCCCCCTTAAGCCGGGACGAAGTAGACGTCCGTCGGGGAGAACTTGGAGTTGCGCAGGAACTTGGCCTTGACCTTCATCCCGATCTTGGCCTTGCCGGGCTCGACGCCGATGAGGCGCGACAGGAACAGCGTGTTGGCCCCTTTGAACTCGACCATGATGAGGGTGAAGGGGGTCTCCGGGAGGAACGCCTCGGACCCGAAGTAGCAGGTCGTCCAGGTGTGGACCGTGCCTTCCTTGGGCAACTCGACCCACTCGGTCTTGCCGCCGCAGTGCATGCAGTGGGCGCGCGGGGTGGCGTAGGTGTAGCCGCACTTGGGGCAGCGCGAACCCATCAGCTTCCCGGCGGCGAGCCCGGCGAAGAACGGGGTGTCCTGGGCGTAGCTGTGGATATAGTCGATCTCGTAGTGGTACTTGATGATCAGGGGGTCGAGGTTATAGACCACGGTCCCCTCTTGGGTTTCGGGGACTTTGATTTTCTTCTCGTCGGCCACGGCTTAAAACCCCCTCTCGAGGACGCTCACGGTGATGTAGGTACCCGTGCCGGCGTGGCTGTGGATGAGGCCACGCTTCGCGTTCTTCACCTGGAGCTTGTCGTTGCCGAAGTGCTTCTTGATCGTCCCCTGGAGCTGCCAGAGGGCGAAGACTGCCTGCATCAGGCCGGTGGCGCCGACGGGGTGGCCGCAGGCCAGCAGGCCGCCGGTCGGGTTGACCGGGACCGCGCCGTCGAGGTCGGCGGCGCCGGACTCGACGTACTTGCCGCCCTCGCCGTACTTGCAGAGGCCGATGTCCTCATAGGTCTGGATCTCGGACGAGGTGAAGGCGTCGTGGAGTTCGACGAAGTCGATCTCCTTGCGCGGGTCCTTGATCCCGGCCATCTCGTAAGCCTGCTTGGCCGCCGTGCGGCCGCCGCGGAAGGAGTGGACGCCGGGGTACTTGAGGTTCTTGTAATCGGACTTCTTCTCGTGCGGCAGGAGGATGACGTCGCCGTGCGGCCGGTCCGCGAGGCGCATGGCGTCCGTGCCCGTGCCGACGCCGATGACCTTGACCGGCTTGTTCGTGAGCTTCTTGGCCATCTCCTCGGAGGCCAGGATGACCGCGGCCGCGCCGTCGGACATGACGCAGACATCAAGCCGGGTAAGCGGGTCGGCGACCATCTCGGAGTTGCGGACGTCCTTGATCGTCAGTTTCGCCGGGTACTGGGAGTAAGGGTTGTTGAGGGCGTTGCCGTGGTTCTTGACCGAGACCGCGGCCATCTGCTCGACGGTGGTCCCGAACTCGTGCATGTGCCGCTGGACCATCATCGCGTAGTAGCCGGTGTAGAAGCCGCCCACGGGATAGTCGAAGTTCGTGTCGGACGCCAGGGCGATGAACTCGTTGCCCTTCCAGGTGTTGACCCGGGACATCGTCTCGAAGCCGAAGGCCACGCAGACGTCCATCCGGCCGGAGGCGATGGCCTCCCAGGCCGACTGGAAGCACATGCCCCCGGTGGCCCCGCCGGACTCGATCCGGCGGCTCGGCTTGGGGCACAGGCCGAGGTAGTCCTGGACCATGATGCCGGCCATCAGCTGGCGGGTGAAGTGGTCCGAGAAGTACGACGCCACGCTGCCGTCGATGTCGTCCAAAGTGAGCTTGGGGACGTCGTTCATGGCGTAGTCGAAGGCTTCCTTGACCATATAGCGGAAGTCCTTGTCCGGTGAGGCCTTCGAGAACTTGGTGATGCCCCCGGAGACCACGTATACGTCGCGCACCTGTTCAACCTCCTCAAAAAAAATACCACTCGAATCGACGGGCCCGGCGGCCGTCCGACCCCACCCCCTCTGACAGTCTCAGGAGGACACAAAAAACAGGCTCACCGAGGTACCCGGGAGCGATGGTGGGTACGGCGCTTGGCGCGTCGTCGAGAAGGTTGTGTGGTGCGTTGGGTGGTTGATGCCGTGGCAATCTTGCCGCGGCATCCTGGGCTTATTGGGACCTCGGTCAGAAACCAGTCATATATTCCGCATTGCATGGTGGAAATCCTGCCAATGATTCGGCAAGACACCAACGACGGCGCGGCCCGAGCGGTTCGGCCGCCGATCGGTGCGGCGGTTTGGCAGAGGCCGAGCCGGCCGCTTTTTGCAAGCGTTTCCTTTAACAAACCGGAGAGCTGATGGTAACACGGTCTAGCCAAAACGTGCCACGTGTGCTATTCTTGAGGCGTCTCGATGACTGCGTCAATGCAGCCTCGATAGATACGCCAGAGACGGCCGGATGGCAGAATCGGCGTGACCTGGGAGGGAGACCATTGGAACGGCTGACTCGCTTCGGCGTCTCGATGGCGCCCGAACTTCTGGAGCAGTTTGACGCGATGATTTCCGAGAAAGGATATGCCAATCGTTCCGAGGCCATCCGTGACCTCATCCGCGGGGCCGTGGCCGAACGGCGCTGGGAAGATGAGAAGAACGAGGTGGCCGGGGCGGTCTGCATCATCTACGACCACCACGGCAGCGCCGGGCGGCTCGTGGCCGACGTGCAGCACAATGCCTACCGCAGCGTCGTCTCGACGACCCACGTCCACCTATCCCATGACAGCTGCCTCGAGGTCCTGGTGGTCAAGGGCCGTGCCGGCGACCTTACGAAGCTGGCCGACGACGTGACCAGGATCAAGGGGGTCAAGTACGGCCGCCTGGTCCTCGGGACCACCGGCGAGAATCTGCCCTGACCTGATCGCCCGCGGGCTGCGACGCTTGCCCGCGCCAGCCCGCCACCCCGGAAGGAGGACCTGACGATGCACATCCCCGACGGATACCTGAGCCCATCGACCTCGCTGGTCTTGACCGGGGCGATGATCCCGGTCTGGCGGCAGGCCGCCCGGAAGGTGTCGGCCCGCTTCGACGCCGCCCGGGTGCCGCTCATCGCCATCGGGGCGGCCTTCGCCTTCGTCATCATGATGCTCAACGTCCCCGTGCCCGACGGGACCACGGTCCACGCCGTCGGCGGGACGCTCTTGGCCATCGTCCTGGGGCCGTGGGCGGCCGCCCTCGCCCTGTCCGTGGCCACGCTGCTTCAGGCGCTGTTCTTCGCCGACGGGGGCGTCCTGGCCTTCGGCGCCAACGCCTTCAACATGGCCTTCCTGCTACCCTTCGCGGGGTACGGAGTCTATCGCCTGGTCCGTGGCCGCGTGGCGGTCGGGTCGTGGCGCTACTACGCGGCCGCCGCCGCCGGCGCCTATGTGGGCATCAACCTGGCCGGCTTGGCCACCGGCTTCGAGCTGGGCATCCAGCCGACGCTCTTCCACACCGCCGCCGGCGTGCCTCTCTACAGCCCCTATGGCCTGAAGGTGGCCCTGGCGGCCATGGGCCTGGCTCACGTGGTTATCGCCGGACCAGTCGAGGCCGTTGTCTCCGTCCTCGCCCTGGGCTACCTGTGGCGGACGCAGCCGTCGCTCCTCGAAGGGCCGGGCACGGTGCCTGGGGCAGCGGCGAACCCGCAAGCGGTGACCCCGGCGCGGCCGTCCATCGCCAAGCTGCTCTGGCCGCTCGGCATCCTGGCTCTCCTCACCCCGCTCGGCCTCCTGGCCAGCGGCAAGGCCTGGGGCGAGTGGGACCTCGCTGAGATCCAGGCCCGCCTGGGCTATGTGCCGCAAGGCATGGCCCGTTTCGCCTCGAGGTGGCCGTCGCTCTTCCCTGGGTACTCCGTGCCCACGTCAAACGGCGCCGGAGGAGCCGTCGCCGGCTACCTCCTCTCGGGCCTCATCGGTCTCGGGGCCATCGCCGCCGTCACCGTTGTCGTCGTTCTCCTGAACTGGAGGCGGGCCCATGTCGGACCTCGCTGACCGGGGCATCCCGGCCTGGCTCGCCAAGTCCAACGATGAAATCATCGTGGGCGAAGTCCGGGGGCGCGGCCGGGGCCAAAGGACCGAGGCCTTCCTCGACCGCACCCTGGCCGAGTTCGCCCATGTGACGCGACACGCCGTCTTCGCCGAGGAGATGGCCCGCCGCCAAGGCTTCCTGCAACGCCTCGACCCGCGGGTCAAGCTCGGCGGGTTCGCCGCCCTCGTCCTGGCGGTGGCCGTCGCCCGGAGCCCGGTGACCCTCGCCCTCGTGACCCTGCTGCTCATCGCCGGCGCCGCCCGCTCGCGCGTGCCCGCCGGCTTCATCGTCAAGCGCGTCTGGCTGCTGGTGGCTATCTTCGCCGGGGTGATGGTCCTGCCGGCCACGTTGAACGTGGTCACGCCGGGCCCGGTCGCCCTGCCGTTGCCCTTCGGCCTGGCCGTCACCCGGACGGGCCTGCGGGGCGCGTCGCTCTTGGTGCTCCGGGCCTCCGCCTCGGCCACCCTGGCCGCCGTCCTGACCCTGACCACGCGCTGGGACCGCCTCCTCGCCGCGGCCCAGGGGGCCGGGTTGCCCTCGGCCTTCGTCGCCGTCATCGACCTCGCCTATCGATACCTCTTCGTCCTCATGGCCGCCGCCCTGGAGACCTTCGAGGCCCGCAAGGCCCGGACGGTCGGTAGCCTGCGGCTGTCGCAGAACCAGGGCTTCGTGGCCGCCGTCGCCGGGGCCACCCTCGGCAAGGCCAAGATGATGAGCGAAGAGGTCCATGCGGCCATGGTCGCCCGCGGCTACGACGGGAACCTGCGTCTCGAGCGCCTGCCCGGCCTCGGCGCCGGAGCCATCGCCGGCCTGGCCGCCGGCGTCGCCGTCGCCTACGTCATCTTCATCCTCGACCGCGTCCTGGTCGTCCTGGGGGCCTGAGCCATGCCCGAAATCGTCTATACCCTGTCCCGGGTGAGCTATGAATACGGCCCGGGCGCACCGGCGCTCCACGGCGTCGACCTGACCATCGCCGAAGGCGAGAGCGTCGCCCTGCTCGGGGCCAACGCCTCGGGCAAGACCACGCTCCTCCGCCTCCTGGCCGGGCTGGCCTCGCCGACCGCCGGTGCCATCACCGCCTTCGGCGCCCCCCTGACCCCTGAGTCCTTGCGGGACCGGGTCTTCGCCGCGGCCTTCCGCCGCCGCGTGGGCTTCGTCTTCCAGAACGCCGACGCCCAGCTGTTCTCGCCGACGGTGGCCGCCGAGATCGCTTTCGGACCGCTGCAGTTGGGCCTTGACGAGGCCGCCGTCGCCGCCCGGGTCCGCGACACCATGGCCCTCCTGGGTATCGAACACCTCGCCGAGCGCGCCCCGTTCCACCTCAGCGGGGGCGAGAAGCGCAAGGTGGCCATCGGGTCAGTCCTGTCCCTGGGCCCGGACGTGCTCCTCTTCGACGAGCCGACCACCGGCCTCGACCCGCGCTCGCGGGGGTGGCTGGTACGGTTCCTGCGGGCCCTGCGCGAGGCGGGCAAGACCATCGTCACCGCCACCCACGACCTGGATATCGTCGGCCGGCTGGCCGACCGGGCCGTGGTCCTCGGCGAGGACCACCGCGTCTGGAGCGACGCCCCCATCGGCGCGGTCCTGGCCGACCACGGGCTCCTGGTGGGGACGAACCTGGCCGAGCCGCGAGGATCCGAGCCGTGAAGAGCGAACAAAAAGCTGAACCATGAATAGCGCAGAATAGCGCAACGGCCCCGGCCCCCTTCAGGGCCGGGGTTTTTTCCTTCGACAGTGGAAGGAAAGCCAATAGTTGCGCCGAATGTTCTTGCTTCGTTGCCTTCGAGCCGCCAACCGCAAGCATGCGCGCCTCGTGGCCTCTCCCCGGAAAGGACGTCACCTCTTGAAGACACTCGCCCGCCTGTTCCGCTTCGGCCGCCCATATCGCTGGCTGCTCCTCAACGGCGTCATCTCGATGGCCATCCTGTCGGCGATCGGGATGGCCCGGCCATACCTGACCAAGCTCCTCATCGACTGGGTCGTCGTCGGTGGGCAATACCGCTATCTCCTCTGGCTGTCCCTGGCCGTGGTCGCCGTCAGCGCGGCCCGCGGCGTCTTTAACTTCTTCCGCCAGTACCTCAGCCAACTCTACGGGCAGAAGGTCGTCTACGACCTCCGCAACGCCCTCTATGACCGGCTCCAGAGCCTGTCCTTCTCATATTACGACACGGCCCAGACCGGCCAGCTCATGTCCCGGCTGACCGGCGACGTCGAGGCCGTCCGGACGTTCCTGTCCTTCGGCTTCGTCCACATGATGGACTTCTTCTTCATGCTGATCTTCGTCCTCATCATCCTGTTCTCGTTGGACTGGCGTCTGACCGTGGCCTCCCTGGCGGCCATGCCCTTCCTGGCCGTGGTCGTCATCTTCTTTGACAAGCGCGTCCGGCCGGCCTTCTCCGCCATCCAACAGCAGCTGGCCGTGCTCACGGCGACCATCCAGGAGAACATCACCGGCGTGCGGGTGGTCAAGGCTTTCGCCCGCGAAAGTCACGAGGTCGACAAGTTCTCCAAGGAGAACCGTGAGTTCTTCAACAAGAACGTCACCGCCTCGAACCTCTGGGCCACCTTCATCCCGCTGATGGACTTCGTCTCCGGGCTGTCAGCCACGTTCGTCCTGTGGTACGGCGGGCGCCAGTACATCCACGACGCCATCTCCCTCGGCACCCTCGTGGCCTTCACCAGTTACATCTGGACCCTCGTCTGGACCACCCGCGACCTGGGCTGGCTGCTCAACATCCTGGAGCAGTCGGTGGCCTCGGGCGAGCGTCTCTTCGAGATCCTCGACACCCCGTCGGCCGTCAAGGATCGTCCCGACGCCCTGGAGCTCGCGGCGGTGGACGGGCACGTCCGCTTCGAGCGGGTCTCCTTCAGCTACGGCGGCGAGGCCCCGGTGCTGCAGGACGTCAACCTCGACGCGCCCCCGGGTACCCTGGTCGCCCTCCTCGGCACGACCGGCTCAGGCAAGACGAGCATCGTCGACCTCATCCCGCGCTTCTACGACGTCAGCGCCGGGCGCGTCCTGGTCGACGGACACGACGTCCATACCGTGACCCTGAACAGCCTGCGCCGGCACATCGGGATGGCCCTCCAGGAGACCTTCCTTTTCTCGGCTTCCATCCGGGAGAACCTCGCCTACGGTCACCCGGACGCCACCGACGAGCAGATCATCGCCGCCGCCAAGGCGGCTCAGGCCCACGACTTCATCCTGGAGCTACCCCAGGGCTACGAGACCATGGTCGGCGAGCGGGGCATCGGCCTCTCGGGCGGCCAGAAGCAGCGCGTGGCCATCGCCAGGGCCATCGTCACCGACCCGCGCATCCTCATCCTCGACGACTCGACGTCCAGCGTCGACATGGAGACCGAGCACCTCATCCACCTGGCCCTGCGCGAAGTGATGCGGAACCGGACGACCTTCGTCATCGCCCACCGGCTCAGCTCGGTCAAGCACGCTGACGAGATCATCGTCCTCGAGGAGGGCCGCGTCGTCGAGCGCGGCCGCCACGAGGAGCTGCTGCGGCTCGGCGGCCACTACAAGCGGATCTACGACGTCCAGTTCAAGGACCAGGAAGAGGTCCTCGGCCAGGCCGCCGGCGCGGGCGGCTCGGCCGGTTCAGGCGGCTCGGCCGGCTCCGCGGAAGGGGGTGCGGGCGAATGAGCGGGAAACCAGAAGCGCCAGAGGCGCGCCCCAAGGTCCTCCCCAAGCCGGTCATCGCGCCCGGGCCCAAGGCCGGCACCGGCCGGCTCAAGTACGACGCCGACGACGAGATCCTCGAGCGTCCCTTCGACCGCGGGCAGTTCCAGCGGCTGCTGGCCTTCCTTGTCCCGTATAAGCGGCCCCTGGTCGTGACCTTCCTCCTGATGCTCGTCAACTCGGCCGCCCTCCTGGCCGGGCCGTACCTGATGAAGACGGCCATCGACCAGTACATCGTCCCGAAGCGCCTGAACGGGCTCAACCTCATCGCCGTCATCTACATCGCCGTCCACCTCATCAGCTGGGTCTCGGCCCACTACCGGGTGAAGATAATCTCCATCGTCGGCCAGGGCGTCCTGGCGGACATCCGGCACCAGCTCTTCGACCACATCCAGCGCCTGTCGTTCAAGTTCTTCGACGGCCGCCCGGCCGGCAAGATCCTCGTCCGCCTGACCAACGACGTCAGCGCCCTGAACCAGCTGCTCACCCAGGGCATCATCAACACCCTGACCGACGTGATGACCCTCATCGGGATCGTCATCATCATGCTCTCGATGCACGCCAAACTGGCCCTGATCTCCTTCGTCACCCTGCCGCTCCTCATCCTCATCGCCACGCGGGTGCGCAACCTCATCCGCGAGCGGTGGCGCCAGGTGCGGCGCCGCATCGCCATCATCAACGCCCACCTCAACGAGACCCTCCAGGGCGTCCGGGTGACCCAGGCCTACGTCCGGGAGAAGCGGAACATGGGCTGGTTCGAAGGGATCAACCGCGACTATGCGGACACCTGGATGGCGGCCGTCCGCATCGACTCCATCTTCGGGCCGCTGGTCGAGCTGACCGGGGCCATCGGGACGATGGTCGTCTACTG
>JAJYMC010000065.1:60413-234156 GCA_021787335.1 Bacillota bacterium | reverse complement strand
ATCTAGGGCCTACCGCCGAACACCTTCCGGGAATGGGTTTACAGATAGGGCGTCGGCTCAAAAGCCGACGCCCTATAACTTTTTTCGACCCTAATAAGGGAAAAAGAAGGAATTCATATGACGGTAGCGAATAGCAGAAGCGGCAGAAATGCCCAAGGTCAAGGTTCCAACGGTATCAGGTTCCAGAGGTACAGACACCAGAAGGAGGTGACAACTGTTGACCAAGGCAGAACTCGTCGACAAGGTAGCTTCCAAGACCGGCCTGACGAAGAAGGACGCCGGCAAGGCCGTTGACGCCGTTTTCAAGGCGATCAGCGATTCCTTGAAGGGCGGCCACAAGGTTTCCATGGTCGGCTTTGGGACGTTCGACGTCCGGAAGCGCGCCGCGCGGATGGGCCGCAACCCGCAGACGGGCAAGTCCATCAAGATTGGCGCCCGCAAGGTCCCGGCCTTCAAGCCCGGCAAGAACCTGAAGGAAGCCGTCGCGCGGTAATCCGCTCCGGCTGCGAGTCAACAGCGGTCCCAGCTTTCAGAGGACTCCCGCCCCGCCCGGGGTGGGAGTCCTTTCTTAAGAGGCAGGGAAGACGGCTGGCTTGGGCGTAATAAGGATGGCGTGGATTGGCGAAGATTCTGAGTGGGCCGGGTCTTTCGAGCCGCGGCCCGCGTGGGGGAGTGGAGCCATCATGTGGTCGTCTTTCTTCCCGCTCCTGGCGACCATCGTCAGCGTGGCGTTCGCCGGCATGACGGCGAAACAGTACGCTGAACGACGGAAGCCGTATCAACTCCTGTGGACGGTCTCGTTCTTCATGTTCGGGTTTGCCACCTTTGCCGAGTTTTACTCGATCGTCTGGGGCTGGACCCCGCTCCTGTACCGGCTCTATTACGTGGCCTCGGCCTCGTTGGTGGCCCTGATGGGCGCGGGCACGATGTACCTCCTGACCCAGCGCCGATTGGCCAACGGGTTCCTGGCGTTCACCATCCTGGTGACGGCCGTCTTTCTGGTCGAAGCCCTGCGGGCCGAACTGATCACGGCCAACTTCGTCCCGGGTGGCGTCGTGGCCGGCACTGCCATGCCCTCGTCGGTCCGCCTCTTCGCACCGCTCCTGTCGATCCCGGGGACCCTCGCCCTATTCGGCGGGGCCGTCTATTCATGGTGGAAGACGCGCACGGCCTACAACCTCTATATCGCCGTAGGGGCGGCCATCCTGGCCGGCGCCGGCGGGGCCGCCCGCGGCGGCGCGGCCCAGTTCCTGTATATCGGCGAGCTGGTCGGTCTGGTCGTCCTCCTCTGGGGTTTCCTGAAAAGTCGTGAGGTGCACCGTCCGGCCAAGTGACGGCCCTCGAGCAAAGCGAGGTCTGGTGATTTGGAGCGCGCAATCGGCCCCGCGGCATGGCCGGGGGTGATCGAGGCCTATCGCCGTTTCCTGCCGGTGAGTCCGGCGACGCCTGTGGTGACCCTCAATGAAGGGCGCACGCCGCTCATCGCTGCCCCGCGCCTGGCTCAGGCGGTCTTCGGGGAGAGCCGCGGCCCGCGTCTCTATCTGAAGTTCGAGGGGCTCAACCCGACCGGATCGTTCAAGGACCGGGGGATGACCCTGGCCGTCTCGAAAGCGGTCGAGGCGGGGGCGAAGGGCGTCGTCTGCGCCTCCACCGGCAACACGTCGGCCTCGGCGGCCGCCTACGCCGCCCGGGCCGGCCTGGCCTGCCTGGTCATCATCCCGAAGGGGGCCGTCGCCTCGGGCAAGCTCGCGCAGGCGCTCATCTATGGGGCGCGCGTCCTGGCCGTCGACGGGAATTTCGACCGCGCCCTGGAGATCGTCCGCGGCCTGGTCGCCAGGCACCCGGAGATGAGCGTGGTCAACTCGATCAACCCGTACCGGCTGGAAGGTCAGAAGACGGCGGCCTTCGAGGTCGTCGAACAGCTCGGTCGCGCCCCCGATTTCCTGGCCATCCCGGTCGGCAACGCCGGCAACATCACCGCCTATTGGCGGGGCTTCAAGGAACACGCGGCGGCCGCCGGACGCGGCGCGGGCGCGATGGGCGGACGCGGCACCGGCGCGGTGGGCGGTGGGCTGCCGAGGATGCTTGGCTTTCAGGCCGAGGGGGCCGCGCCCTTCCTGGCCGGTCGTTTCGTCGACCGTCCGAAGACGCTGGCCACGGCCATTCGCATCGGCCACCCGGCGAGTTGGGATGGGGCCCGCGGCGCGGTGGCGGAGTCGGGCGGGCGCTTCACGGCGGTCACCGACGGAGAGATCGTCGAGGCCTACCGGCTGCTGGCGCGAATCGAAGGCGTCTTCGTCGAGCCCGCGTCGGCGGCGCCCCTGGCCGGTCTGGCGAAACTGGCCCGCGAAGGCTATTTCGACGAATGCGGTGCGGGGCCGGAGACGGCCGTCGTCAGCGTGTTGACGGGCAACGGTCTGAAGGACTCGGAGCGGGCGCGCAAGGTCTCGGCGGCCCCGGAAGCGGTTCCGGCCGACCTCGACGTGGTCGAGGACCTGGCCTTCGGACGGGGGGCGGGGACATGAACGACGGCGACATCGGGGCCGACCTCGGCCGGGTAGCCGTCAGCGTCCCGGCGACCTCGGCCAACCTCGGGCCCGGCTTCGATTGCCTGGGCCTGGCCCTGGAAGTGCGAAGCCGGTTCGCGGCCCAGGTCGGCCGACCGGGCGACCCGGCGCTGATCGTCGAGGCCACCGGCCCTGGCGCGGCGGGCCTCTCGAACGGGCCCGACAACCTGGTCTACCGGGCTTTCCAGGCCGTCTTCAAGCGTCTCGGGCGGACCTGCCCGCCGGTGCGACTGCAGATAAGGAACGACATTCCCGTCGGCCGCGGCCTCGGCAGCAGCGCGGCGGCCATCGTCGGCGGGCTCTGCCTGGGGCGGGTCGGGTGCGGCGGCGGCGTTGACGACGAGGACCTGGTGGCGCTGGCGGCCGAGCTCGAGGGGCACCCGGACAATGTCGCGGCGGCCTTCTTCGGAGGCCTGACCCTGGCCGCCACCGGCCCCGACGGCCGGCCTCACGTCACTCGCTGCGGGGCTGTACCGGGGTTCAGGGCCGTGGTGGCCGTGCCCGATTTCGAGTTCTCCACGCACGCCGCGCGCGGGCTCTTGCCGGCGCAGGTGGTCATGGGCGACGCCGTCTTCAACCTGG
Source organism: Bacillota bacterium (assembly GCA_021787335.1). Classification (GTDB taxonomy): domain Bacteria; phylum Bacillota; class Sulfobacillia; order JAJYWN01; family JAJZPE01; genus JAJZPE01. The sequence goes on along the minus strand of JAJYMC010000065.1, from coordinate 231,007 downwards.
GGCGGGCCGCCACGCTGGTGGCCGGGCTGCTCAAAGGCGACGCGGGGGCCGTCCGGCTGGGCATGGATGATCGCCTTCACCAGCCGTATCGGGCCAAGGCTCTGCCGTTCCTGAACGACGCCATCGCGGCGGCCGTCCGGGCCGGGGCCGCGGGGGCCGCCCTGAGCGGCGCCGGGCCGTCGGTCCTGGCCCTGGTCCCGGCTGGCGACACGGCCGCGCCGGCGGCGGTCGGTCGAGCCATGGTCGATGTCTTGGCGGTTTTTGGACACGCGGCGGCGACGTTGACGAGCTCGCTCTCGGCCCGTGGCGCCATCGTCGAGCAGATCTGACGACCTTGCGGCGGCGTTGTTTTTGGGGCCGTCATGTTGTATAATTACTGTTGCTCAGATTTCTCGGGGTGTAGCGCAGTTTGGTAGCGCGCCTGAATGGGGTTCAGGAGGCCGCGAGTTCAAGTCTCGCCACTCCGACAAACAACCGGCCAGCTCCCATTGTGGGGCTGGCCGGTTGTTCATTCATGGAAAACAGGGAGAATCGGCATTCACTTTGGCGTTCAGTTGTTGCCCAAATGCCGGAAAAGTTACGTTAGTTAGCGGACTCTTGGCCGTCACCACAGAAGGAGTGTTTCTTGAAAGAGAGAAACGGAAGGCAGGCCGAAACGTCCGGACTGTCCGCGGGAAGGTTGGGTCACGCTAGAGTTCTTCGCATGGCCCCGTTCATGGTGGCCTCTGTGACCGTTTTTTTCGGGTCGTTCCAAGCCACCTACGGAAAAGCTTTTCATAACAAGAGCTATGGTTTTACAATCTCATTCCCCTCCAGCTGGACGGTGAATTCGAGGATATACCACGACTTTCCCATCGGGACAAAAAATAACGTTGGCTAGCGGGGGGCTTTCAGTACCAGTAGACATTGGCGGTCAACCTAGCGAAACGCGTATCCCCAAAAATATTGAGAGACATGGGTCGGACGAAATCAGCCGTGAGGTTGACATCCATCTTGGCACTGGGCCGTGAGGGGAACAAGAAGGCTTTCGGTCTCGTCACAAACGTGGAAACCCGCATTCGAGGAGGAAAAGATGGTCATGTTCCTCAGGAACAAGCGGGCCGGGCTCGCCGTCCTGGTCGTGGTGATATCTTTGGCGGTGGTCTTGGCAGGCTGTAACGGCCGCACTGCTCGGCTCCGGCCCGGTGGCCCGTTCGGCCTCTACCCTGCCCCGGACCCCGCGACCGTGGAAGTGGTCATGCCCAGTCGGGTGTCGGGAGGCTCGGCCGTCCGTGTCTTGGAGGAGAGGGGCAATTGGGTCCGTATCCGTCAGAACAAGACAGAAGGCTGGATCCCCAAATGGTACGTGTTGGCGGATGATAAGCCTGTCGTTGAGGCCACTATGAACTGGCTCGCGGTCGCCGATAACACTCAGGGATTCCTCTACCCCGATGGGCCACAAGTGGTCGACCTGGACCGCGGGCGCCTTGTCAAGACCCTCTGGGAATGGAACGAATGGGTTAACGTCCGAATCATCGCCTACAATGTCCCGGCCGTCCAGTCGGCCTGGGTCCGCCGCAAACTTCTGACCGGGTCGAGCCAGGTCGAACCAACGGAGGGCTTTCTGAAGAAGGGCACCGAGGTCTGGTACAATCAATTTGCCGATCCGAACAATGTGATGATGATTGTTCAAGGACCCGGCGGCTCGGAGCTGACCGCTTTCCCAATGGCCGTCAGAGTCATCGGCCATGCTGACGAAGACCAAGAACCGATTATTAGAGTTAGTGGGGCGGGCGGTTGGTCTGGTTGGACTTTAAAGAAGAATCTTGTCTTTATGGAACCCGATGCCGGCCAATGAGGCAATTCATCTACGGATGGGCAGCCTCTGTTCTCCCTTCCAAATGGCTCAAGGTTTATTCAGGACAGATGACCTGGTAGGGATTCCGACGCTGCGGCAACGTCCCGCTGGATGAAAACCAACAGCGGTTGTCGCTCCAACGCTGTTCGTTAGGCGGGCAGTCTGGCCCAGGACATCGAGGTCGCCCGCCGGGTGGGTCGGGTGGACCTGGTCATCTCCGGCCACACCCACAACCGGACCTGGCGCCCATACGTCCTTGAGGGTGAGCGCGGGCGGACGTTGTTCGTGCAGTCCGGTTTCAGCGGGTCGTTCGTCGCCGCTTGAACCTGACGGTTGAGGGCGGGCGCGTGGCCGACTATCACTGGCGACTACTGCCCGTCGATGCCACGTTCCCGGTCAAGGCTGACACGCAGGCCGCCGTGGACCGGCTTGTCCGTCCGCACCAGGAGTTCCTGGGCCGGGTGGTCGGCCGCACGGCCACCTCGCTGAACCGGATGACCTTCCTCGAAGCGACCACGGACAACTTCATCACCGCCGCCTATCTCGAGGCCACCGGGGCCGAGGTGGCCGTCTCGCGGGGGTGGCGCTTCGGCCCGCCCGTTCGGCCGGCCCGGGCGACGAGCCGGGCTCGGTGCGCGAGGACGACCTCTGGAACATGATCCCCCTCGACGTCCAGCTGTTCACGGGCGAGGTGACCGGACGCCGGCTGCGCGAACTGGCGGAGTCCTGGATGACTGCTTCGGCGAGCGCCCCCATCGAGCAGAAGGGCGGGTACTTCACCCGCCAGGCCGGGATGAACATCATCGCTCGGATCAACAACCCGGACGGCTTCCGGGTCGAGCAGCTGTTCATTGGCAGGCGGCCCTACAAGCCCGACCGGCGCTACTCGGTGGTCTTCGGGGGGCAGCAGGTGGCTCCCAAAGACATCGGCCTGAAGCGGTTGGGGCCGCCGGCCCGCGATGTCCTCCGCGACTATCTGGCCAGGCATGACCCGGTCAGGGCGGAACTGACCCATGATCGGTACATCTGGGTCTGAGGGCGGTCTCCGATAGGTGGAACACGAGCACCGGGCGGCCCAGGGCCGTCCGGCGCTTCTCCTGTCCTTCGGAATCAAGGGGGCAGGGGCCTCAGGAACACGCGGCCGCCCGGGCCCCGAAGGCCTGCAACCCTTCATAGCCCAGCTTGAACATGGCCCTGAGGCGGGCGGGGTCTTCCTTGACCTCGGGCCAGCGGTAGGCCTCGAGGAAGTAGCGGGTGAGATGACGCGAGGGGTCCCATTCGGGCTCGACGGCCGCCAGGACTTCGGGGAATGGTCGTGTCCAGACGACCAACGGGTCGGCCCCGTCGAGGATGGCCGCGTGGTAAGGGGCCGGCTTGAGGTAGGTGCCGAGGAGCCTGACCAGCGGGGCCAGCGAGGAGTCACGCTTATCCAGGAGACGCCCGATGAGCGTTACGGCGCTCCTCAGGACGGTGGGGAAGTAGGCCCGCGCTTCGCCGGTCAGACGTTCCCGGTCGGGTTTGGGAAGCCCAGCCGGAAGCTCGCCGTGGACGAGTTCATAGGTCCCGGGCAGCGGAGGCGTCCAGTCTTCCGGGTAGCGGTCCGCGTCGATCAGGTAGACCTGAGCTTCCCCGGCCCCGAAGGGCTTGACGTCGATCTTACCGATGGCCGACTGGAAGGCCAGGGCGAAGTCCAGCGCCGGGGTCCGGGGGTCGAGCATCGGCACGACCGACGAGCGCAGGTAGGCGTGGAGGTCGAAGTCGGAGAAACCGGGGATAAACCCGCCCTTGTAGGCGGAGCCCTTGACCACCGCGGCCCGCAGAGCGGGTCCGAAGGTCTGGGTCAGGGCGGCGAGGAGAAGGGCGGTCAGGCGGGTTCGCTGGTCCGCCGGCATCGGAGGCAGGTCAGGGAGGACCGCGGGAAGGGCAGCCGGGTTGCGGGGGTCGGGCGGCATACGCGCACCTCCACTCGAGGGGTCCGCCCGGCGGGGGCGGCGGCGGCAAGCCTAGCAATTATACCACAATGGGCCCAACAAGGAGGAGAAGCGGCCGTCCGGATGAAAGTATAGCTCCGGCCCGCTCGGGCCCAGGAGGACTTGCTCATGGCTCCCGGTGACTGGGACTGCGTCGTGACCGATAGTCCAGCCTTGTTTGCCGTCTACGCGGGCCTGACCGCGTCCGGCTACGACCTTGTCGGGACGGAGCTCGGGGATCCTCTTGACGAGTTGGTCGGGCGACTGCGGTCGGCCCCGTGGCCGCCATCCGTGCGGGAGTACTTCGCCGCTGCCAGGCGTGGCGGAGGCGGGGTCAATCCCTACTGGCCGCGAGCTTACCTCCTGGCCCTGACGGCGCTGCACCTGGAGGATGCGGCGCCGTGGGCGCTCCGTGAAGCGGCGGCCTTCCGGGACCAGGTCGCCGGCCTGGCCGTCGACCCGGCGGAGCGGGGGAGCGCCGCCATGGCCTGGCTTGAACGATTGCCCGGGGTGGTCGCCAACATCATGTCGGCGCCTTTCGTCGCGCCGCTGCGGGCGGAATACCTGACGATCGTCGCCGAGCGAGCCCCGTCCTTCGACGCCGCCGCAGGGACGGCGGTGGCGGCAGTGTCAGACCGTCTGGGGGTCGCCGCCGGCCGGTTGCCCGGGCTGACCCTCCTGTCCAACCCGCTGCAGGCCCGGGAGGAGACGGACTTCATACCCCTCCATGGGCGGATCTTCGTCATCATGGCCGACGCCGACGCCGCCTCCATCGCCCATGAACTGCTCCATCACGTTCTCGGCCCGCGGTTGGCGGCCTGCGACCAGGTGGTCATCGGCCACCGGGGTCTCCTCGCCCCGGTCATCGAGCGGATGCGCGCGTTCGACTATGCCTGGGCCGACGACGAGGCCTCCTGGCGCCGAGTCCTTGAGGAGAGCCTGGTCCGGGCAGCCACCCTGTGGGTCATGGAGGGGGCCGGCGACCCGGCCCCCCGGCGTGGGCGGGCCCTCGAGAGCGCCCGGGCTGAGGCCGAGCAAGGGTTCGCTTATGTCCTGCCGCTCCTCGAGCACTTTGAGAGGGCTTGGGCGGGGCTCGAAGGCTTTGAGGAGTTTGTCCGCGGCGGCCTCGAACGCTGCCGCCACTTTCAACGATGAGGTGATGACCGCTTGCGCTATGTAGCCTTGCGCGGGGGAGAGGCCCTTTCCGGTGACCGCTGGGAAGCCCTCACGGCGCTGAGGACGGGGGGCCTTCAGACCCTCTGGGTCGACTTGAACGGGGCCGGTGATGACGAGCTGGCGGCCCTGGGGAGGGAGTTCGGCTTCCACCCGCTGGCCCTTGACGACTGCCGCGACCGGCAGCACCGGGCCAAGGTCCGAGAGTTCGACGGTCACTTCTTCGTTATCATGAACGCCGTCGCCCGACGGAACCACGGCCGCCCCAACCTCTCCGTGGTGGAACTCGACGTCTTCATCGGCCCGGATTACATGGTGACCGTGCACCGGTCGGCGGTGCCGGCCCTCGACGACCTGTGGGTTCAGGCCCATCGCCCGGAACTGCTCAAGCAGGGGGCCGATTTCCTGTTCTACTACCTGTCCGACCTGCTGGTCGACGAGCACTTCCCGGTCCTTGACTGGATCGACGGTCAGCTCGACCGGCTGGAGGCCCGGGCCTTCAGCGACCCGGACCGCGCCCTCCTGACCGAGCTGTTCCAGTTGAAGCGGCAACTCATCGCCTTGCGGCGGTCCCTCGGCCCCGAGCGGGATGTCTTCAACGTCATCGTCCGGCGGGACTTCCCGTTCCTGAGGCCCCAGGTCTACCTGTACTTCCTCGATGTCTACGACCACCTGGCCCGGCTCATCGACACCATCGATACATACCGGGACATGCTCTCGAACGCCATGGAGGGCTACCTGTCGGCGGTCTCCAACCGGCTGAACGAGGTGATGAAGGTCCTGACCATCATCGCCACCATCATGATGCCGCTGACGGTGATCACCGGGGTCTACGGGATGAACTTCGAGCGGATGCCGTTCCTCCGTTCGCCGTGGGGGTTCTACGGGGTCATGGGGGGGATGGCCGCGATCGCCGCGGTGATGCTCCTCTACTTCCGGCGTCGGAAGTGGCTCTGAAGCTCTGGTGGACCACTGATGGCCGAGACCCGTGAAAATGGCCCGGAGCCGTGGGACCGTGGTGGTCTCGGGCTCCGGGCCTTGGTATTCCGTTCTGATCTCCGTCGGCGAGGGGCTCCGTCCTACTGATACTCCTCGAGCCGCTTGATGTCGTCATTGCGGCCGATGACGATGAGGATGTCCCCGGCCAGGACCTGGTCGTCGGCCTGGGGGGTGATGTTCATCAGCGTCCCCCGGCGGATGGTGATGACGTTGACGTTGAACTCGGCCCGGAGAGCCAGCTGGCGCAGGCTCTTGCCGATGAGGGCCTGGGTGGCCGAGATCTCCACCATGCTGTAGTCCGGGGCCAGCTCGATGTAGTCAAGGATGGTCGAGGCGCTCAGGTTATGGGCCAGGCGGACGCCGCTGTCGCGCTCCGGATAGATGACCCTGTCCGCCCCCGTCCGCTGGAGGACCTTGCCGTGAAGGTCGTTGTCGGCCTTGGCCACGACCTCGGCCACGCCCAGTTCCTTCAGCAGCAGCGTGCAGAGGATGCTGGCCTGCACGTCACCGATGGCCACGATGACCACGTCGAAGTTGCGGATGCCCATGGCTTTCAGGGCGGCGGCGTCGGTCGCGTCGCAGGTCACCACATGGGTCACCTGATCCGCCACGCGCTGGACGTTCTCCTCGTCTGAGCGACGGCCAGGACCTCGTGCCCCATGGCGCTCAGCGCCCGGGCGACCGAACTCCCGAAGCGTCCCAGACCGATGACCGCGAATTGCCGCTTCACGGGCAGACCTCCTTGAATCAGCCGACCATGACCTTGTCTTCAGGATAACGGAGCGAAGCCCGGGTGGCCCTCTGGCCCAGGGCGACGGCCAGGGTCAACGGGCCGACGCGACCGGCGAACATGGTCGCGATGATGAGGAGCTTGCCGATCGGGTTCAGCGTCGGGGTGACCCCCGTGGTCAGGCCGACCGTGCCGAAGGCCGAGGTCGTCTCGAAGAGGAGCGGCAGGAAAGTGTGGAACGGCTGCGTGGCGTCGAGGGCCAGGGCGACCACGAGGACCAGGCCCAGGGAGATGACGGCGATGGCCAGGGCACGGTAGATGACCGTGGTGGGCAGGCGCCGTTCGAAGACGTTGACCTCTTCCTTCCCCCGGATGACGGAGAGGACCGCCAGGGCGATGGCGCCGAAGGTGGTCGTCTTGATGCCGCCGCCGGTGGACCCAGGCGAGGCGCCGATGAACATCAGGATGATGGTGACGATCAGGGTGCTGTCGGTCATCGACCCGACGTCGAGGGAGTTGAACCCGGCCGTGCGCGGGGTGACCGAATGGAAAAAGGACGCCAGGAGCTGGGTTCCCAACGGAAGGCCCCGGAGGGTCTGCCCGCGCTCGAAGACGTAGACGAGGACGGTGCCAAGCAGAAGAAGCGCGCCGGTGACCGACAGGGCCAATTTGGAGTGCAGCGACAGGCGACTGAAGCGGTGGTTGCGGTAGACATCGGCGACGACGGCGAAGCCGAGCCCGCCGAGAATGATGAGGCCGGCGAAGGTCAGGATGATCAGCGGGTCGCTGATGTATGGGGTCAGGCTTCGGAATCCGCCGAAGATGTCGAAGCCGGCGTTGCAGAAGGCCGAGACGGCGTGGAAGACGCTCACCCAGGCCCCCCGGGCCAGACCGAACTGTGGGACGAAGCGGATGGAGAGGAGGAGCGCCCCGACTCCTTCGATGACCAGGCTGACCAGGATGACGTAGCGGGTCAACCGGACCATGCCTTCCAGGGTGAACTGGTTGAGGGCCTCCCGCATGACCAGCCGCTCGCGCAGGGAGATGCGCTTACCCAGGAAGAGGAAGACGAGGGTGGCCAGGGTCATGATCCCCCAGCCGCCGAACTGGATGAGGAGCAGGATGACGGTCTGGCCGAAGGCGGTGAAGGTATCGAGCGTGTCGACCACGACCAGGCCGGTGACGCACGTGGCCGAGGTGGACTCGAAGAGGGCGTCGATGACGGGGAGACCGGAACCGTCCAGGGTGGCGATGGGCAGGGTCAGGAGGACCGCCCCCACAAGGATGAGGCCGGCGAACCCGAAGACGAGGATCTGCGCTGGGGAGAAACGGTTCTTGAACCAACGGGGGGCCGCCATGCTCCACCCCGTGGCCGGACCGTCCGAGCCCGGCTGGTCATCCTTCTCATTGTAGCAGAGGGCCACCCTGACGCGCAATGAGGGGGTCGAAAACCGGCAAGAGGTAGGGAACGGCCGGTCGGAAGGCCGGGCATGCTAGATGCATGGACAAGAAGCTCCGCGCCCTGCAGGTCGCCGGACCCGCCGCCGGCGGAATCAAACGCCACCTAGAAGTCCTCGCCCGGTACGGGCCTGAGGGCGGGGTCGACCTCGTCTTCGCCGGACCCGGGTGGCTGGCCGGATTTTGGCGCCTCGTCCGGTCCGCGGCCGCGGCCGACATCATCAATGCCCATGGCTTTCGGGCGCTCCTGGCCGCCCTCGCCGCCAGGTGGGCCTTGGTTTGGCTGAAACGGGCCGGCCGGGCCCCGGCGGTGGTCGCGACCCTGCACGGCTTCCCGCCGAACCGTCCGACTTCCCGGCTGGGGGGATGGGCGGTCCGCCACGCGGACCACGTCATCGCTGTCTCCACGGCCCTGGCCCGCTGGGCGGCCGCGGCCGGTGTGGGTCCTGGCCGTATGTCGGTCATTCCGAACGGCCTGGACCGCGGGTGTGAGTCCAGGCGGTCAGGGGTTGGCCGCCCCAGGCCGGAGACGCCCCCCTGGGGCGCCCGGCGGAGGGGTCCACGGTTCGGCGTGCTGGCCAGGCTGGCCAGGGAGAAAGGGGTCGACACCCTGTTGCGGGCGACCGCCGTCGCCCGCGAGACCCTTCCAGGTCTGGCCGTCTTGATCGCCGGCGACGGCCCGCAACGGTTGCGGCTCGAGGCCCTGAGCCGCCGGCTGGGCCTGGGTGGCGTGGTCTGTTTCCTCGGTTGGGTGGCCGACTCTGACCTCTTCCTGCGGGAGATCGATGTCCTCGTGGCCCCATCCCTGGCCGAGGGGCAGTCCCTGGCGGTGATGGAAGCGATGGCCGCCGGGCGTCCGGTGATCGCGTCACGGGTCGGCGGGCTGGCCGACACGGTCCGGGACGGGGAAGACGGCCTTTTGGTCGCCCCGGGCGACCCGGACGGCTTGGCGACGGCCATGTGCCGGCTCGGGCGCGACGCCGCCGAGCGGGCGCGGATGGGGGCCGCCGCCGCCTCTTCCGCGTCGGGCTGGGATGACGCCCGCGAGTCGGTCCGGCGGGTGACGACCGTCTATAAAGCCCTGCGGGAGGGCGTGCGCCGGCCGGCCCCTACGACCCGACGGGACCATGGGAGGGACGGCGCCGGGCGGCATGACCGTTGGCCTTGGGTCGCCGCGGTCGCGGCCGGCCTGGTTTTCCTGTTGTTGCGCCCGCTGGCCCAACCGCCGGTGGCGGGTCGTCCGGCTCTGGGGGACGTGCCTGCCGGGCGCGGCGTGTGGGTGATCACCGTCGACCGAGCCGGGCTGGCCGACCTGATGCGCCCCGGTCTGGCGACGTATCCTGAATTCCTGGCGCGGGCTTCAGTCGGACTAATGAACACGCGGACGGCGGCGCCCCTCGACAAGACGGGGACCGTGGCCCAACCCGGTTCTCCGGCGGCCGCCTATTATACCTTGGGCTGGGGCGCTAGGGCCACGGGCGGTGAGGGTCTGGCCGTCGAAGCCCTGGTCGGGCAGAACCAACACCTGGACCACGCGGTCGTCGTGGGCATGCTGGGTGAGGCCCTCCGGGGCCACGGGGTGGCCACGGCGGCGGTGGCCGGCGTGGGCTGCCGGGACCCGTCCGGGGCCGTCGTGGGGATGGTCATGGACGGCGGCGGGGCGGTCGATTTCCACGGGGGTCTCGCCGGGTTCGAGGGGACCCTGGCGAAGTGGCGGGCCTCCGGGCGGCGGTACCTGGTCGTCGTCGACAGCCCATCCGCCGATGAACCGTTGGCCGCCGACGCCACGTTGTCTGCCGTCCTCGGGGCAGCCGGGGAAGACCAGGTCGTGGTGGTCGTCCCGTCGCCGTCGCCGGCGGAGTTGAAGCGGGCCAACGAACTGACGCCGATGGCGGTCCTGGCGTCGCCATCCGGGCATCCCGGGAACACCCTCGTCTCCCCGACGACGAGGCGGTCAGGTTTGGTGGCCAACGTCGACCTCGCGCCGACGCTCCTCCACGCGTTCGGCGTCGGAACCACGGGACAGCTCTATGGGCGGGGCGTGCTGACCGTCCCCGGCCGGCCCGGTCTGCTGGAGCGGGCGGACGCCTGGGCCCGCGGCCAGGGGCGGCGGCAGGCAGAACGATACGTGGTGGTCCGGACCTACATCGCCGCCCAGGTCCTGGCCTGGGGTGGGGCGTTGGCCGTCCTATGGGGTCCGCCGGCCTGGCGGGTCCGGCGGAAGCGCCGGGCGCTGACCGTGACGCTCTTGACCATCGCCCTCTACCCACCGGTGAGCCTGGGCCTCGGGACCATGGCCGCCATTGGCGCCATCCCTGACGCGATCATCGGTGTCGTCGGTGCCTTTCTGGTGGCATCAGCCCTGTGGTGGAGGACTGGCGGCTCGCCACTGCTGGCGACCGGGGTGGCCGGCGCCGTGGCCGCGGCCGCGGTGGCCATCGACGTCCTGGCCGGCTCACCCCTCGGCAGTCGCGCCGCCCTGGGCTTCTCGCTCATCAGCGGGGCCCGCTACTACGGGCTGGGGAACGAGCTGATGGGCAGCTTCGTCGGCGGCACGCTGATCGCCCTATCCTTCCTGACCGAAGGTGTTGGTCGGAACCGCCCGCCTCGCGGTCTCACCCCGCTGCTCGGGACGGCGACCGTGCTCATCGTCGGCGCCCCATGGCTGGGGGCCAACCTCGGCGGGGCGCTGGCGGCCGCCGCCGGGTTGGCCTGGTTTGCGTGGTCCGGGGACCGCCGAGGGTGGATCGGGGGGCTCACCGCCGTATCCGTGGCGGTCCTCGTCACCGGTTTGGCCGTCTTCGCCATGGACCTGGCGAGAGGTCCGGGGGCAGCGACGCACCTCGGCGCGCTGGCCCGGGAAGCCCTGAGCGCCGGCCCGGGGGAGGTGATCGCCGTGGCCGTCCGAAAGATGGGAATGAACCTCCGCCTTCTCCGGTACACCGTCTGGAGCCGCGTCCTCGTCGGCTCGATGGCGGCCTTCGTCGTCCTCCTGTTCAGACCGCGCGGGGCGGTCCTCCGGGTCCTGGGCGGGCGGCCGATGGTGCGCCGGGGATTGGTGTCCGCGTGCGCGGCGGCGGTGGTCGCCCTGGTCGCCAACGACTCGGGGGTGGTCGCGGCGGGGATCCTGATGATCTACCCCGGCGTCGGGCTCCTCGGCCTCCTGCTGGACGATGATGGGGGCGGAAAGGCCGGGCCGGGAGGTGTCTAAAAAAGGAGGATTTTGGCTGCTGGCTGGGGAAATGTGGAGTCCATGGGCAAGCCCGGGTCACCCGTCACGCGTGTTCGCCGCTTGGCCGCTCCGGCTCTGGCCGGGGTGGCCGCCGTCGCTCTGGTGACGGCTCTTTCGTCCGCCGGTGGCTTCGTCGACTTCGAATCGAGGTCGCGGGATTACCTCGTGGCCGTGAACGGCGGCGCCCGTCCGCGGTCGGACATCGTGGCCGTGTCTTTCACCGACGACTCCCTGAGGCAACTCGGGGCATGGCCCCTGCCGCGGCGCGTGCACGCTCAACTCATCGACGTCCTCAGCGAGGCCGGGGCCAAGGTCATCGTCTTCGACGTGCTGTTCACGGAGGGGCGCGGCGACTCTGATGACGCGGCGCTGGCTGAGGCCGTCCGTCGCTCCGGGCGAGTCGTCCTGCCGGCCGTGGCCCAGCTCACCGCATCGACCAAGGGGGCTCCGGAGGCCGTCAGAGTCGACCGGCCCTTCGGGGGGCTCCTTGAGGGCGCCGTGTCCGTCGGGGCGGCCAACGTCCTGCCGGACGCCGACGGCGTCGTCCGGTCAGCGCCCCTCTACTTCAGCGACGAAGGCTCCGTCCTGCCGTCGCTGGCTCTGGCGGGCGCGGCCGCCTACACCGGCCAACCGTTCACCGTCACCCCGGTCGGGGACGGCGCCGCGGAGGTCCGTCTGGGCCTGAGCACCCTGCCGGTCGACCGTTTCGGGCGGCTCCTTCTCGAGTATGACGGCACGGCCGGATCGGTCCCGTCGATCGACGCCATGCGCGTCCTCGCGGGACAGTTCCCACCGGACTTCTTCAAGGGCCGCCTCGTCCTAGTCGGGCCGGCGGCGACGGGGGTCGGGGACCGCTGGCTCACCCCCTTTTCGGTCCTGGACCGGGCCCCGGGCCCGGGCTTGGAGGTTCAGGCGGCCGCCATCCAGACCATCCTCAACGGCGGCTGGCGCCGCATGGTCGAGCCAGGTACCGGTCAGGCCGTCGTCTTCGGCCTCGGGGCGCTGGGGGCCGTCTGGGCCGGATTGGCCGGCGGTCTGGCTGCCCTGAGCGGCCTGGTCCTCTTGGCGGCCGGCTTCGTGGTCGTGGTGTGGCGGGTCTTCCTGGCCGGGACCTTCGTCCCGCTCCTGACGCCCCTGGTGGCTCTGGCCGCCGGCGGCGGCGCGGCGGTGGCCACGCGGTGGCGCCGCGAGGAACGCGAGCGACGCCGCCTGGACAGCCTCTTCGGACGGTACGTCAGCCGGGAGGTCGCGGTCGCCCTGCGGGACCACCCTGAGTTGGTGGAGCTCGGCGGGGAAGAGGCTGAGGTGACTATCCTCTTCGCCGACCTCCGGGGTTTCACCGGTCTCGCCGAACGGTTGCCGCCGGCCAAGCTGGTCGAGGTCCTCAACCGCTATCTGTCGGCGATGGCCGGAGCGGTCTTCGATAACGGAGGCACCCTTGATAAATACACGGGCGACGGGGTGATGGCTTTCTTCAACGCCCCGATCCGCCAGGATGACCACGCTCAGCGGGCCGTCCAGGCGGCGGTCGAGATCCGCCGCCGGGTGGCCGAGATCCGCCGGGGACTCGAGGTCCCAGGAGAGGCGCCGGAGGTCGGAGTCGGGCTGAACGCCGGGACCGCTCTGGTCGGCAACATCGGCACGCGGGAGCGCCTCGAGTACACGGTCATCGGTGATGAGGTCAATCTGGCGGCTAGACTGAAGGACGTGGCCGGGCCGGGCGAGATCCTGGCCGGGCGCCTGGTCATGGAACGGACGGGTCCAGGCCACGGTTGGCGCGAGTGGGGCCGCGTCGAGGTCCGTGGGCGCACTCAGCCCGTGAGTGTCTTCGCGTTGGGCGAGACCCTGCCGGCCGCCCCGGCCCCTCTGGGCCCACGGCGGCGGCATCGGCAGCCCCGCATCCGGGGAGGTGACCGCGTTGCCGAGAGCTGAGGCCAAGGCCAAAGGGCGGCCGGCCGCCGCACCCGACTACTTCTGGCTCTACCGGGCCGTCAGTCGGGCGAACGCCTCGAGCACGCCGGAGGGACGGGCTCGGGCCGTCCTGCGCCTCGGGTTGGCCCTGACCGGGGGCGACGGCGGGGCCGTCATCCTGCTTTACGGACGGACGAGTTGGCAGGTCGCCGCACAGTCGGGCCTCGACGAGGATGTAGCCGAGCGGCTGCTTCGCCGCGTCTGCGGGGCCGGACAGGTCCTGGACACCGTCCGGGGAGGATCAGGCGGTCCGTCCCTCGAGCGGTGGTCGGGGTTCGTCGTCGTCACCATGGAGGGGCGGGGGCCGCGGCGGCGGGCCCGGGGGGTCCTGGCGATCAAGAGAGCCGGGCGGCTCAGTGGGCCGGCGCGGGCCACCCTGACCGAGTTCGCGCGGCTGGCCGGGCCGATTCTCGGCGGCGCCCTTGACCGGTGGTCGCTGGCCCGGGCTCTGCAGATGGAGCGGACCCTCCTGAAGGCCGGGCGGACCATCAACTCGAGCCTGGACACGGAGACGGTCCTGACCGACATCATCTCACTGGCCGAGCGCGTCATCGAGGCCGAGGCTGGTTCACTCTTGCTCGTCAACCGAGAGACCGGACGACTCGAGTTCAGGGTGGCCCACGGCGGGGGCGGCGAAGCCGTCAAGAGCTTCAGCGTCGGGCTGGATGAAGGGATCGCCGGATGGGTGGCGCGCAACCGGCACGGACTCATCGTCGCCGACGCGCAGAGGGACCGCCGGCTGCGGCGGGACATCGGTGAACGGACCGGGTTCGTCACGCGCTCACTCCTATGCGTCCCGATGGTCTCGCGGGGGCGGCTCATCGGCGTCATCGAGCTGTTGAACAAGGCGGGACGGGCCGACGGCCGCTTCAACCCGGATGACCTGGAACTCCTGGAGGGTCTGGCCGCGCAGGCGGCCGTGGCTCTCGAGAACGCCGGTCTCTATCGGCGCGTCCAGGGGCTGTACATGAGCACCATCCAGAGCCTGGCCGAAGCGCTTGACGCCAAGGACCCATACACGCGCGGCCATTCGGAGCGCGTGGCCGACCTGTCCGACGCCCTCGCCAAGAGCCTCGGCTGCGGCGAGAAGTCGCGGCTCGACATCCGCTACGCGGCGCTCCTCCACGACATCGGGAAGATCGGCGTCTCCGAAACCATCCTCAACAAGCCGGGCAGTCTGACCGAGGCGGAGATGTCGGCGGTGCGCCGCCATGCCGAGATCGGCGCGACCATCCTCGGCCCGGTCGACTTCCTGAGCGAGGTCCGCGAGTTGGTCCGTCACCATCACGGGTGGTTCGATGGTCACGGGCAGCCAGGCGGCCTCAAAAGCGAGTCCATCCCGCTCGGCGCGCGGATCATCGCCGTCGCCGACGCCTACGATGCGATGACCAGCGATCGTGTCTATCGCCGGGCCTTGACCATCGAGGAATGTCGCGAACGATTGTTGCGCGGCGCGGGAACGCAGTGGGACCCGCGCATCGTTCACAAGTTGCTGGGCCTGCTGGATCAAGGATTGGCCGGAAATCGCGGAATTACTGGAGGCATCGGCTCTTAATCCCGAAACCGCCGGACAAAAGTCATGGCGGCTCGGGATATTTCATTTTCTCGGGCAGATATGTTGACATTCGAGGGGAAAATGCTAAAATGAACATTGATTGTTGAACATGCCCTTAAAGTGCTGGTCAACAGCACGGGGCAAGAAGGTAGGTTCAAATCGGGCAAAAAGGGGGTTGGACTTGATATGAACGCACTTGGGCGCCACATTCTTGCGGAGCTCTACGGGTGCAATTCCGAGTCGTTGAACGACCTTAAGAAGGTAGAGAAGGCCATGGTC
Source organism: Bacillota bacterium (assembly GCA_021787335.1). Taxonomy (GTDB): domain Bacteria; phylum Bacillota; class Sulfobacillia; order JAJYWN01; family JAJZPE01; genus JAJZPE01. The sequence goes on along the minus strand of JAJYMC010000065.1, from coordinate 215,803 downwards.
TCTGCGGCCCTCAAGGCAGGCGCCGAAGTCAGAGAGGTGGCCTTCCATAAATTCAGCCCGCAGGGCGTGAGCGGCGTGGTGGTCATCTCCGAGTCACACCTGGCCATTCACACGTGGCCGGAATACGGCTACGCGGCCGTGGACGTCTTCACGTGCGGAGATCAAGTCGACCCCTGGATCGCTTGCGGTTTTATCAACGAAGCCTTTGGAGCTAAGAACGTCACGACCAACGAAGTCAAGCGTGGCGTGTTCGAGGAGCCAGCGAAGAAGATCGCCGGGTAATTGGAAGGAAACGAAGGGCGCCGGAGACAATACTCTTCCGGCACCCTTTCTTTGTTTCAGACTGAAAGGCCGGCGTGCGCCGGCACCGAGGAGGTAGTGATTGACCGTGGATCAGACCTTGGAGATGCTTCGCGAGTTGACTGACGCGCCGGGCCCTTCCGGCTATGAGCACGGGGCGCAGGTCGTCGTCCGCAAGTACCTGGAGCAGGTGGCGACCATCGAGCATGACAACCTCGGCAGCATCATCGGCAAGAAGGCGGGGACCAGTGATCGCCCGCGGATCATGATCGCGGGCCACATGGACGAAGTCGGCTTCATGGTCACCGGGATCACGAAGGAAGGCTTCCTGCGCTTCCAGACCCTCGGCGGCTGGTGGGAGCAGGTCATGTTGGCCCAACGCGTCGTGATCAAGACGCAGAAGGGCGACGTCATCGGGATCATCGGGTCGAAGCCGCCGCACATCCTGTCGGCCGACGAGCGGAAGAAGGTCGTCGAGAAGAAGGACATGTTCATCGACGTCGGCGCATCCAACGAGGATGAGGTCCGCAAGGTCCTCGGAATCAAGCCCGGCGACCCGGTCATTCCCTGGAGCCCGTTCGCGGTCATGGGCAACCAGCAGTCGATTCTCGCCAAGGCCTGGGACGACCGGATCGGCTGCGCCATCTTCATCGATGTCCTCCGGAGCCTGCAGAAGGAGGACCATCCGAACACGGTCTATGGGGTCGGCACGGTCCAGGAAGAGGTCGGGCTCCGCGGCGCGACCACCAGCGCCAAGGCGGTCGACCCGGACGTGGGGTTCGCCCTCGAGGTCTCCATCGCCGGCGACATGCCGGGCGTCAAGGAATCCGAAGCCTCCGACAAACTCGGGGGTGGCCCGTCCATCCTCATCTATGACGGCTCGATGATCCCCAACGTCAAGCTTCGCGACCTGGTCGTCGAGACGGCCGAGAAGGAGAAGATCCCCTACCAGTTCTCGGCCATGCCCGGCGGCGGCACCGACGCCGGTCGCATCCATGTCCACGGACGCGGCGTCCCCAGCCTGGTGCTCGGCGTCCCGTGCCGTTACATCCACAGCCACGCCGGGATCATCCGGCGCGAGGACTACGACCACACGGTCAAGCTGATCACCGCGGTGGTCAAGAAGCTGGACGCCAAGACCGTGGCCTCCTTGGTTTCCTGAGCATCGAAACGCTCTCAAACATATCAGAGAAGGTGACATCGTTGAAACTACCCCTCGAGAAGACGCTCATCCTGGTCAAGCCGGACGGCGTGCAGCGCGGCCTGGTCGGCGCCATCCTCGGCCGTTTTGAGCAGGTGGGCCTGAAGATCGTCGCCCTCCGCGTCGTCCATCCCACCCGTGATCAGGCGGAGCGGCACTACCCCAACACCCCGGAATGGATCGAGGGGATGGGGCAGAAGACTCTTCAGAGCTACAAGGAGAACGGAGTCGACCCGATGGCCGAGGTCGGCACGGCCGACGCGCGGAAGATCGGCGAGATGGTCAAACAGTGGAACATCGAGTATCTCTCGTCGGGGCCGGTGGTGGCCTGCGTCCTGGAGGGCTATCACGCCATCCAGGTGGTCCGCAAGATGTGCGGGCACACCCTGCCTCTGGCGGCGGCGCCCGGGACCATCCGCGGCGACTACTCGACCGCCTCGCCCATCCTTGCCAACGCCTTCCGTCACGCCATTCACAACCTCATCCACGCCTCGAGCACGCCCGAGGAAGCCGAGCACGAGATCGCCCACTGGTTCCCGGACGGCGGCATCGTCAGTTACAAGCGGCCGGACGAGGCGGCCATGTACTGAGTCGAGTGAGGGAGTAGGAGTAAGGAAGATACGGGCCCGGCTGATGCCGGGTCCGTTCGGCTATCGGGGAGGTCGTTGGGATGCTGGCTCCCTGGGTGGCGGCGGGGTTGGCCGCGGCGGCCGCGGCCCTCTTCGTCGAGGCGCGCTTCATCGAACCCGAACGGCTCAGGTTCAGCCGGGTCGACGTCCCCCTGGCGGGGCTCGACCGGGCCTTCGACGGCTTCCGCATCGTGCAGCTCTCCGACGTCCATGGGAAGGTCACGATCGGGAAGGCGGCCTTGTCCGATGCCGTGGCTGCTCAGAAGCCGGACGCCGTCGTCGTCACGGGCGACCTGATCGACGCCGGCGGCCCGTTCGACCCAGCCTTCACCATGCTGTCACGGCTCCGAGCGCCGGCCGGGGTCTTCTTCGTACCCGGGAACAACGAGAGCAAGGCCGTCCGGGTGGGTCGCACCGAGGGCCTGCTCCCGAGGATCCAGGCGGCGGGCGCCGTCCCGCTGGTCAACCGGGCGGTGCGCATCGAACGCGGCGGGGGCTGGTTTTGGCTGGTCGGGGTCGACGACCCGACCTGGCGTCGCCGGGACAACCTGCCCTGGGCGCTGCGCGGGACCGACGACGGGCGGCCTCGGGTCCTCCTCGCCCATGCCCCGCACATCCTTCGCCGCCTGGACGGGCACCGGGTCGACTACCTCATGACCGGCCACACCCACGGCGGCCAGGTCTGCGTGCCGTGGTACGGCCCGCTCCTGACGCGGTCGTCGTTCGGCCGCAAGGTGGCCTCTGGCCCGGCGTTCGTCAACGGTGTCCGGGTCTACGTCTCCAGAGGCATCGGCACGAGCCTGTTGCCCTTGCGCTTCTTCTGCCCCCCCGAGCTCGTCGTCCACGTCCTGCGCCGGGCGGGCTGAAAGAAGACTTGCTTTTTCCGGTGAGCCGAGATAGAATGATGGCGAACGGATGTTCGCCATCATTCTATGTTTCGGCGGGTGAACGCGATGGATGAGAGTCTCTCGGCCGCCGAGCGGCCTGAACCTATCGATGTGGTCGCGGCCTTCTCCGGAGGCGGCCTCAAGCCGGCTCTACTGGTCTGGCGCCGGCGGCGTTACCGGGTCAAGGCGGTCGACGACGCCAGGCCCTGGGGAGCCGGTTCCCCGGGGGTGCTGAGGTTCCGTCTCCGGGTGGAGGAAGAGCTATCGCCGTGGAGCGAGAAGCGCGCCTTCCGGCCGCCGAACAGCGGTCGTGGCGAGGCTCAGGCCGGCGGTCCGCGGGGCGCGGCCGAGGACCTGCTGGAAGTCACCTTCGACCCACGCAGCCTGCACTGGCACTTGGTGGGGCGGTGATGGCCGCGTGATCCTCGTGGGCACCGCCGGGTTCAGTTACGCCGACTGGCGCGAGTCCTTCTACCCGGCCGACATCAAGGACCGTGACATGCTCCAGTACTATGCCCGGCTGTTTCCGGTGGTCGAGATCGACTTCACCTACTACCGCCTGCCGACCAGCCGTGGCATGGCCGGGATGGTCGCCAAGACGCCGGAAGGCTTCGAGTTCTGCGTGAAGGCCTTCAAGGGGATGACCCACGAACCCGGCGAGGGCGAAGGCGCGGGCGGGGAGCGGGGCGAGACGTTCAAGTCCTTCCGCGAGGCCCTGGCTCCGGTGGCTGAGAGCGGCCGCCTGGGGTGCGTCCTGGCCCAGTTCCCATGGAGTTTCCGGCCTTCGCCGGAGAACCAGGGCTATCTAGGTGAGTTCCGCGACCGCTTGGAGGGCTTGCCCGTCGTCGTCGAGTTCCGCAACAGTGCCTGGGTGCAGGAGGAGACCTTCGAGTTCCTCAAGAAGGCCGGCCTCGGCTTCTGCTGCGTGGACGAACCGGCCTTGCGAGGACTCATGCCGCGGGTCGCCAGGTCCACGTCACCGCTATCGTACGTCCGATTCCATGGGCGCAACGCGGCCAAGTGGTGGCGGCACGACGAGGCCTGGGAACGCTACAACTACCTATACACCGAAGAGGAACTCGAGGAGTGGGTCCCGAAGATAAGGTCCCTCGATGCCGAGAGCCGGAAGACCTATGTCCTCTATAACAACTGCCACGCCGGGCACGCCGCCCGGAACGCGAAGATGATGCAGACCCTCCTTGGCTTCGAGAGCACCACCTGAGGGCGGATCACCGATCCCGACCCCAAGACCGAGGAGAAGGAATGAACGAGGCCGACCCGTTTCGGGTCGGCCTCCCGTTTCGGGTCGGCCTTTTCCTTATGCGGTCATCATGGAGCATTCATGCGCCTGGCTATGCCGATCGGCCTTCATCGGCGGGCCGGCCTTGGCCTTCGGGCCTTCCCCTTGGTCGTGGCACCGCCCAGACGAACAAGCTTCAATTCCGACAGGAGTTCGAAGTAACGAAGCAGGAGGTCCGTGTCCCTGAGGCCCGCTTCCTGCTCCAAGAGGTCGGCCACGTCCAAGAGGGTGCGACGGCCATCGATCCAGTAGAGCGCGCGGACGGGGAGGAGCTGCGCCGCCCGCTGGTGGACGCGCTGATAGGCCCGCCACTCAGCCTGCCGCTTCTCGGGCAGCCTCTCGATGTGACCACGCAGACTGGCCGGCCCCGGATGGACCCGCCTGGGGACGATCCGGGCGGCCTTGCGATCGGCGGCCGTGCGTTGGCGGGTCGGAGGGGGCAAAGTGGCGCATTCGCGCAGGGCCGACGACAGGCCTCTGAGGACCCAGCGCAGGCGACACTGCTCCTGGGTGACCGTGGACACCAGCTCCTCCTGGATCTCGGCCAGGATGCCGTCAAAGGCCGCTTCCTCTTTGGGATCCAGCAGACGTTTGAGCGACCCGACGTCGGCCAGTTTGCGGTCGAGGAGGAAGGTGAGCTTTCGGTCGAGCTTGGCCAGACCGGCGGCAAGCGCCTCGGGCGCACTTCGGCCGTCGAGGCCGTCGCCCTGGTGCTCGCGAAGGTCGCCGATGAGCTCGGAGAGCGGCGCCGAGATGGCCGCGTGGAGCTCGGTAGGGAAGGCCGCGGCCATCTCCGAGGCAAGCCAGAGAGCTTCCGGATAACCGGCGGCGGCCACGAAGTAGGTGTAGACGGCCGTCGCCAGGCCGACCCGGCGAAGCATCTCGGGGTCGACCTTGTCGATGGTATCCTCGTTGGTATGATAAAACAGGTCCGGCCACTGGATCAGCATCGGGCAAGGGACTCCGACCGACGGGTCGGACAGGATGTAGTGGTCACTCCCACCGGAGAAGGCGGTGACGGCATACTTGAACATCGGGTAAGACGAAGTGCCGGCGAGGTTCTTGCCTTCGCGGGCCACATCGCCCATGATCCGGGCCAGGAGATCGGCGGTGTAGGACGGGATGGCCTGCGGCGGCCGCTCGACCTGCAGCGGCCCTTTACACAGCTCCTGGTTCTCACCGACCATGTCCAGGTTGACGGCGGCGACGAGGTCGGCCCGGTCCTTCTCCCGGGTGGCGAGATAGGCGTAGGTCCCGGTCATCTCCGGCACGAGGAGGAAACGGATGCCGCGACGCGGCCGGGGGAGGGAGCCCGAGGAGACCAGGGCCTGGAGCGTCCGAGCGACTTCGAGGACCAGCCCGCTCCCGGAGGCGTTGTCATTGGCCGAGGGACGCGGATGGCAGAGGTGGGCGACGACGAGGACCTCTTCGCGAGTCTCACCGGGAATGACGGCCGACACGTTCTCGATGTGACCGTCGTAAAGCTTCGACTTCACCCGAGCGAAGACGCGGAGCGACTTCGGAGCCTTGGACCGTCCCTTGGCCCCGGACGAAGCGGCCTGTTTCCTGAGGCTCTCACCCTGCTTGGGTGAGAGGACAAAGCCGAAGCACTTCTTTTCCCCGGGGCGGCCGGTCCACCAGAAGGATGTGTACTGGAGGGCGTCCGGGATGTCCATCCGCGTCCTGATCGGCGTGACTTCGCGGATGTTGTCGGTGATGAGCCCGACCGCCCCGAAGCGTTCGACGGCCAGTTCACGGGCGCGATAGAGGTCGCCGGTGATGAGGACGACCTTCCCCCGGACGTCCACGCCCCTGTAGGAGTCCGGTTCGTCAGCCCGGTCGACCACCACGAGTTCGGTCTCGACGCCTTCCGGCGGCGTGGGCGCGCTCCGCTGGATGAGCGAGATTGCGTCCTCGGCGAAGCTGCACAGCCGGCGCCGCCGGCCCTTCTCGTCGACCAAAAAGAGCTCCGCCTCTTCCACGTCCCACTCCTGAAACATCTTGCACGACCAGTAGGACGTCTTCAGGTCGGCTGGGTAAGAGAGGATCTCAGCCTCGAGCCGGGCCGCCTTGAAGGCGTCCAGGGCGTGATGGGCGGCCGCCCGGTAGCCCGGGCTGGCCTGAATGCGGTGAAAGGCGGAGATCTCGGCGACGTAGTCCAAGGCACGCCGGCCGGAAAGCTCGTTCGAGACCTTCTCCAGGATCTGTCTGAACAAGGGCGGCTTCCTCCTTCAGGCCGGCCGCTGCGGGCCTCAGCCGGCGGTGTGACTCACCTGAATCTTCGGTAGCCGCAGGGCAAATCCTTCAGTGCCGGGCGACCCGCGCCTTCGGGGGAGGATTGGGCGAAGAGGCCGAGAAACCCCCAACCATAACCCATGAGGAGAGGTGCTGACGTGACGACCAACGGAGTGACGACGGAGGAACTGATGCAGATCGCCCTGGACCTGGTGGGGTTCGGAGCGGTCCCTGGGGACAGCCGCGTCTATGTTCCCGGAAGGGGGATCAGGCGGATCATGGCCGCCATCGACGTCGACGTGGCCGAGCTGAGGCTGGCCAAGGACCTCGGTTATGACTGCTTCCTGGCGCACCATCCGAACCCGGCGACCCTGACCTATCCTGAAGTCCTCGACAAGCACGTGGACCTGATGGTCAAGGCCGGCGTTGCCCCGGCGGCAGCCCGCAAGGCCATCGCGGCGCTCAAGGAAGGGGCCGCGTTCCGCTACCATTCGGGCAACTATGACCACCTGGTCTCCTTCGCCCGGCTCCTCGGCCTGCCGTTCCTGAACATCCATAACCCGTTGGATGAGCTGGGCCGGCGCCGGATGCAGGCGGCCATCGACGGGCACCTGCGGGCCGACTCGAAGGTGAGTGACGTGGTCGCGGCCCTCCTGACCATCCCCGAGATCGCCGCCGCGCCGACGCGGCCGGAGGTCAGGGTCGGGTCGCCGGACGACCGCGCCGGCCGAGTGGTCGTGGCCCACGGGGCCGGGACCAACGGCGGATATGAGGTCGCCAAAGCCTACTTCGAGGCCGGCGTGGACACCGTCGTCTACATCCATGTCGATTACGGGGCCGCGCAAAGGCTGCGGGCCGACGGCCGAGGCCATCTGATCGTGGCCGGGCACATCGCCGCCGACGCCGCGGGGATCGACCCCTACCTCGATGCGCTCGAAGCCAAGGGGCTGGAGGTCACCCGCCTGTCCGGTCTCGGCCTGGCTAAGCGGAGATGAGCATCGGGGCCCTGGTCTTCACGGGCGGGGCCGCCCTGATGGCCCTCGAACTGGTCGGCAGCCGGGTCCTGGCGCCGTACTTCGGCAACTCCATCTTCGTCTGGGGCAGCCTCATCGGGATGTTCATGGCCGCGCTGGCCGGGGGCTACTACGCCGGAGGCCGTTTGGCCGACCGGTGGCCGTCACGACGCCTGTTCGAGATCATCGTCCTCGTGGCCGGCCTGTGCATCCTGGCCGTCCCCCTGTATTCGGAGACCTTCACGGCCTGGGCGGCCGGGCGGGGCCTCGGGCCGAAGGTCGGCCCCCTGTTCGCGGCGACCGTCATGTTCGCCTTACCGAGCCTCCTCCTTGGGACGCTCTCGCCGTTGGCCCTCAAACTGGCGACGAAGGACATCGCCGTCATCGGGAACACCGCCGGGGCTCTGTACGCCCTGTCCACCGCCGGCAGCATCGCCGGGACGTTCATCACGGCCTTCTGGCTCATCCCGGCGCTCAGCGTGAGGAACGTCATGCAGTTGATCGGGGTGACCCTGGCCTTCCTGGCCGGGTCCGACCTGGTGGTGACGAGCCGCCGCAAGCTGTTCACGGCCTTGCTCATCATCATCCTGGTCGCGGCCATGGCTGCCGCGTCGCCCATCGGAGGGATGCTCGGGGCGGCCCTCCCTCAGGAGCGGGTCATCTTCGACCGCGAGACCCTATACCACCATGTGCGCGTGGTGGACCGCGGCGATTCGCGGTTCCTTCGCTTCGACAACTCGTGGCAGAGCGGCATGTACCTGTCCGACCCTGACCGCGCGCGCTTCACCTACACGGACTTCTTTCACCTGGCCCTGGTCTGGCAGCCGCACCCGAGTGATGCTCTCTTCATCGGGCTTGGCGGGGGCTCGGCCCCGAAGAGCTTCCTCAAGGATTACCCCGACCTTCGGGTGGACGTGGCCGAGATCGACCCGGTGGTCATCGAGGTCGCCCGCCGCTTCTTCGACGTCCCTGACGACTCGCGTCTGAGCATGGCCGCGCAGGACGGGCGCCTCTTCTTGAAGGGGACGCCTCGCGCGTATGACCTCGTTGCGCTGGACGCCTACTACGCCGATGCCGTCCCCTTCCATCTCTTCACGCGGGAGTTCTTCACCCTCGCCGGGCAGCGCCTCAAGCCGGAAGGGGTGCTGGCCATCAACGTCATCGGCTCCTTCGAAGGGGCCCACAGCAACCTCTTCAGGTCCATCTACCGGACCGTCAAGGAGGTCTTCCCGGAGGTCTATCTGTTCGCGGTGCCCCTGGACAAGAACGAAAACCCGGGGTCCCTCGACCCCGGGATGGAACGTAACATCATCGTGATGGCTACGAAGAGCGGCCCCCGGCTCAGTCCGGATGAGGTCCGCGCGCGGGCGGCGAAGCTGGCGGCCGACGGCGTCTTCAAGACCAAGAGCCTCGTGGATTACTCAGCCTATCTCCATGACGCTTCGGGCATCCGCACCGACGACGTCCCGGTCCTGACCGACGAGTACGCCCCGGTTGACGCCCTCCTGCACCTGAAGTGACGCGGCCGGGGACCGGTCAGCCGGCACCCGCCTCGTGGCCGCCGGCCGCCACGACCCGGTTTCGGCCGCCTTCCTTGGCGCGGTAAAGGGCCTGGTCGGCCAGTTCGACCAGCTTCTCCGGAGTGGTCGTGTCCTCCGGGAAGGCGGCCACCCCCTGGCTGATGGTCATCTTGACCAGGGGATGGTGCCGGTCGCCGGGGAAGAGTTGCCCTTCGATTGAGGCCCTGATCCGCTCGGCCACGGCGACGGCCCCGGCCTTGTCGGTCTCCGGCAGGACCAGGGCGAACTCATCCCCGCCATACTTGGCCGCGGCGTCCACGCTTCGCACGTTCTGCTTGACCAGCTCGGCGATGCGACGGATGACCTGGTCCCCGGCCGGGTGGCCGAAGCTGTCGTTGTAGACCTTGAGGTTGTCGAGGTCCATCATCACGTAGGAGACGGGGTGACCGAAACGGGCCGCCCGCTCGACCTCCTCCCGCAGTCGCTCATGCAGGTAACGGCTGTTGTAAAGGCCGGTGAGGCCGTCGGTGATGGCCAGCGCCTGGGTGGTCTCGTAGAGACGGGCGTTCTCAAGGGCCATGGCCGCCCGGTTGGCCAGGATGTACAGGATCTTGATCTCGTCGGTGGTGAAGTCTCTGATCTGCTTGGTGTCGACGTTGATGACCCCGATAACGTCTTCGCCGAGCCTCAGGGGGACCGCCAACAGCGAGCGGATATACTCTCCTCGCCCCGGCGTCGGCCGGAAACGCGGATCGACCCGGACATCGCGAATCGCCAGGGGTTGGCCTTCACGGGCGACCCAGCCGGCGACGCCTTCGCCGATGGGTAGTCGCACCGACCGGGACACCTCCACGGGCACGCCGCGGGCGGCCTTGATGTAGAGCTCGCGGCGGTCGCGGTCGACCAGCATCAGGGAGCAGGCGTCGGCGCTGGTCAGGGTGCTGGCCATATCGACGATGCTTTGGACGACCTTGTCCAGTTCCAGGCTGGAGCTCAGGGTGGCGGCCACTTCATAGAGGGTCGAGAGCTCCGAGACCTTGCGCTCCAGCTGGGCGTAGAGTTGCGCTCGCTGAATGCCGAGGGCGGCCTGCTCGCCGAGGACGGTCAGAAGTCGCTGGTCCTGGGCGGAAAGGGCCGAGACACGCGGGGAGGCAACGTGGAGAGCCCCCACCGGCACGCCGCCGGCGATGAGCGGTGAGCAGAAGTAGCTGCCGGCTTCCCAGGTCCCACCGGCCTGGTCGCAGCCGAAGTCCTGGCCCCGGTCGGGGACCCCGAAGAACTTGCCGCGGCGGAGGGCCCAGCAGGCTTCGGGGTTCCTGCAGCCCGGCCCGTCCCCCGGCGCGGCCATCCCATTCTTGGCCTTGAGCTCGAAGCGGCCGGACGCCTCGTCGGTGAGGAAGAGGGCATGCGAGGACGACGGGAAGAGGGTCTTCATCCGGATGAGGATGAAGTCCGTGACTTCCTTGACGCTATTGGTCGCGGCCAGGGTCTCGAGGATCTCGAAGAGGTTGGTCAGTTCGGCCACTCGCTCGCCGGAGTCCTGGTAGAGGCGGGCGTTTTCGATGGCCGCCGCGGCCTGGGAAGCCGCCATCGTTAGCAGCTTGATGTCCGACCCCTGGAAGGCGTCCAGACGGTCGCTCTCGAGATTGAAGACCCCGATGACCTCGTTCTCCGCGATGAGTGGGATGGCCAGTTCCGACCGGACCTGGGCCACCCAGGGAACATAGCGGGGATCCTTGCTGACGTCGTTGACGAGCACCGGTTCGGCGTTCTTGGCGGCCCAGCCGGTGATGCCCGAGCCGAGGTTCACCCGGAAATCCTTGACCTCACTCAGGGGCGCGCCGCTGGCTGCCTTGACCGTCATGGCACCCTCTCCGTCCCGCAACATGACGAAACCGTAGCGGGCGCCGGTGTGTTCCGTGACCTTCGCGATCAGGGTATCCAGGAGGGCCTGGAGGTCGCGGACGGAGCCCATCGCCAGGGCCGTCTCGTAGAGCAATTGCTGCTCGGCAAACTGGTGCTCCAGCCGGCCGCGGAGCCGCTCGAAGGCCTTGGCCAGTTGGGTCAGCTCATCGTCGGGCCGCGTCAGGACCTTCAGCTCTGTCAGGACCGGGCCGCCGGGAGCATCCGGCGTGTTCAGGCGGTCGATCGCCCGCCGGAAGTGGGTCAGGCGCCGGTTGACGGAGAAGACGAGCCACATGGTCAGGAAAAGGGCGGCCAAGAAACCTTCTCCGATGCCGCGGAGGCTGTTCTCACGGAACTGCTCTCTGGCCCGGTCGGCCTGGTCGACGGCGCCGCGCAGGCGCGCCCCCGCCCGCTCGCGAAGGGCCGCGAGGCGTCCGGTGAGCAGCTCCAAAACGGCCTGGCTCTCGTCCGGCGCGCCCTTCCCGGACCGCGCCGACTGCTCGTAACGGTCGAGGTCGGAGGCCAGATTGTCGATGAGGTCCTGGGAGGCCCAATCCCCCGCGAAGGAGTCGGCCAGACCGTGAAGGTCGGCCCGGGCGGCGGCCATGGCGGCGGCGAAGCGCTTAACGCTCGTGGCATCGCCGGTCGCGAGGAGGTCCAAGAGGGGCTTCTCGGAGGCCATCAGGGCGTCGCTGAAGCGGGCTATCTGGGACGATTGGACCTCCGCCAGGCGGATGGTGGCCAGGGCATCCTGAAGGTCCCTGAACGGCGGTGTCCCGGTCACCCAGAGGATGAGCAGGAGCAGGACGATCAGGAGGAAAGCGATGACGGCCTTGGCCGATAGTTTCAAGCGCATGCTGCAAAGGCCTCCGTGCGGGATCGTGGGATGGCTGCCCCGGTCGGGGTGGACAGCGGAGCATGCCAAAACGGGCTTCATCACCATTTACATCGGCAAAACCCGGTCAGGACTTTCGGCCTTTTTTGACGGACGCTCCCGGCGGCAGGCACCGGAAGTGGACATGAAGGAAAAAGACCTCTCGCGTCCAATTAAGGACTTCAAGGGGGTGGGCCCGGTGGACGGCAGCGAAGAGACGAGAGCGTTCAAACATAAGTTCAGCCGGGGCGAAGCCGACGCCCGCGAGATCATCCTGTACATCTACGAGGCGCTCAAGGAGCGCGGCCACAACCCGGTGGCCAACATCGCCGGGTACCTGGCTTCCGGTGAACCGGCCTACATCACGGCCTATAAGGACGCCAGGAAGCTGGTGCAGAAGTTGGACCGCCTGGACCTCCTCGAAGAGTTGGTCCGCTTCTACGTCGGGAAGAAATGAGGGCCGGGGCACCACGTCCGGCCGTCAATGAGGGCTCCAGCTGCATTCGGAGGGCGCCGGCAACCGCGGCGCCCTAGCTTTTCACTTCGCGGTCGGGAGGGATCAGGCATGCCGACGGTGCTGGGCATCGTGGCTTCCCAGAGGCGCCTCGGCAACAGCGAGGTGCTGGTGAAAGAGGCGCTCATGGGAGCGGCTGAGGCGGGCGCGACGACGAAGCTGATCAACCTCGGCCGGCTGCGAGTCCTGCCCTGCAACGGCTGCATGGCCTGTGTCTTCAAGGGTGAGAAGTGCCGCCTCGACGATGACGTCGCCGGGTTCTACGAGGAGGTACTGGCCGCCGACGGGCTGATCATCGGCGCCCCGACCTACTTCCTGGGGCCCACCGGCATCCTCAAGACGACGCTTGACCGAGCACTGGGCTACCTGCCCAGGTTCGCGGCGGCGGCCAGGAAACCGGCCGGGGTCATCGTCACCGCCGGCCTGCCCAACTGGGACCAGCTGTCCGTGCCCCTGGCGAGCCAGTTCGCCCTGACCCTCGGCGGGCGCCTGGTCGGCACGATGACCGCCTATGCTCCGGGGCCGGCTCAGGCCCTGGTCGACCCGGACAACGCGGCGGCGGCCAACCGCCTGGGGCGCGCAGTGGCCACCGGCGAGCCCCTACCGACGCCGCCGGGGGCCTGCCCGGTCTGCCGCGGCCGCCTCTTCACGCCCGTGGGCCCCGGCGAGGTCGAGTGCCCGCTGTGCCTGGTCCGCGGTAGGCTTGAGGCCTCGCCGGAGGGGGGCCCCCCGCGGGTGGTCTTCCCGCCGGAGGCGGCCTCCGACCACCGGTGGACGTCCGAGCGCATGCTCAAGCACTTCATCGAATGGATCGTCCCGACCCGAGACCTCTTCATGAAAGACTTCCGGGCCATCAGGGAGGCCCGGCGCAGATACGAAGGGCAGGGTTGACCGGAACCTTTTCCCGGCCTCTCGCGTAACCACGGGTGAAGCAGCCCGATGGGCACGCTGAGAGGGTGTAACATGCCTGACCGCTCTGGTTCCTTCAACCCGCGGCTCATCTACGTCGTGGTCTTCGTGGTCATCCTCATCGGGTTGGCCCTGCCGGGAACCCTTTGGGGTGGCCCCATCGATGACCACGCACGCCGTGCCTACCAGGCCGTCCTGGATGTCCGGGAGCGCGGGCTGGTTTACGTCGGCCTCGATTACGACTCCAAACGATGGCCGGAGCTGGAGGCCCAGGCGTTGACGGTCTTCCGACATGCCCTGAGCCGGCGTCTCCGGGTCGTCGTCGTCGGCCCGCGGCTGACCGTAGAAAGTTTCGCCGGGAGACTCGAGCGGCTGCCCGGTGGCCCGCCGGAAGGCTACGGCGACGAATATGCACTGGTTGCCCACGGCCTGGACCTCGCGGCCGGCAACCCGGCATCGGCGGTCCGAGGCCTGTGGGGAGCCGCGGCGGGGAAGGACTATCGGGGCCGGCCCTTCGAGGAGCTCCCGCTGCTGGCGCGATTCGACGGCCCGGCCAGGGTCGACCTGGCGGCCGTATTCGTCTACGACGGGACCTCCACTCCAGACCCTGACTATGTCGGCAAATACCTGGCGGTCTTCGAGTCCATGGGCAGGCCGGTGATGGCGGGCGTCGTGGGCCACGCCGGGGCGACCGCTTACCTGGAACGCCTGGCCGGGGTGCTGATCGGCTACCGTGGCGCGGGCGACTACGAACGGCTGGCCGGGGTGACCGGGGCCGGCAGCCGCGGGGCGATGAGCCTGAACATCGGCCTCGGCCTCATTCTGGTCCTCATCGTCGTCACCTTCCTCGTTGGTTGGCGCAGGCGCCTGGCCGAACGATTGGAGACCATCAGACGACGTAGGATGCAGGGAAGACAGCCCCGCGAGGGGAACAGCCCGCCCTCCTGAAGCCAATCATCCAAGCGGCCCCGTCCACATCGGCTCGGTGGGGCGGGGTCTTTTCAGTCACTCGGTTGGACAGGGTCATTCCCTCTTGGAAGGAGTGGAGCCGTGGATTTCCTGGTGACGGGCGGGCGGGTGGTGACCCCGACGGGGGTCATCGACCCGGGTGTGGTGGGCATCTCAGGCGGACGCGTGGTATCAGTGGGGGCGGCGGCGGACACCGAGGACGCCCTGGCGCAGACCTCCCGGAGCCTGCGGGCCCCAGCCGGGCGGACACCGGAGCGCCTGGACGTCCATGGGGCGACCGTTTACCCCGGTTTCATCGACCTGCACATCCACGGGTCGGGCGGCGGCGACGCGGTATCCGGCTCCGCCGAGTCCCTGCGGCGGATGGCGGCCTTCCTTGCCACCGGCGGCACCACGGCCTTCCTCGGCACGACCATGACCGCCCCCCGAGCGATGCTGGACGCGGCCCTCCGGACGATGGCCGAGTTCCAGGTGGCCCGGGGGTCGTCTCCCGAGGCACCCAGCCCCCTCAACCCCCTAGGAGCCCGGCTCATCGGGGCCCACCTGGAGGGACCCTTCATCAACCCCGCCCGCAAGGGGGCCCAACCGGCTGAGTTCGCCCGGAGGCCTTCGGTCGAAGAGGCCGCCGAGCTCATCGACGCCCACCCGGGCTTGGTCCGACAGATGACCCTCGCCCCCGAGTTGCCCGGCGGCCTTGAGCTGGTCCGCTATCTGAGATCCAGGGGTGTCGTGGCTTCGATCGGCCATTCCGACGCCACCTACGAACAGGCCAAGGAGGCTTTCAGGGCGGGCGTCACCCATTCTTCCCATACCTACTCGGCGATGCGCGGCCTGCACCACCGCGAACCCGGCACCGTCGGGGCCGTTCTCTTGACGCCGTCCGTGACGGCCGAGGTCATCGCCGACGGGGTTCACGCCCACCCGGCGGCGGTCGAACTGCTGGTCCGCGTCAAGGGACCGGAGGGTGTGGCCCTGGTCACCGACGCCATCCCGTTCGCCGGCCTGCCGGAGGGTTGTTATGACGCCATGGACACCCCAGTCATGGTCCAGCGCGGCGCAGCCTACCTGCAAGATGGCCAAACGCTGGCCGGCAGCACCTTGACGATGGCTGTCGCAGTTAGTAACATTATGTCGTTCACCGGTCTTGACGAGGTGGCTGCCGCCCAGATGGCCGCCCTGACGCCGGCCCGCGTTCTGGGCATGGACCACGATTACGGAAGCATCGAGCCGGGCAAAGTCGCCGATCTGACCATCCTCGGGACCGACGGTCGACCGGCCGTGACCGTCGTCGGCGGCCGGGTGGTCTGGCGTCGCCGAGAGGGTAAAGGCTAATCGCGCGGGCGATACTTACCGATGCTATGATTGAGCGGGTTTTCCCGCCACATGGGACCATTGTTGAGGTGGATGGTGAAGACATGAGAGAAGAGAACTTAAGAAGGGCATCGCGCCGTCATCGCGTCCGGCGTGGCCGGGGGTGGCTCATCGCCCTGGCTTGCCTGGCCGTCCTCGGAGTGGTGGGGTACTTCGGCTTGCCGGTGCTGCTGGCCCCCAGGGCCCAGATCAAGATCGATCAGTCGCCGTCGGCGGTCCGCGACCGTGAGGAGAAGGTGACCGAGTTCCAGCAGAAGCTGGACACGGCCCGCAAGTCGTTGAACCAGGACCCCAAGACGGCGGTCCAGGTGCAGGTCTCGAGCGCCGAGGCCAACGCCTATCTGCAGAAGACCGTCGGCAAGATGCCGAAAGAGGGCGCCGTCTACGCCACCGGGGCGCAGGTCCAGTTCAAGTCGGAGGCCGTGGCCGGCGATGTCAGCCTGATGGTGGCGGGGAAGGCCGTCGGCGTCCATCTTGACCTGAAGCCTGAGGTCAAGAATGACAGCATCGTCCTGACCGTGGTCGACGCGGCGGTCGGCGGTATCCCGCTGCCGTCGAGCCTTGGGCCGCTGGGCGGGATGATCAAGGAGTCGCTGCCTTCCGGCGTGACCTTCGACCCGACCCTCAAGGGCTTCGTCATCGACCCAAAGAAACTGCCCTTCGACCTGCAGAAGCTGCAGCTCGAAGCCGGCAAGTTGACCGCGACCGTTGGGGAAGGCGGCCGATGATCCGGGAACCGGGCCGGGCTGAACAATGCCTGGTTTACCTGGTCAGGCACGCGGAGACGAACTGGAACGCCGATGGGCGCTTCCAGGGCCAGGTGGACACGGAACTCAGCCCGCTCGGGCGGCGTCAGGCCGTGGCCCTTGGGGCGCGGGTGGCCGCCCTATCGCCCGTGAGCCTCTGCACCAGTGACCTTTCGCGGGCGCGCGAGACCGCCGACCTGGCGGGCTCCGTCGCCGGCCTGACGGCCGAGCCTGACCGCGCCTTTCGTGAGGTCCATGTCGGTCAATGGCAGGGGCTGACCTTCGACGAGGTCCGGACGTCCATGCCGGATTCCTTCGCTGAGTGGCTCTCTGGCCGTCCCGGCTTTCGCTTCCCGCGGGGCGAGACCTACGAGGAAGCCGCGGCCAGGGCGATGGAGCGGCTCGAGGCGCTGGCCGCCGTTCATCGGGGCGGTCGGCTGGTCATCGTCTCTCACGGCGGCGTACTGCGGGCGGTGATCTCCTCCATCCTTGGCCTGGACCACAGCCACCGCGGTCGGATGACTCTGACCAACGCCGGAGTCAGCGCCATCGCCGGCGAACCGGGGCGGTGGCGCCTGGTGCTGCTGAACGACACCTGCCATCTGGCGACGCTGTCGCCGGCGGCAGAGGACCGGGAATAGCCCCACGCAAGCTCGCCGCCCTGCGGGGCGGCGAGTTCTTTTTGCCGGTCGGCTGGATGCCCGGGCAGGGGAAAGCGGCCGCGGGGGTGAATGCAGAGGGATTCGGGGACCATTCGTTCGAGGGCCCGTCCTTCGAGTATCTGGCTGGCGCCGACGGTCGCCGTCGGGGGCCCAGGGGAGGAAGGAATCTGGCGCGTGGAAGGAAAAGGGCGGGCGCGGGGACTCAGGTGGAGCCGGTGCCGCAGGCAGCCGGCCACGGTCTCGACTTCGTCGCCATCGACCTCGAGACCACCGGGACGGATCCGTCCGTCGATCAGATAATCCAGTATGGTGCGGCCCGCGTGACGGGCGGCGAAGTGACGGAGCGCTTTGCGGCCACCGTGCGGCCGAGCCGCGCCGTGCCCCTCCAGGTGACCAGGCTGACCGGGCTGACCCGGGCCGAGCTGGAGTCCGGCATCGCCCCGGAGGAGGCGCTCCGAGCCTTCCTGGAGTTCGTCGGCCGTTCACCGGTGGTCGGCCACAACATTCGCTTCGACCTGAGCTTCCTCGAGGCTCAGGCGGCTCGGAGCGGGCTGGTCAGGCCGAACGGCCCGGCGTATGACACCCTGACCCTGGCTCGGCTGGTCCGACCGAACATGACCAACTTCCGCCTGGCGACCCTCCTGGCGGAGGCCGGCCTGACCCCGCAGGAGCACCGCGCCGGCAGCGACGCGGAAGCGGCCGCGGCGCTCTTCATGGACCTCCTCGGCGGGCTGAGTTCGCTGGACCCGGAACTAATCCGTCTGGTGGCGCGGCTGCTCGGTCGGAGCCAGGACCCCGTGGCGGGCCTCTGGCTTGAGGCGGCCGCCGGCTTCAGGTGGCCCGGTCGCGCGACCCGTCCCGTTCCACGCCCAGAGAGGGTACTCGGTTGGCCCGGCGTGGGCGCGTCCACCCGCCCCGGCCGGCCTGACTCAGCGGAGGGCGACGGCGCGCCGGCCGTCCTCGACCCCGACGCCGTGGCCGCCTACCTGGAGCCGGGTGGACCGATGGCGGCCCGCCTGGAAGGTTACGAGCAGCGCGCCGGTCAGGTCGAACTGACCAGGAAGGTGACCGAAGCCTTCAACGCCGGACGCATCCTGATGGCGGAAGCCGGCACGGGGGTCGGCAAATCGCTGGCCTACCTGTTGCCGTCGGCCCTGTGGGCCATGGCCGACGGAGGCCCCGTGGTCGTCAGCACGCACACGGTCAACCTGCAGGAGCAGCTGGCGCAAAAGGACCTGCCCGCTCTGGCGGCCGCTCTGCCCAGCCCTCTGACGTGGTGCGTGGTCAAGGGTCGGTCGCACTACCTTTGCCGCCGGAAGTGGGAAGCGGCCCGCGACGATGGACCATCGTCCAACGAGGCGGCGTTCTTCCTGGCGAGGGTGGCCGTATGGCTGGCGGGCACCGAGACGGGGGACCGCGGTGAGCTGCCCCTGACCCCGGCCGAAGAGGAGCAGTGGGCCGTCCTGCGGGCCGACAGCGAGACCTGTGCCGGGGCCCACTGCCCGCACCACGGGCGGGACTGCTTCGTCAGTCAGGCCAGGATGAGGGCCGAAGAGGCGCACATCGCGGTGGTCAATCACTCCCTGCTCTTCGCCGACATCAAGATGGGGCGGACGATCCTGCCGCGTTATGATGAATTGGTCATCGACGAGGCCCATAATCTCGAGGACGTGGCCACCGAGAACCTCGGCTTGATGGTCGACGAGGGCGAGATCTATCGACGGACGGGAGCCCTGACGCGGTCGGGGGCGGGAGGCCCGCCGGGCCTGCTGGCGACCGTCCGGGCACGGCTGAAGGCTCCGGGCATGCCGTCGGGGGAAGCGGAGCATCCCCTGGAGCTTACGGAGAAGGCCGCGACGGGCCTTCGCTCGGCCCAGCGGGCCACCCGTGAGCTTTTCAGCCTGGTCGGCGGGTCCGGTGGGGATGGCGACCAGGAGGAAGAGGGGCGGCGGGTCAAACGCTTCCGCCCTGAACACCAAGACTTCAGTCCGGTGGCCACCGCCGCGGAGAACCTGGCCCTGCACCTGAAGATGGGGGCGGCCAACCTCCGGTCTCTCAGCGACGACCTCGCCGCCCTGGGTGACCGGGGCTGGTTCAAGGCTCACCCGCTGGTCGATGAGCTGCTCTCGGCGGCCCTCTGGTGCGCCGAGGTGGGTGACCGGTTGAACTTCATCGCCCACGGCGAAGGCCAAGATTACGTCTACTGGGCGGAGGCCGAAGGCCGACCCGGTTCGTCTCTGGGCCGTCTGAAGGCTGCTCCCGTGGAGGTCGGCCACCTGGTCCGCGAAGGGCTTCTCGACCGTTGCCGGGCCGTCGTGCTTACATCGGCGACCCTCTCCGTGGCCGGTGATTTCGGCCATCTGTCGAACCGGATCGGCCTCGCCACCGGCGACGAGAGGCTCGAGACCCTGACCGTCGAGTCACCCTTCAACTACCCACGCCAGGCCCTCTTATGTCTTCCTCGCGACCTGCCGGCGGTCCATGACCGGTCGGAGGAGGAGGTCGCCCCGGCCGTGGCCCGGTTCCTCGTCGACTTGACCGAGGTCGTCGGAGGTCGGACGCTCGTCCTCTTCACCTCCCATCGGTTGCTCCGCGAGGTCGACCGGCTGGTCCGGCCGGAACTCGAACGGATGGATGTCTGCCCCTACGCTCAGGGCATCGACGGCAGCCGGGCCCGCCTCGTCGAAGGGTTCAAGACGGACCCGCGGGCGATTCTCATGGGCACGGCCGGCCTCTGGGAGGGTATCGATATCCCCGGTTCCGCCCTCAGCTGTGTGGTCATCGTCCGCCTGCCCTTCTGGCCGCCGAGCATCCCGGTCTTGGAAGCGCGGGCCGAGCTCATCCGGTCCCGCGGCGGGTCCCCGTTCCAGCAGTTGTTCCTGCCCCTGGCCGTGCTGCGGTTCAGGCAGGGTTTCGGGCGGTTGATCCGGACCCAGACGGACCGCGGGGTCGTGGTCGTCCTCGACGGGCGGGCCGGGGACGGCGGCGCGGCTTACGGGGCCACGTTCGTGCGGGCGTTGCCACGCCCCCGAGTGCTCGTCAACGACAGCGGTGAGGTCCTTGCCGGCATCGGCGACTGGCTGGCCGGCCGCGAGCCCCGGGTCATCTCGCGGGAGCGGGCCGCTCGACCGGGGGCGCCCCGCGGCGGGCAAGGCAGGTCTGACCGGGAGGCCTGAAGAATCAAAGACGACTGGTGTTAGACTACGGACTGGGGCCGGGCGCCAGGAACGGCGCCGGCCGGGAGGGTGAACCGTTGATGGAGACGAGGGCCATGGTTGAACGAATCGAAGCCGGTGTGGTCCGCCTGCGGGTCGGGCCGGGACAGGTCGTCGTGACCTGGCCGGGGGAGTGCCTGCCGGAGGGGCTGCGCGAGGGCGACTTCGTGCGGGTGGCCGTCAGCTTTGACCCGGTCACCACGGAACAGGCCCGGCGCCGGCTGGCCGGCCTGATCACACGGCTGTCCCAGACCGCCGGCGGGGGTTCTGAATGATCGTCCTCCTGACCAATGATGACGGGATCAACGCCGACGGCATCCAGGCCCTGAAGGCCGCGTTCCTCGGAGTGCCGGGGGCGGAGGTCTACGTCGTCGCCCCTGACCGTGAGCGCAGCGCCAGCGGACACTCCATCACCATCCACCATCCGCTGCAGGTCGAGGAGGTTGACGCCGGGGAGGCCGGCGGTCGTTCCTTCGCCATCAACGGGACCCCGGCCGACTGCGTGAAGCTCGGGGTCAAGGCCCTCCTGCCGGAGACGCCGCAGGTCATCGTATCGGGCATCAACCGCGGGCCCAACCTCGGGACTGACGTCTTCTACTCGGGGACGGTCTCCGCCGCGGTTGAGGGGATAATCCTCGGAATCCCCTCCATCGCCGTCTCTTTGACCGCTTTTGAGAACCTCGACTACAGCTTCGCCGCCCGTTTCGCCGTCTACCTCACCGGTGAGATCCTGGCCCGCGGGCTGCCTGAGAACACCCTATTGAATGTCAACGTTCCGCCGCTCGGGGAAGAGGAGATCGCCGGCGTGACCGTGACCCGTCTCGGGAAGCGCCCGTACGAGAACATCTTCGAGCGCCGCTTCGATCCACGGGGGAAGTTGTACTTCTGGCTGGCCGGCGAGAACCTGACCCTGGACGACGGCCCGGACACCGATGTCGGGGCGATCAAGGACAACCTCGTCTCGGTCACGCCCGTCCACCTCGACCTGACCAACCACGAGGTCGTCTCGCTCCTGTCGCAATGGGGCCTCACCACCAGACCAGGCACGGGCCCGACGAAGGGGGCGCCGTGACTTTGAGACGGACCGGTCTCGTCTACCACCCCGACTACCTTCTGCACGCCCCCGACAACTGGCCCGAATGCCCGCAGCGGCTGACGCGGACGCTGGAGCTCTTCGACCGCGTCGGGATCCGCCAACGGATGGTGCCGGTCGCGCCCAGACCGGCGACGGCGGCTGAACTCGCGGCCGTCCACGGTGATGACTACATCGCCTTCCTGGAACAGTTCAGCGCCGACGGGGGTGGCCAGCTGACCGTCGACACGGTCGTCTCGACCGGCAGTTACGAGGCCGCCGTGCTGGCCGTCGGCGGGTGCCTCTCGGCCGTCGACGAACTCCTGGCCGGCCGATTGGACAACGCGCTGGCCTTGGTCCGGCCGCCGGGGCACCACGCCGAACGCCACGCCGGGACGGGCTTCTGCCTCTTCAACAACGTGGCCGTGGCGGCCCGCTATGCCCAGAGCCGGTATGGCTTGCGCCGGATCCTCATCGTCGACTGGGACGTCCACCATGGCAACGGCACGGAGCGCGCCTTCTACGATGATCCGGGGGTGCTCTTCTTCTCCGTTCACGAGAGCCCCGCTTATCCCGGCACCGGCTGGTTGAGCGACGCCGGGGCGGGGGAGGCCGAGGGCTACACGATCAACGCCCCGTTCCCGGCGGGGGCCGGAGACCTCGCTTATCAGCGTCTGTTCGACGAGGTCGTGCTGCCGGTGGCCGACGACTACCGGCCGGACCTCGTGATCGTCTCAGCCGGACAGGATTCGCATTTCGCCGACTACATGGGTAACATGGAGCTGACTTCCCCCGGGTTCGGCCGGTTGACCGAGAGGTTGCTCAGCCTATGTTCCGGAACCGGCCCAAGGCTCCTGGCGGTCCTCGAAGGCGGCTACAACCTGGACGTCTTACCCACGAGCCTTCTCGCGATCGCCGGCGCCCTGGTCGGAGAGGAGTACCCGACAGTGGACCCCGTCCCGGCTCCGGTTGACGGAATGTCCGACGCGGCTCGGCAGCGCATCGACGCGGTCCGCACGACGCACCGCCCGTACTGGCCTTTTCTTTGACAACGCGGCGACGCCGCCAATTGCGCCAGCCATTTACATAATCACACCGACGGTCGCGGGGCACACTAAGTGATGCTGCGGGGCGCCTACGCACGCGGTCAGGAGGTGTCAGCGATGACTGACGATAACCGACAGGTTGTGCGCCCGGAGGCCGAGCCGGCGCTTGACCGGTTCAAGTGGGAAGTCGCGGCCGAACTTGGTCTGGACGAGAAGATCAAGAACAAGGGCTGGGAGAACATGACGACCCGTGAGGTTGGTAAGATCGGCGGCCAGATGACGAAGAGGATGATCGGGTTCGCCGAGGAACACATGGCTGACGAGTCCAAGCGGTAGCTGAGAGCACCCGCAACGCATTGAGGAGAGGCCGAATTGGCCTCTCCTCTTTTTTTCGCGCGGCAGAGGCGTAGTTTTACAGGATCATGGTGTTGTGTACGCGGCGCGATTTGACACAAACCAGCGAGCGGCTCGGTTTAGCCCTTCCCAGAGTACCTGAACTGAGAAGACTTCCCCTGCGGTGAAGCAAGGGATGACGCGGCATGACCGAGAATCATTTGGTCGGCAGATCGTGGCTCCCTTTGATTGCCGGCGATCCGGGGGGCAAGTGCGGCTTTAATGTTGGGAGGCAGAGGCATGGGCGAAGGCAAGACGGTCGCGACTTTGCGCGGGCTGGTCCCTGGTGGCGGCGTGTTCACCGGGGAGTTGGCTTTGCCTTACGCGGGGGACGCCACGCCGGCGATGGGCGGGCGGGCACCGTTGGCCGTGGTGAGGCCTGGCCGGAGGGAAGATATTTCGGCCGTGTTGGCCTTCTGCAACGCCGAGGGCATCGGGGTCGTCCCGAGGGGTTCCGGGACCAACCTGAGCGGCGGGGTGACCGCCGCCGAAGACCAGGTGGTCCTGGCGGTAAACGGGTTGAGCCGGCTGCTGGAGATCGATGAGGAGAACCTGACAGCCACCGTCGAACCTGGTCTGGTGACGGCGGCGCTACATAAGGCGGTCGAGAATCGGGGCCTCTTCTATCCGCCCGATCCGGGGAGCATGGCCGTCTCGACCCTTGGCGGCAACGTGGCTGAGGGAGCGGGTGGGCTGAGGGGCCTCAAGTACGGGGTGACCCGAGACTACATATTGGGGCTGGAGGTCGTGCTGGCCGACGGGAGGGTCATCCGCCTCGGTGGGAAGACGGTGAAGAACGTCTCGGGGTACGACCTCTTGCGGCTGATGGTCGGCTCCGAAGGGACGCTCGGGGTGGTGACCGAGATCACGGTCCGGGTCGTGCCCGCCCCTGAGACGCGTCAGGCGATCCTCGGTGTCTTTGCCACGGTCGACGCCGCCGCGTCGGCGGTGGCCAGGGTCATCGCCGAGAAGGTCGTCCCGGCCACCCTCGAGCTGCTTGATGACGTGACGATCAGGGCCGTCGAGGACTACTCGCGCTGCGGTCTCCCGACCGACGCCGGGGCGTTGCTGCTGGCTGAGGTCGACGGGATGGTGGAGGCGGTGGCCCGGGAAGCTGAGCGGGTGAAGGCCGCCTTCAGGGCGGAAGGGGCTCGCGAGGTCCGGGCGGCCACCGACGCGCGGGAGCGTGACCAGATCTGGATGGCCAGACGGACCGCCGTCTCGGCCCTGGCCCGGGTTCGGCCGACCATCATGCTGGAGGACGCGACCGTGCCCAGGAGCCGCATCCCGGAGATGGTCCGGGCCGTGAGCGGCATCTCCCGCCGTCACAACCTGCCCATCGGGACCTTCGGTCACGCCGGGGACGGTAACCTGCACCCGACCATCCTGACCGACCGCCGTGACCCGGAGGAGATGAAGCGGGCTGAGGCGGCCGTGGCCGAGATCTTCGGGGCTGCCCTGGAACTCGGGGGGACGTTGAGCGGTGAGCACGGCATCGGGCTGGCGAAGCGCCCGTTCATGAAAGCGCAGTTCGGGGAGGCCGGCCTGGACGTTCACCGCCGGGTCAAGGCGGCGCTCGATCCTCGCGGCATCCTCAATCCTGGCAAGCTCATCCCGCCGGAAAGGGTGAGCCAGGGGTGAACGAGACGCGTCGGCGGGCACTCCTCGAGGAGCTCGCCAAGTGCATGCGTTGCGGTTTCTGCCAGGCCGCCTGTCCGGTCTACCGCGAGGAGGGCACGGAGTTCTCGGTGGCCCGGGGCAAGCTCATCCTGATCGAGGCCGTCCTCGACGGCCGCAGTCCGTTGACCCCGGCGGTCCGTGACGCCCTGGACGCTTGTCTGCTCTGTAAGTCCTGCCGGGCGGCCTGCCCGTCGGGGGTGCGGACGGACCTCATCATGGCGGCCGGGCGAGAGATGGCCGCCGAGCGCCACGGTCTCGGCGTGGTCAAGGCCAACGCCCTAGCGGCCCTGAGACGGCCCAAGGTATTGGGCGTGGCCTCCGCCATCGGCGCGCGCCTGTGGGGTCTGGCTTTCGCCAGGGAGGCCGACGGGAACCTGTGGCGGCTCAGGGTCCCGCCGGGAAACCTCTACCCTCGCTTACCGGCTCTCTCGTTCGTGTCCCGGCTGGCTCGGGGCGAGCTGGGGGCGGTGGCTGATCCGGAGTCGGCCACGATAGTCGTCGGCCGGAGCGCGGCCGCCAAGACGGTCATCTTCTTTCCGGGGTGTTTAGTCCACTACATGCTGCCGGAGGTCGGCCTTGCTGCAGTAAAAGTGCTGCTGGCGGCGAGAATGGGGGTTATCGTGCCTGCCCGCCCCACATGCTGTGGCACGCCACTTTACGTGAACGGGGACCGTGCCGGCGCGACCGAGCTGGCGGAAACTAACCTGGCCTGGTTGTCCCAACCTGGCGTGACTCTTTCTCTTTCCGCCGGTGACAAGGCCGGGATGGTTCTTGAGGAACCCGCCCCGGTGGTCTTCGCCTGCCCGAGCTGTGCTGAGTCTTGGCGCGGTTACCCCGAGCTCGTTGGTGAGCGCTGGGTGACGGCGGCCAAGGAGGCGGCCGGGCGGGTGGTCGACATCAGCGTCTTTCTGTCCAAGGCCGCCCCCGGGACCTTCGGGGAGCCCGCCCGTCGAGACGAATGGCCCGTCGCCGGTGGCCCGGGGCGAACAGTCACGTACCACGACCCCTGCCACCTGGCGCAGGCTCAGGGGGTCCGAAGCGAACCACGAGCCCTTTTGAAGGCGCTACCTGGCGTGACTCTCAAAGAGATGGCCGACCCTGGTGCCTGCTGCGGGTCAGGGGGGACCTTCGGGCTCTTCCACGTGGACTTATCGCGGCGCATCGGGGGGAAGAAGGCCAAGGACATCGCTGAGACCGGCGCCGACACGGTGGCCACGGGCTGTCCAGCCTGCCTGCTCCAAATCCGCCAAGAGCTCCACCTGGCCGGGCAATCGCAGGTAGCCGTCAGACATACCGTCGAGCTGCTGGCCGCGGCCCTCGGGGATGAATGAGCCAGGCGAGCCCGCACTGGCATAATTAGGCAGGTGGACAAATAGATTACCCCCGGAGGCAATTACGCCTTTCGGGGGTGACCTTTTAAGTGGCCAGAAAGAGCAGGATCGAAGAGGAAGCCGTGCGCCGGGTCTTTCGCTGGGACTCCATCCTTGCCGGGGTCGTCGCCGGGTACCTGGCCTCGCTGGTTTGCTCGGCGGTCCTCGGGGCGGTTATGCTGAAGAGCACGATCGCCCAGGAGACCGTGCCGTCCATCATCAGCGGGGTCAGCTTCCTGAGCATCGCCATCGGTTCGGGCTACGCCGCCTTGAGGGCGCGGTGGGCAGGCTGGCTGCATGGGGCGGCCACCGGAGCGCTCTATATCGTCACGACCATCCTGATCAGCTTGGTGCTTTTCCCCGAGCCGCTCAGCATGGTGGCGGTCCTCGAGCGAACGGTCATCGCCGGACTCGTCGGCCTCGTCGCCGGGGCCATCGGTGTCAACCTCTGAACCCGAGCCCACCGCCGTGGGGATGCTCGATCGGGTGCCGTTAGCGGCGTGCTCAAGAGCTCATAACTGACCGGATTGGGCCGGGCTTGATGCCCGTCCCACTTTTTGCTAATAGACGGACAAGCTTTTTTCGATATTCGGGGCGCCGGGGAAATCTTTTCGGAACACAATATGAAAGGAAGGTTCAAGACCGCTTCAGGCGAAGGGGGGGAAGCCGGTTGGAACGCCGCAAAGTTGGCCTCGCGTTGGGCGGTGGGGCGGCCAGGGGGTTGGCTCATCTCGGAGTCTTGTCCGTCCTCGAAGAGCGTGGAATCCCTGTCGATTACGTCGCCGGAACCAGCGCCGGGAGTGTGGTGGGCGCGCTGTACGCCGCCGGACTATCGCTGCGGGACATCCGCCTCGCGGGCGAAAAAGTCAGGTGGCACCACCTGCTGCGGCTGACCGTGCCCCGCGAGGGGATCGTCGCCGCCCGCGGGCTGGAGGAGTACCTGGACCGGTTGATTGGCGGGCGTACCTTTGACCAGCTGGCCATCCCCTTCGCGGCTGTCTGCGTCGACGTCATCAGCGGCGAGGTCGTCGCTCTGCGGGAAGGCAGCGTGGCGCGGGCCGTCCGGGCCAGTTGCGCGATCCCCGGCATCTTCAGCCCGGTCAAGAGGGACGGCCGCCTTCTCGTCGATGGTGGCCTGCTCAATAACCTCCCTTCGGACGTCGTCCGGGAGATGGGGGCGGACGTGGTCATCGCGGTGGACGTCAACGGCGACCCGCCCTCATCCAGGGTGCCGGCGGGAATCGTTCAGATTCTCATGCGCTCGATCGAAATCATGCAGAGAGCCGGGCACGAGTCGCGGAAGGTCGTCGCCGACCTCCTGATCCGCCCGCGGCTGGAGTCCTGGAGCCTGTTCGACCTGGACCACCAGGACGACTTCGTGAAATGCGGCCGGGCGGCGGCCGAGGAAGCCCTTGGCTCGACCATCGAACAGAACATAATGCCGGCCATTTTCGGGTAGACTGCCGGGACGGCCGGCGATGGTCAGGGTTGAATTTTCCAGGCCACCGCGGGCGCGGTGGCCTGTCTCGTCTCTGAGAGCTCTTGCGTGTCAAATGGCATAGACATAATAATAGAAAGGCGGGCGTCACCGCCCGCCAAACGGGTCGACCCGTCGGATGGTTCGTGGCCTTACTTTTTCCCCTGGGCCAGCGACTGCTCGGCATAGCGGATCATGACCTTGACCATGTTTCCGCCGATCTTGCCGCCCACTCGCCCGCACTCCCGGGAAGACATCTCGGGCCAGCCAACCGACTCGATCTTGTTCAAGAGGCCGATCTCGTCGGCGATTTCATACTTGAAACGGTCGAGGACATCGTCAGGGAGAAGCTTAGGCCGATTCGTGAATTGGGCCATCACAACACCTCCTTTGACACCACTAGTATGGCGTCTAGCTGGCCTTTGTATGTTGGAAGCTTTTGGCCGGTCTGGTGATTGAGTCGTCGGGGCCGTCGACGCGACAGGAAAAGCTCGGTCTGAAGAGAATCGTTGCGGCATGACCAATTTCCTGCGCACCGACTTTTTGCGTGAGCGATTCCGACAAATCAACGAGGCTGCGGAGTATCTTGATCATCTGCTGACGATGGGCGGGCCGGAGCGCAAGAAACTCCTCTACCGCTACGCCAAGCGCGGCTTCAAGACGACGGTCAGAGAAGAGATGATCCGGACGGCGCGGTCCATCGCCGGCATGGCCGGCGACACCGCCGAGTTCATGGACCAGTTGGCGAGTCAGCCGCTGATCTACACCGGTCCCGGCGACACCGACGCGGTCATCGAGATGCTCGAAGGGCTCGTCGCCCTGGGCCATCGGAAGAAGACGGGTTCCGTCCGCGGGAGGGATTGACCGTGCCGATTTACGAGTTCAAGTGTCCGGGCTGTGGGAAACGCCTGGAGATGCTGAGTTCGATGGGTGAGAAAGGGAACGGTCTGGTCTGCCCGGCCTGCGGGCACGCCGGGCTGGCGCGCGTCTTCTCGACCTTTGCCACGGGCGGCCGCAGCGAGGGCGGCAAGAGCTCCGGCGGCTGTGCCGGATGCGGCGGGAAGGGCTGCGCGACCTGTCATTGAGCGGCGGGCGAGCCCAAGGAAGAATCAGCTGCAAGCATGAAGGGAGCCCCAGCGATTGGGGGCTCCCTTTGGTCATCTTCCGGGGACTGGTCTGAGGTGCTGAGGCCGAGGTCACGGGTCGCCGGTTCACCGACCTGGGGCGGCCGCGGGGGCGACACCGCCGAGCGACAGGAATGCGGGGACAAGATCGGGAAGCACCGCCGCCAGGGGCTCCCCGGCGAGAAGGCGCCGGCCGGCCGCGGTCAGCGCGTCGACGGCCTTGGCTTCGGCCGTCACATAGACCTGGGCGATGGCTGGGGCGGCCGGGTCGTTGATCCGGCGCTCATCGGACGGCCACGGGCCCGCCGCGCGGCGGACGGCAGCAGCCACTCGGGGCTCGATGCCGCGCAGCGCCCGATCCGGGTCGAGGCCGACGAAAGCGGTGTTGCCGGCGACCAGGACGATGACCGGCCTGGCTCCGGGGACGGCGGCGGCCGCGGCGGCCAGAGCGGAGCCGGTCGGCGTCGCCGGGGCGACGACCACGCCGGGTGGAGGAGCTCCGCGCTTGAAGAATGGTCCGCTCGGGCGGAAAGCCAGGAACAACGCGGCGACAATGACGACGAAAACCAGGCCCCCGGCGACCACGCCCCCGGTCCGGGCCCCAGGCTCGTTCAGCGTTCTCTCCCAGACCCTGCGCCCGGCCTGGACGGTCCAGGTCAGGCCGCGGTTCAAGCGATTTCGCCAATCGCCTTCGGGCATCGTCCGAGCCCGCCCTTCCGTGATGTCGGTGAGCCCAAACAGCCTTGCATAGCTTGCGCGACCCGGCGCAGGATTACACCTCAGAGGGTCGAACATAGAATGCTTGGGCCTGTCCGGGCCTTCGGCAAGGAACATGCTGACAGAGGTGACGCCTGTTGCGAATCGTCGAACATCCCATCCTTGACTTCAAGCGGGGTCGGCTGGTGCGCTTCACCTTCGAAGGTCGAGAGTTGGAGGGGTTCGAAGGCGAGCCCATCGCGGCGGCGCTCCACGCGGCCGGGGTCAGGGTCCTGCGGAGAAGTGCCAAGCTGCACCGACCGAGGGGCTTCTTTTGCGCCATCGGCAACTGCTCTTCCTGCCTGATGGTCGTGGACGGGGTCCCGAACGTCCGCGTCTGTGTCGAGAAGCTTCGCCCGGGGATACGGGTCGAGCGCCAGGAAGGGCACGGTGAGCTGAAGTGAGGTCAGTCGAGATAGCCGTCGTCGGGGCCGGCCCGGCCGGGTTGTCGGCGGCCCTCAGCGCGGCCGGCCAGGGGGCTTCGGTGGCCATCGTCGAGCGGGACGAGCACCTCGGCGGGCAACTGATCAAGCAGACCCACAAGTTCTTCGGTTCCTCCAGGCAGGAGGCCGGCACGCGCGGCATGGTCATCGCCGGCCGGCTCAGCGAGGCCGTCCGCGGAAACGCCGGCATCGACGTCCGCCTGGGCTCGACCGTCCTCGGGTACTACTCGGATCGCGTGCTTTACCTGGAGGAGCCGGATCGCCTCAGCAAGCTCAAGGCCGAGCGGACCATCTTCGCGACCGGGGCCGCCGAGCGCATGCTGACCTTCGGCAACAATGACCGCCCGGGCGTGTACGGCGCGGGCGCGGTCCAGACGCTGATGAACGTCCACGGTGTCCGCCCCGGGCGTCGGGTGCTCATGGTCGGCGCCGGGAACATCGGTCTCATCGTCAGCTACCAGTTGATGCAGGCCGGGGAGGAGGTCGCGGCGATCGTCGAGGCCGCCCCGCGCATCGGCGGGTACCTCGTCCACGCGGCCAAGGTGCGCCGCGCCGGGGTGCCCATCCGAACGGGCTACACGGTCAAGGAGGCCGTCGGCGAGGAGTCGGTCGAGGGCGCGGTCATCTGGCGCCTCGACGAGAAGTGGCGGCCGGTGCCGGGGACCGAAGAGCGGATCGACTGTGATGTCATCTGCCTGGCCACCGGACTCAGCCCGCTGACCGAGCTGATGTGGCAGGCCGGGTGCCGGATGGCCTTCGTCCCTGAACTCGGCGGGCACGTCCCCTGGCACGATGACGACCTGCGGACCAGCGTCGAGGACATCTACGTGGCCGGCGACGCTTCGGGGGTCGAGGAGGCGTCGGCCGCCATGGTCGGAGGACGCATCGCCGGCCTGGCCGCCGCACGCAGCCTGGGTCATTCTGAAGGGGTCGAGGAGAGGCTGGCCGAGGCCCGCCGGGAACTGGCGGCCCTCCGCGCCGGTCCGACCGGGGAGAAGATCCGCCGCGGCCTGGAGCGGCTTCAGCAAGGGGGTGAGGGACGATGAGCGCCGAGAAGGAGCGCCGGCCCAGTGACAGCTTGCTGCGGACGGGTCTGCCGGCGGCCGAAGACCTGGCCGTCGTCCGCCCCAGCGACGAGCGGCTGGCCCGGGGGGCGTTGGCCGTGCTGGAGTGCTTCCAGCGCATCCCGTGCGACCCATGCGCCTCATCCTGCCGCCGCGGGGCGATCGCCCCGTTCGCCGACATCAATGACCTCCCGTCGATGCTCGAGGCCGACAAGTGCAACGGCTGCGCGCTGTGCGTCGCGCGCTGCCCCGGGTTGGCCATCTTCGTCATCGACCTGAACCATTCGCCGGAGGAGGCCCTGATCAAGCTGGCCTACGAGTTCCTCCCGCTACCGGAGAAAGACCAGGTGGTGGCGGCCCTCGACCGCGAGGGACGGGAGGTCGGCCGGGCCCGGGTGATTCGAGTCCAGAGGCCGAGGGACAAGGCCGAGACCCCGGTCGTCTGGATCAGCGTCCCGAAGGACCTGGCCTGGACGGTCAGGAACATCAGGGTGGAGGGAAACCATGGAGCCCAGTGAGAAGAGCCCCGAAATCATCATCTGCCGCTGTGAGGACATCACCGCCGCTGAGGTCCGGAAGCTCATCACCAAGGGCTACCGGACGCCGGATGAGGTAAAGCGGTTCTCCCGCTGCGGGATGGGCCAGTGCCAGGGCCGGACCTGTCGCAACCTGGTCCTCCAGGAGATCAGTGCGGCCACCGGCCAGGAGGTCAAGGACATCCCGATGGCCACCTTCCGGCCCCCGACCAAACCGGTCAAGCTGGGCCTCTTCGCCAAGGCCAGGGCGGAGTCCGCGGCGGAGGGAGGCGGGGACCGGTGAAGACCGCGGATATCGTCATCATCGGCGGCGGGATCAACGGGGTCTCCATCGCCTACAACCTGGCCGTACGCGGCTGCCGCCGGGTCGTCCTCCTCGAGCGGAAGACCCTGGCCAGCGGGTCCACCGGCCGTTGCGGGGCCGGCGTGCGGATGCAGTGGGGCACCGAGATGAACTGTCGTCTGGCCCGCGATAGCATCCTCCGCTTCGAGCGCCTGAACCAGGAGCTCGAGTACGACGGGGACATCGAGTTCAAACAGGGTGGCTACCTCATCCTGGCCTTCCACCAACGGCAGTGGGAGCAGTTTCAGAAGAACGTGGCCCTGCAGAACAGCCTGGGCATCCCGTCGCGGCTGGTCAGTCCGGCCGAGGCCCGCCGGATCGTCCCGCACCTCGAGGTGGGGGACCTCATCGGCGGTACCTTCTGCCCCAAGGACGGCCACATCAACCCGTTCAAGGCGACCCAGGCATACGCGGAAGCGGCGGCGCGGCTGGGCGTCGAGATAAGGAAGTTCACTGAGACAGTAGCCATCGGGAAGGACGCCGCCGGTCGTGTCCAGCGGGTCACCCTGGCCGACGGCGAGGTCATCGAGACCCCCGTCGTGGTCAACGCCGCCGGCCCTTACTCCCAGCTGGTCGGGGAGATGGCTGGGGTCGCGCTACCCGTCCATTCGGAGCGCCATCAGATCCTGGTGACCGAACCGGTGGCCCCGAAGCAGGGACCGATGGTCATGTCCTTCGCCCATGGCCTGTACTGCCAGCAGACCCCCCATGGCAGCTTCATCATGGGGATCGGCGACCCGCACGAGCCGCGCGGCTTCGACACCGGCCACTCCTGGCAGTTCCTCGAGGACGTGGCCTCCAAGGTCACCACGATGATGCCGGCCCTGAAGGAGGTCCGGGTGGTCCGGCAGTGGTCCGGCCTCTACAACATGACCCCGGACGCGCAGCCCATCCTGGGCGAGATCCCGGAGGTCCCCGGTTACTTCGTCGCCGTCGGCTTCTCCGGCCACGGCTTCATGCTGGCCCCGATGACCGGCGTGCTCCTGGCGGAGATGATCCTGGGCCTGGCGCCGACGATGGACGTCTCCATGCTGAACGTCGGGCGTTTCGCCCGCGGCGAGCTCATCCGCGAGCCGTCGGTGGTCTGAGAACCGATCCGCCCCCGAGGAGAGAAGGGAGGGCCCTGTCTTGAAGCTTCAGCTGGTCGAGGAGCGGTGTTCCGGTTGCCGGGTCTGCGAGATGGTCTGCGCCCTGCACAACCGGGGCGAGCAGAACCCGAAGAAGGCGGCCATCCGCATCCGCGGCGAGTTCCCGGCCCCGGGCCGTTACCACATCCAGGTCTGCGACCAGTGCGGGAAGTGCGCCGAGGTCTGCCCGACCGGGGCCATCTCCTTGAAGGGCAAGGCCTACGTCCTGGACCGGGAGGAGTGCACCGGCTGCGGCCTGTGCGTGGAGATCTGCGACGGGAAGACGATGTTCACCCACGCCGCCGAGATCCCCCCGATCAAGTGTGAGCTGTGCGGGGAATGCATCCGGCTCTGCCCGCGGAACGCCATCGTCGACGCGGATGGCGAAGTCGTGGCCACCAAGTAAGCGGAGGTGAAGACGATGAACGGATACGGCGGCAGCATCCTCAGGATCGATGTCACCACGGGCCGCGCCCGGACCGAGCCCCTGCCCGAAGAGATGGCCCGGAAGTTCCTCGGCGGTCGTGGCTTCGCGGCCAAGCTCCTCTTCGATGAGCTCAAGCCGGGCACCGAGCCGCTGTCCCCGGCCAACCTGGTGGTCATCGCCCCGGGGCCGCTGTCCGGCGTCTTCCTGCCCGGTAGCGGCAAGGTCACCCTGGCTTCGAAGTCTCCGGCCACCGGCGGCTACGGCGACTCGAACATGGGCGGCCACCTCGCCTCTGAGCTCAAGTACGCCGGCTATGACGCCGTCGTCATCGGCGGGGCGGCCGATAAGCCCAGCTACATCTTTATCGACGACGACCGGGTGGAGGTCCGCGACGCCTCCAAGTACTGGGGGCGCGGGGCCCTCGAAGCCGAGCGGATGCTCCTCGACGATCTGGGCGAGGACTTCCGGGTGGCGACCATCGGGCCGGCCGGTGAGAAGCTGGTCCGCTTCGCCTGCGTCTCCCACGACTTCGGCCGCCAGGCCGGGCGGACCGGCATCGGGGCCGTCCTGGGGTCGAAGAGGATCAAGGCCATCGCCGTCCGCGGCACGAAGACCATCCCCCTGGCCGACCCCAAGGGCGTCCTGGCCCTGGGCAAGGAGATGTACCAGGCCTGCTTTAGCAAGCCCGGCTTCAAGGAGTGGACCCCCTACGGGACGGCCGGGGTCACCGACTGGGTTAACGAGGTCGGGGCGTTCCCGACGCGGAACTTCCAGGGCTCCTTCTTCGAAGGGCACAAGGGCATCAACGGCCAGCGCCTCAAGGAGAAGATCCTGGTCACCGACAAGGGCTGCTTCGGCTGCCCCATCCCATGCGGCAAGTACTCGCGGACCCGGGGGTTCGCCGGCTCCGGCCGGGAGAAGGAGGACATCCGGGTCGAGGGGCCTGAGTACGAGACCATCGCCCTCCTCGGCGGCAACTGCGGGATCAAGGACATTGAGGACGTCGCCTACCTGAACCACCTGTGCGACCAACTCGGCCTGGACACCATCTCCGGCGGAAACGTGGCCGGCTTCGCCATCGAGTGCTACGAGCGGGGGATCATCGACCGGGCCAGGGTCGGGCGGGAGCTGAGCTTCGGCGACCCGGGTTCGGTGGCCTACCTGCTCGAGAAGGTCGCCCGGCGCGATGGCCTCGGCGACCTGTTGGCCGACGGGGTCAGGGCCGCCGCGGCCAAGCTTGGTGGTGGGTCGGAGCGCTTCGCCATCCACGTCAAGGGCCTGGAGATCAGCGGTTACGAGCCGCGCTGGGCCCCGGCGATGATGCTCTCCTATATGACCGCCGACGTCGGCGGCCACCACAACCGGTCGTGGGCCATCACCCATGACGTGGCCACCGGGCGCGACAGCCTCGAGGGCAAGGTCGACAAGGTCATCGAGCTGCAGCACACCAGGCCGCTCTTCGACCTTCTGGGCGTCTGCCGCCTGCAGTGGGTGGAGATCGGCTTCGACCTCCACTACTACGAGGACGTCTTCCCGCTCGTGACCGGGTGGAAGTACACCTGGCAGGACCTCATGACCGCCTCGGAGCGGGTCTGGAACCTGACCCGGGCCTTCAACATCAAGCACATCAAGGGCTTCGGGCGGTCAGCCGACTACCCGCCGGCCCGCTTCGCCGAGGAACCGGTGCCGGACGGCCCGGCCAAGGGGAAGTACATCCCCCGCGAGAAACTGGACATCATGCTGGATGAATACTACGCCAAGCGTGGCTGGACAAAGGATGGACGCCCCAGCGAGGCGACCCTGCGGCGGCTCGGCCTCGGGGCGGTCGCCGATGAGCTGGCCAGTCTGGGACGCCTGTAGGAGGCGGGCGACGATGCGGCTGAGGGTCAGGGTTCCGGGACACCTCAAGGAATACGTGCCAAAAGAGGTCTACGAGAAGTCCGGCGGGGAGGCCGGCGACTTCAACATGACCGTCGAAGGCCCGCTCACCCTGCGGGACCTGATGGAGATAATCGGCCTGCGGCCGCAACTGGCCATCGGCGCCCTCTTCAACGGGCGGCGGGTCGGTCGCGACGAGCTTGTCGAGGGCGACGGCGAACTGGTCATCCTCTCACCCATCGCCGGGGGAGAGGGCGACGTAGAGGGGTGAGGTCACGATGCCCGCTGAGCAACTCTCCGAGCGGGTCTGGGCCCTGACCGGGCCGAACAACATCGGCCTGCTCGTGGGACCCGGTGACCAGGCCGCCCTGGTTGATACCGGGCTTGATGAGAGCGCGGCCCGCAAGGCCTGGCGCCTGGTCGAGGAGAAAGGACTGCGGCTGGTGGCGGTCGTCAATACTCATTCCCACGCCGACCACATCGGCGGCAACCGCTTCATCGTGGGCCGGAGCGGGGCCACGGTCTACGCCTCGGCCTTTGAGGCCACGGCGATAAGGCACCCCGTGTGGGAACCGCTGTACCTCGCCGGCGGGGCCATGCCCGGACCGGGAGGGACCGGCAAGTTCTTCATGGCGGAGCCGACCCCACAGGTGGCCGAGCTTCCCACCGCGGGCGAGCTCGACCTGGGCGCTGGCTTCGTGGTCCAGATCGTTCCTCTGCCCGGTCACGCCCATGCCCAAGTTGGCGTGGCCTACGACGGCGTCCTTTTCACCGCGGACACCTTCTTCCCCCCGGCCACGCTGGAGAAACATGGACTGCCCTATTTCGTCGACCTGGCTGCTGCCGAGCGCAGCCTGGCTGAGGTTCGAGAGCAGTCAGGCCGTTGGAGCACCTTCGTCCCTGGGCATGGGCCGTGGCTAGGTCGTGAGGAGCTGGAGGCTCAAGTCGCCGCCAATCTCTCATACTTGGACAGCTTGAGGGGCGAGGTGCTGAGTGCCCTTGACCAGCCGCGCTCTCAGGACGACCTGATTGACATCATCAGCCGGCGGCTGGGGTTGAGCTACGGCGGCTGTGGCCAGTACTACCTGGCTCGGGCGGCCTTGACAGCCCTTTTGACGGACCTCGAACGGCGGAGCCTGGTGTCGCCCGTTGTCGGCGGCACCCTCCTACGCTGGGCGGCGGCCTGACCGCGGACTGCCATTTGCTGGGAAATGAGTGGGGAGGGCGGGACCGTGGGAAGGGAATACCCTGAGCACCCGATTGTCGGCGTGGCCGCCATCGTCATCGAGAACGGCCGGCTCCTCTTGGTCAAGCGGGACCATGACCCTGACCGGGGGAAGTGGAGCGTCCCGGGCGGCCTGGTGGAGGCCGGTGAGACCCTGGCCACGGCGGTCAAACGGGAGACCAGCGAGGAGACCGGTCTGGTCATCGAGCCGGGCGAGATGGCCACCATCGCTGAGGCCATCACCCCTGACGCCGATGGGCGGGTCCGGTTTCATTATGTCCTCATCGACTTCTTCGCCCGGCCCGTCGGGGGGCACCTACAGGCCGGCAGCGATGCCAACGACCTCCGTTGGGCGACCGGCCAAGAGGCCATGGAGCTGGATTTGACGATAGGAGTTCGGGCGTTCCTGCAGGAGCTGATGGAAAGAGGGCGGCTGTAGGGCCGGCAGGGGAAGGCCGGAGGGGTCTTCCTCAACGGAGCCGGGTTATGTCACGTAAAATGGGGAAGTCGGGCGGGGGAGCCCGACCAGAGAAGATTCTGGGGAGGTCCGGGGATGAGGCTTTGTGGGTTGCGACTTGATCGCTGGTTCTTAGCCTTGCTGTTACTGGTTCTGGTCTTGAGCGGCCGGCCGGGGCCGGCCGCCGCCTCGTTCTCGTACCAGGTCCCTGAGCAGTCTGACACGTTGACGGTCGGGACTGACGGGACAGTGTCGATGGATCGCACCTTCATCTTCGCTGTCAACTCCTCGTCGTCAGACAACGGCACAGAGATCTGGGCCGGCCTACCGACGGCCTACACCAAGGTCACGGCGGTGACCGACTCGCAGGGGAAGGACGTCCGTTTCCGGACGTCTTCGAACGACGGGGAGATCGTCGTCATCCTGACCGGCTTCGACCCCATCAAGCCCGGGTCGTCACGGGGCTTCAGGGTGCAGGCGACCATCACCAATTTCATCTACCAGGACGCCCGGGACAGCGCCTACGCGACGATGAACTACTATCCCGGGTGGTGGAGCGCCCCGGTCGGCAAAGAGACGGTCTCGGTCGTGGCTCCGCCCG
Source organism: Bacillota bacterium (assembly GCA_021787335.1). Classification (GTDB taxonomy): domain Bacteria; phylum Bacillota; class Sulfobacillia; order JAJYWN01; family JAJZPE01; genus JAJZPE01. The sequence goes on along the minus strand of JAJYMC010000065.1, from coordinate 178,534 downwards.
GCGCGACCCGGGACAGCCTGCGCTATGGCGTGGGTTCCAGCTGGACCGAACTGATCGAGAGAGCCGATGGTAGGCTCGTGGCCAGCTGGGACTTCGGAAAGCTGGCGGCCGGCCAGCGGGCGGCAGTAACCCTGGGGTTCCCGGCCAGCCTGCTCTCGAGCGCCCCGTCCCGGTCCGGCGGGTCTTCCCAGGCTCCGAGCTTGTGGAAGATGATCCTGGCCGTCACGGGCTCGACCCCCGTCAAGGCCGGCCTGATACTCGGTGTCGTCCTCGTTTACCTGATCATCAGGCTCTTCGGGCTTGACCAGTACTCGTCGCCACGGATCGCCATGGACGGGGTGGGGGTCCTCAAGGGTCTGGACCCGGTCGAGGCCGCCGTCCTGCTCAGGACGCCGCCGGAGAAGGTCCTCTCGCTGATCCTCATGGGGCTGGTCCAGAAGCGGCTGGTCAGGGTGAAGGGCGCGGGCCCAATGGCCTTGGAGGTCCTCGGCGAGGCCGATGGCAAGGCCCCGGGTTACGTGCACAACTTCCTCGCCGCCATCAACCGGGTCGACGGCTCCCTCGACCGGGCCCTCCTGTTGAAGGCCTACAAGAAACTGGTCCGCGGTCTGGTCCAGCGGAGCAGACCCTACTGCCGGAAGGACAGCGAGGAGTACTACCGGGAACGGGTCCAGGAGGCCTGGAAGGAGCTCGAGGCGGCCACCGCCCCGCATGGCAAGCTTGCCCTTTGGGAGAAGGACCTCGGCTGGTTCTTCCTCGACCCGGCCGTGGCCGATAAGGTGGAAGGCCAGCTGGCCTCGGCTGATAGCCCGTTCCCGACCGACTACTGGATGTGGACGGATCTTTACGAACCCTATGGTCTACCCGGCCCGGCCGGTCCCCGCGGCTGGCTCTCGCCGGGCTGGGGGGCTCTGAACAGGCGTCTGGGCGAAGGGCTGGTGCCGGCACCGAACGATTTCCACCACGCTGAAAGGCTGGCTTGGAGACCGCCCACCAGCTCTGGGCCAAGCGGCTCAACCACCGGGTCGTGCGCCTGCGCCTGTGTCTCCTGTGCGTGTGCCTGTGCCTGCGCCGGAGGCGGCGGCTGCACCTAAGCGAGCACGCATGGAGACACGAACGACAAGAGGGGGCCGCAGTGATGAAGAGCATTCGAGCCGCTGGTCTGAAGCTCCATCTCAGGGCGGAGGACGGCGGCCAAGCCGTCCTGACCGTCAATGCGAATTACCTGCTCTACCTCGACCGGGTGGCCGCGGCCTTCGTCCGGGCCTACTTGGCCGTGGCCCGGGGGCGCTCGGGCGACGACCCAGCGGTCGAGGCGGCGGTGACCTCGCGGGTCAGGCGACGTTTCCGGGTCAAGGGTGATGTGGCCCTGACCGATTGGCGCCGGGTCTGGTCGACCATCACCTCCGTGGCCGGGGGTGGCACCTGCCCGTTCTCGGACCTGGGCGTGTCCCGGGTCGAGCCTTTCAGCCAGACGCCGCGGGCCCCGTTCCGCATCGACCTGGCCCTGACTTACCGCTGCAACAATGATTGCGGACACTGCTACGCCGGGGGCTCCCGGAAAGGCGAGGAGCTGACCACGAACCAGTGGCGCCGGATCATCGACCGGGCCGTCGCCTTTGACGTGCCGACGCTCGTCTTCACGGGCGGGGAATCGATCCTCCGGCCGGACCTTCCCGACCTGGTGGCGCACGCCCAGGCCCGCGGGGCAGTCACGGGGTTGATCACCAACGGCCGGCTCATGACCCCGGAGGCCGTCACGCGGCTGGCCGGGGCCGGCCTGGACTTCGTCCAGATCACCCTGGAGTCGGTCGACCCCGCGGTCCACGCGGCCATGGTCGGGCGCGACCGGGCCTCTTGGGAGCAAACGGTCGCCGGCATCCGCAACAGCGTGGCCCGGCTGTACACGACGACGAACACGACCATCATGGCGGCTAATGCCGGAACCATCCTCGACACCATCCGTTTCCTCAAGGGGCTGGGCGTGAGCCGTTTCGGGCTGAACGCCATCATCCGAGCCGGCCGCGGCTGGGACGCCGCCGGCGTCGCCCCGTCGGACCTGAACCAGATCCTGGCCCAGGCCACCGCCCTGGCGCACGAGCTCGAGCTTGACTTCATCTGGTACACGCCCACATGCTACCACGATGTCCATCCGGTCGACCTCGGAGCCGGGGTCAAGACGTGCACGGCGGCACGGACAGTGTTGGCCATCGAACCGGACGGAAACGTCATGCCATGCCAGTCATACTTTCAGTCGCTGGGCAACGCCCGGCGCGACTCGTTCGCCAAGATGTGGCGACACCCGCTGGCCGTGTCCCTGCGCAACCGGGACCACCTGCCGGACCGGTGCCGGGAATGCGACGAAGTCGGCCTGTGTGGCGGCGGATGTCCGCTGGAGCACGCTGGGCGGACCGAAATGTCCTCCCGGGCGGCTTCGTGCTAAAGCGCAGCTAGACGGCACGCTAGGAGGCCCTAGGAAGGGCCTTTCGGGACCCGGTAGGCATCCGTGTACCCGGTCCCGGGCGGTCGGGGCCCGGTTTTGGTGGCCAGACCTGCTTTCGGGCAGCGCCGGCGGGACATGACCGAAACTCGGCCGAAAGACGGCGGCGCACCGGTCGGAAGAGACGTCCAGGGGCGGGTCCGGGGTTGGGCGACGCCTGACCAGAAAGCAGAGCGCCCGTCAAGACGCACCGACACGGAATCGCTGCCGGTCCCGGACTGACCGCGTGCGGGGGGAGGCCCGCAAAGCCCGGACCGACGGCAACATCGGGCTCTCCCGCCTCTTACACTACATAACCTATATTATCGGACGTTGTTTCTGGAGGGCGAGGTCGGTCGCACAGAGAAGCAGGCCCCATTCGCGCGGGTGCGGACGGGGCCTGCTTCTCCTCAACAATCGCGGGTCTTCTGCCTGCCGGGTGCCTTGACCGTGCGACTGGGCCTACGTCGTTGGTTTTTTCGTCTCCTCGGGTCGCGACCTCATCCGTTGGAGAACCGGGCATGGAGACGTGGCGATTCGGCGACCACGCGACATGGTGGAGGCCGGCGCCGGCGGACGCTAGTGCTTGTAGGGCACCCCTCCCCTTCTTACGGCTGGCCGCCGAGAGGACCCTTCACCAGACTCCCAGCAGGACCAGAAAGACGCCGGAGAGCACGAGGACCAGCCGCCCGAAGGAAATCTTGCCGGCCAGGCCGAGGAGGCCAACCGCGCTTGCCGACAGGAAGATGATCGGGCCGGTCAGGCCCAGGAGCGCGTTTATCCTGACGGCCGTGGCCACGTTCCCGAACTTCAGCATCAGGAGCGCGGCAGTGATCTCGATGCTCCCCGAGAGGAGCCGGATCAGGGTCATGGTCAGCACATAGCGGTCCATAGCGTTATCAGGATATCGGGGCCGGCATGGAACATGACAGCCAAAAATAGGGCAAGGCCTGACCGCCGAACCGGCCTCAGCCTTGCCTTTTGGTCTATCTTTAGCCTAGCGGTTGGGTGTCGGCGGCACCCCCGCCGGGCTTCCCCGCCGGTTCCTCTGTCTTTCTGTTTTATGGTTCGGGCACGTCGAGGGGGCTCGGTGGTGGTTCATCCTTGCTCGGGTACGCGGGCAACCAGTCGTCCGGGTGGTTCTCCTGGTCAGGCGTGGACATCTCAGGATACGGGGTATCCACATCGGTCTCGTCGTAGATCAGTTCGTCCAGGGCAAAGTCGTCGGTGATGTCGGGGAAAGCTCGCCTCCGCGGAACGGGGGTCTTTCGACCGGTCACGGCTAACCCTCTCCTTTCAGAAGGCCTCGCGACCATATTCTGCCCGTCCCGCCAGCTAACATTCACTTGTCAATGGTCTGTGGCGACTGCCGGCGGCGCGTCGCTGTGCCTACTTGCCGGAAGCGGCCGCGCGCAGAGCATTGGATGGCTCCAAGGCGACGAGGCCGAGGTTAAGGGCGGCTTCGGTCGTCAACTCCACCTTGAGGGTCTGGCCCGATTGGATCGAGCCGGAGGTCAGACCGTTGATCCGGCGCAGCCTGGCCACGCCTGAGCGCGGGTCGCTTTTCGGATAGAATCTCGAAGCCAGCGTCCAGAGCGTGTCCCCAGGCTGAGCGATGACTTCGATGACGACCTGATCCACCTTGCTCTGGGCCGCGCTTCCGCCTCCGGCCACCCCGCCGGCCAGAGCTTCTTCATGCCCCGGCACTGGAGTCACGCCGAACACGCCGAAGACAAGCAGGACCAGCCCCGCAAGAAGCAACCCGAGCCGGGCGGGATTCCTCAGGCGCCAAGTGCGCCTCGTTACCCTGAGCCCACTAGTTGATGTACTGCCCATGCTCGTCCACCTCCGGTGAAGGTCCCGCACAGCCGTTCGGTATCCTTGCCCTCAGTATAAGCGAACAGCCGTTCTCCCGTCAAGAGGTTTTACGAACAACTGTTTGCCTTTTGAAGAGAGGAGTGGTATAATGCTTCCAGGTGAGGGCGCGACAGCCGTCCCGCCGGTAGGAAGAGGGCATGGAGGTGTCGGCATTGCCGGATATCCTGACCAAGCGTCAGCAAGAGATCCTGGAGTTCATCCGAAGGGTGGTTCGGGAACGGGGTTACCCCCCTTCGGTCCGCGAGATCGGCGAGGCCATCGGGCTGAGCTCCAGTTCGACGGTGCACGGCCATCTTGACCGTCTCGAGGAGAAGGGACTGATCCGGCGCGACCCCACCAAGCCCAGGGCCATCGAGGTGGTCGATGACCGAGAGATGCGGACGCGTCGGCTCATCCAGGTGCCGGTGGTCGGCCGGGTCACGGCCGGCGAGCCCATTCTGGCCGTGGAGAACATCGAGGAGAGCTATCCCCTGCCCTTCGACCTGGTCCGAGCCGAAGACGTGTTCATGCTCACCGTTCGCGGCGAAAGCATGATCGAGGCGGGCATCTTCGACGGCGATTACGTCCTCGTCAAGAAGCAGGAATCGGCTCAGAACGGCGATGTCGTCGTGGCCATGATTGGCGACGAGGCCACGGTCAAGCGTTTCTTCAAGGAGAACGGTCACTACCGGCTCCAGCCGGAGAACCCGACGATGGCCCCGATCATCGTCAACGAGGTCGCCATCCTGGGCAAGGTCATCGGCCTGTTCCGGCGGCTCCACTGAGGTCCAGGCCAGGGCCTTCTCCCAGACTGAAGCCATCCTGACTGAACGCAAAAAGGGGCGGGTCGCTCAAGCGACTCGCCCCTTCCCTGTTCTCAGGTCCCCCACTTCTCGCCCGCCTGCCCCGGGGGTTTGGCCCACCTGCCCGAGCGCTCCTGAGGGCTCAGAAGACGGCCAGGTACTGGTCGACCTCCCACTGATGGATCTGCGTGCGGTAGATGTCCCACTCGATCTGCTTGGCTTCCATGAAGTGCGTGTAGACGTGGTCGCCGAGGGCCGCCCGGATGACCTCGTCGCGGCTCAGCTCCTCGAGGGCCTCCTCGAGGCTGCCAGGCAGGCTGCCGATGCCGGCCTCGACCCGTTCTTCCGCGGTCATGTGGTAGATGTTGCGGTTGACCGGCTCGGGCGGCTCGATCTTCTTCTTGATGCCGTCCAGGCCGGCCTGGAGCATCACCGCCATGGCCAGGTACGGGTTGCAGGACGGGTCTGGGCTGCGGAGCTCGAGCCGGGTGCCGACTCCGCGGCGGGCCGGGACACGAATCAACGGGCTGCGGTTCTGTTCCGACCAGGCGATGTAGACCGGGGCCTCGTAACCCGGGACCAGCCGCTTGTATGAGTTCACCAGGGGGTTGCAGATGGCGGTCAGGCCGCGGGCGTGGGTCATCAACCCGCCGAGGTACCACATGGCCACCTTGCTCAGTTGGTACGGGGCTTTCTGGTCGAAGAAGGCGTTCTTGTCGTTCTTGAACAATGACATGTGAGTGTGCATACCCGAACCGTTCACCCCGTGCAACGGCTTGGGCATGAAGGTCGCATGGAGGTTGTGGTGCTGAGCGATGGTCCGGACCACGATCCGGAAGGTGGCCACGTTGTCCGCCGTCGTCAGCGCGTCGGTGTAACGGAAGTCGATCTCCTGCTGGGCCGGGGCCGCTTCGTGCTGCGACCGTTCGATCTCGAAGCCCATCTCCTCGAGGGCCTTGACCATGTCCTCGCGGGCTTCTTCGGCCATGTCGATCGGGCCGAGGTCGAAATAACTGCCCTGATCATGGGTCCGGGTGGTCGGCCGGCCCTCCTGGTCCCGGTGGAAGAGGAAGAACTCAGCCTCGGGACCGGCGTACATGGCGTAGCCCATCTCCTGGGCGGAGGCCAGGACTCGCTTCAGGGTGTTCCTGGGGCAGCCATCGAACGGCGTACCGTCGGCATTGAACACGTCGCAGATGAGACGGGCCGTGACCGCCTGACCCGGGGACCGCCAGGGGAAGACGGCGAAGGTGTTTGGGTCCGGCCGGAGGTACATGTCGGATTCCTCGATACGGACGAACCCTTCGACCGAGGAGCCGTCGAACATGACCTCGCCTTCCAGCGCCTTTGGGAGCTGGTCGACGGGGATGGCGACGTTCTTGACGATCCCGAGGATGTCGACGAACTGGAGCCGGATGAACTTGACGTCCAGGTCCTTCGCCTTGCGCAGGATATCTTCTTCAGTGAGGACGGGCAACTGACGATTCCTCCTCGCTTAGCCGTGGCGCCGGGGACCGCGGTCGGCCACCCGGGATTGACCTCTCCTTCGCCCTACCGGGCCTCGATTCCTCTCTATTCCCGAAGTCTATTTGGGTCCAAGAGGCCAATGTTCGCCAATTCCTGCGCCGCTACCGCGCAGGCCAGGACGACGTGCTCGGGGTCCAGGCCCCCCTGCAGGTAGATGGCGAAAGGCGGGCGCAACGGGCCGTCGGCCGACAGCTCCATCGAAGAGCCCTGGACGAAGGTGCCGCCGGCCATGACCAGCCGGTCGCCGTACCCTGGGGTGGCCGCCGGTTCAGGGATGACGTCGGCGTCCACCGGTGAAGCCTTCTGTAAGCCCCGGCAGAAGGCGGCCATGGCCTCCTCGGAGCCCAGTCGGATGGCCTGGATGATGTCGGTCCTGAAGTCGTCCGGTCCAGGCGAGACCGCGAACCCGAGCCGGCTGAAGAAGGCGGCGGCGAAGCGCATGCCTTCGAGACTGCGGGCCACCGTCCCGGGGGCCATGAAGAGGCCCTGGGCGGCGAGGCGGCTGAAGCCGGTGCTCGCCCCGACCTTCGCGCCGATGCCGGGGGCGGTCAGGCGCGACGCCGCCAGTTCGATCAGGCGGGTCCGGCCGGCGACGTAACCGCCGGTCGTCGGCAGGCCCGCGCCCGGGTTCTTGATCAGCGAACCGGCGATGAGGTCAGCCCCGACCGCCGTAGGCTCGCGGTCCTCGACCAGTTCCCCGTAGCAGTTGTCGACGAGACAGATGACTTCCGGGCGGGCCGCCTTGACCGCGGCGATCAGCCGGCCGACGGCCTCCACGGAGAGCGAGTCTCGCCAGTCGTAGCCCCGCGACCGCTGGATGAGGACGACCCGCGTGGCCGGCCCGACGGCGGCCGCGACGGCCTTGGGGTCGGGGCGCCCACCGGCCAGCGGTACCTCACGGTAGCTTACCCCGAATTCACTGAGCGACCCCGGCGCGCCTGAGACGACCGGAAGAAGGGTGTCGTAAGGTGTCCCGGTGGCGGCGAGGAGTTCATCGCCCGGGCGCAGGCAGCCGAACAGGGCCAGGGCCAACGCGTGAGTCCCCGAGACCACCTGCTGCCTGACCAGGGCCCGCTCGGCCTGGAAGGTCGCCGCGTAGAGGGACTCGACCAGGTCACGGGCGCGGTCGCCGTAGCCGTAGCCGGTCGAATCCCGGAGGTCGCTCTCGTGGATGCCCAGGCGCCTGGCCGCCGCCAGGACCCGAGCCAGGTTCACGGCGCCGGCCGCATCCAGGGAGCGGGGCCGCGCCGGGCGGGCCGCCCAGACCTCGGAAGCCAGGGCGGCCAGGGCCGGGTCGACCCCGTAGGTGCCGGTCAGGATGTCTCGCGCGGAGACCTGCCCCCCGCTCATGCCAACTCCCCCCGCAGGCGTCTGGCCCAGACCCCTTCGATCTCGGCCTCGACGATGATCCCGGACTGACCGTACTCCACCTTGGTCACTCGGCCTTTCTGGTGGATCAGGGAGAGGATTCCCTGGCGGTCGTACGGGATGACCAGGCGAAGCGGCTCGAGGCGACCGCGGAAGGCCTCGGCCATGGCCTTCTGCAGGTCGTCCAACCCCGTCCGACGCAGGGCCGAGATGACCACCGCCGGCCGGACCTCGTGGGCGAGCAGCTCGACGACCTCTGGGTCGCACCGGTCGGCCTTGTTGAGGGCGGTGACCATGGGCTTCTCCCCCGCCCCGATCTCCGAAAGGACTCGGCCGACGACGGTCATCTGCCCCCTGGCCTGCGGGTGGCTGGCGTCGACCACCTGCACCAGGAGGTCGGCTTCGGCCACCTCTTCGAGGGTGGCGCGAAAGGCCGCCACCAGGTGGTGCGGGAGCTTGTGGATGAACCCGACGGTGTCGGAGAGGAGCACCTCCCCATAGTCAGGCAGGGTTATCCGCCGGGTGGTCGGGTCGAGGGTGGCGAAGAGGCGGTCCTCCGCCCTGACGCCGGCCGCGGTCAGGGTGTTGAACAAGGTGGATTTGCCGGCGTTGGTGTAACCGACCAGCGAGGCGACCGGGTATGGGATCTGGTTGCGGCTCTCGCGATGCAGGCGGCGACGCTGCCGGAGTTCCTCGATGCCCCGCTCCAACTCGGCCAGGCGGCGGCGGACGCGACGCCGGTCGACCTCGAGCTTGGTCTCGCCTGGGCCACGGGTCCCGATGCCGCCGCCCAACCTGGTCAGGGAGGTGCCCTGTCCGGCCAGCCGGGGGAGCATGTATTTCAACTGGGCCAGCTCCACCTGGAGTTGACCCTCCTTGGTCCGCGCGCGCCGGGTGAAGATGTCCAGGATGAGCTGCGCCCGGTCGATGACCCGGACCCCGATCGCCTCTTCCAGGTTCCGCTGCTGGGTCGGGCTCAGCTCATCGTCAAAGATGATCAGGTCGGCCCGGTTCTCCTCGGCCACCCCCCGCAGTTCAGCGGCCTTACCCGGGCCGATGTAGTGGCTCGAGGTGGGCGCTTCGCGGCGCTGGACGGCGCGGGACACAACGAGAGCCCCCGCCGAACCGGCCAAGAGGTCCAGTTCGTCCAGGGACTCTTCAGTCGTCCAGGGTTCCGGGCCCGGTTGCTCCAGGGCCACCAGGATGGCTCTTTCGATGATTCCAGCACCACCAGTCAAGTCTTCACGTATGTCCCCATTATACCACAACCGGCTCGGCCCACCGGTCAGGGGACCTGGCGGCGGGTGGACTCGACAATTCGGATAATAGCGTCGTTGACGACGACCGGGCGGCCCCGGCCGGTGGGCACGGTCAGGGTCGCCACCAGGCGGCGAAGTCCGGTCCCGTCGGGCCCGGGTCCCCTGGTCTCCACGGTCACGACCCGGCCGAGAACGAGGTCCTCGAGGGCCCGCAGGGCGGGCTCATAGGCAGGATCCGTGGAGCCCAACTCCGGCACGCCCGCCAGGTCGACGGCCTCATCGCCGTCCAGGACCACGGTCGTCGGCGCGAGCACCCTGACGACCGTAGCCAGGAAGACGGGCTCCTCGGGGCTGATCACCGACAGCGAAGGCCGCGATGATTGAGGCTCGCTCGAGCCGGCCGCTTTGGGCTCCTTGGCCGCCCCGCCGCTCGCGCCCAGCTGGTCAGGCCTCGGCACGTTCTGGGCGACGACGCCGTAGGCCAGACCGATGGCCAACGTGTAGAGGGCCACGGTGGCCAGGGTGCCCCACAGCCCGCCGGGGCCGAGGCCCGGCAAACGACGTCGCAGCCCGAAAGCGTCGCCGGCCAGGGCGCACAGAAAGACCAGGGCGACCACCGCGAAGACCCCGGCGATGTCGCGCTGGACCACGGCCGTCGCCCCCAGGCCGACCGCGACCAGTGCCCCGATGAAGACGATGGCCGGTCGCGCGGCCCTGGCCGTCCGGGAGGCGCTCCTCCCGGCCGCGGTCATGACTCGACGAAACGGTCGCTGTCTGTCCTTGACCGTCCTCCGACTTGGAAACGTGAAGGCCACCCCCCGCCAAGCTAGTATGGACGAGGGGTGGCCGTGCTCATTCCGATGTTGCCGGCGGCGACGGCGTCTCGCCCGGCGGCCCCGCGGCGCCGAGGTCCCCGGGGTCCTGGGCGACGCGGCCGCAGATGGGACACCGCCCGGCCTCGAGGGCCCGTGTTCGCAGGGCCAGCGGCGCCGAGGCCAAGCCCTCGGCTCGCCCTTCGCTCAGCCCGACGCGGCGACCCAGGGCATAACCGGCGGCCGCCGCCGCGAGGGCGACGAGGAAGAACCACTCTGCCGTGGTCACCGTCTCACCTCTTCCCGACGGTGGCGTGTTCGGCCACGCCGTGCCGCGAGCCGAGCAGGGCTCGCTCGCCCCACCAGATGCCGGCGGCCGTGCAGGCCACCAGAGCCGCCTTACCGGGGGCGAGCGACCAGCCCAGGGTGGCGCTGAACAACAGAAGGAAAGCGCACTCCCCCGGCCCGAGGCGGCCGACCAAGGAGGGGCGTCCCTGGGCGCGGTCGAGCCCCCAGTCGAGCAGGTCGTCCGCACTCTGGGCGGCCACCATGAGGGCCACCGACCCGAGCATCTCGCGCCAACCGGTCAGGCACAGGCCGCCCAGGAGCACCAGGGCGACCTCCTGCCAGCCCACAAGGCCGGCCGGAAAGGGCACGGCCAGGTCCTTGAGCATCCCGACGGCATAGGCCGCCAGGAAGAGCGAGAGGGCCGGGCCCGGGGCCAGGGCTACGGCGACGCTCAGGGCCAGAAGGGCATAGGCCGGGAGTGACCGCAGTTCGTCCGCCTCCTGGCGGTCCAGGTAGTCGTCGAGTAGCTTGATGGCCACGCCCGAAAGGGTGATCGCGGCGACCTGCCGGCCGGCAGCCAGGAGGCCCGCCGCGCCGCCGTCGAAGAGAGGGCCCAGGAGGCTAGAGATGGCGTCGGACAAAGGCTCTCACCTCATCGAACCCGGTCGACCTCAGGGCCGACATGGGGATGACGTACTCCCCCGGAAAGAGTTGGCGGATGGCCCTGAGCCCGGCATCCGCGCCAGGCAGGTCCATCTTGTTGGCGAGAATGGCATAGCCCGCCTTGAAACGGGCGAAACGGGCCAGTTGCTGGTCGACCTCCCCAGGCGCCTCCTCGGCCGCGGGGTCCCCCACACGGCTCGCGTCGACCACGTGAAGGACGAGGTCCGCCTCGTAGACCGCCCGCAGGGCGGCGGCCATCCCCTGGCGCACCTCGAGGCGCTCGTCGATGTGGTCTCCGAGCCCCGGCGTGTCCACCACATCAGCCTCACGGCGCACCTTGCCGGCCCGCATCTCGACCACGAGGACCTGGGGGGTCAGCGTCCGGTGAGGCTCGGCGGAGACCATCTCCCCGCGCGCGTCCTCCGGCGAGTAGCTGATCCGGTAGCCGGCGCCGTCCGGCCTCCCCGAGCCGGCTCGGCGCAGCAGCACCGTCTTCGCCCCGAGGTGCTCGGCGAAGTTGATGGCGAAGAGCGTCTTGCCGACGTTGGTCTTGCCGACGACCACACAGCGTTTGGCCTTGGAGCCTCTGACCGCGGTCATGCCCCTGTCCCCTCGTCCTCGGCGATGGCCGCCGTGATGTCGTCCCTGACGATGAGCATGAGTTCTTTCCGCGTGAAGGGGTCGGTGGGAACGGGCTGTCGCGTGGTCAGGCGGACGGCGTGGAGGCGGATCGCTCGTTCGATGAGGTTCCTCACCAGGCGGGCGTTGCCGGCGTTCTCCTCGCCGCGCTCGACCCGGGCTCGCAGGTGGGCCGCCAAGGACTCGATGGCTTCCGGCGAGGCGACGTACTCGCGCTTCTCCAGCATCGTCTCGGCGATCTTGAGCAGCTCCTCGAGGTTGAAGTCGGGAAACTCGATATGGATCGGGAAGCGCGACTTCAACCCCGGGTTGGTCCGCAGGAAGTAATCCATCTCCCGCAGGTACCCCGCGAGAATGACGACGAGGTCGTCCTTGTTGTCCTCCATCGCCTTGACCAGGGTGTCGATGGCCTCTTTGCCGAAGTCCTTCTCGCCCCCGCGGGCCAGCGAGTAGGCCTCGTCGATGAAGAGGATGCCGCCGAGGGCCCGCTTGATCTGGTCCCGGGTCTTCTGGGCGGTGTGCCCGATATACTCCCCGACCAGGTCGGCCCGTTCGACCTCGCAGAGGTGCCCCTTCTGGAGGACGCCCATCTCCTTGAAGATCCTCCCGAGGATGCGGGCCACCGTCGTCTTGCCGGTCCCCGGATTTCCCTTGAACACCATGTGCAGGACGAGGGGTTCGGCGGCCAGGCGCTCCTGCCGGCGCAGCCGCTGGATCTCGATGAAGGCCTTGATCCCGTGGACGAGCCGTTTGACCTTGCCCAGACCGATCAGCGCGTCGAGTTCCTGAAGAGCCGCTTCCAACTCGCGCTGGCTCCCCGCCGGCGTCGCCGCGGCCGGGCGGACGCCCTCGGCCGGGGGGCCCCCGAGCATGAGCAGTCCCCTGGCCGCGCTGATCTTGCCCTGTTCGATCAGGGACGCCACGTCATCGAGCCGCCGGTCGCGCTCGGGCCGCGGCGCCGTGCCTTGTCCGTCCATCCTCCCGCCCCTGTCCGTTCGTCGATGAGGCAGCACGACATTATACGCCCCGGCGCGACAGCGTGCCTCGCCGGGACAAACGGACAGGCCCCCGGGTATCCGGGGGCCTGGTGTCGCCTTCTCGATTCCGCTCCGGACGGCGGGGTCGCGTCAGCGACCGCCGGACCGGCTCAGGCCTGTTCGGCCTCTTTGCGCAGCTCGTTCAGGAAGTTGTTGATGGGGCGGGCCGGGGTTATCGTCGACACCGCGTGCTTGTAGACGAGTGACTGCTTGCCATCACTCTCCAGGATCACGGTGAAGTTGTCGAACCCCTTGACCATGCCCTTCAACTGGACCCCGTTGACCAGGTACATGGTGATCGGGACGTTGTCCTTCCGCACCTGGTTGAGGAACGCGTCCTGAAGGTTGATTGGGGATTTGGTCATCGGCATCGCCCTCCGCATGAGTAGATATATCCCGCCGGAACCTAATTATACACCCATTTCCACTTTTGGGCAATCAGACTAACAATTCCTTCCACCAAGTGACCGTATTCGGGAGAATCCGCTCCGCGGACCGGCGCGGCGAACCAGACAACCCTAGAGTCGTGGCGGAACCAGGTCAGTTGCCGCTTGGCGAAACGCCGTGTGTCACGCTTCAGCTCGCCCACCGCCTCCGGCCGCGTTGCCCGGCCTTCCAGGTGGCCAAGGACCTCTCGGTAACCAAGGGCCTGCCCCGCCGTCCGCCCGAAGCCACGTCCGCCTGACAGGCGGGCGACCTCCTCGACCAGGCCGCCCTCGACCATCCGGTCCACCCTGGTCTCGATCCGTCCATAGAGCGCGGCGCGCTCCATGTCCAGGCCGACCATGAGGGGGTCATAGAGGCTTGGCCGCGCGGCCGTCAGCTCGATGTCCTGGGAGATGGGCCGGCCGGCGACGCTGGCCACCTCCAGGGCCCTGACGATGCGCCGCGTGTCCCGCGGATGGATGCGGGCCGCCGCTGCCGGGTCGGCCTGGGCCAGCCGGACGTGGAGGGCCTCGCTGCCCTCTCGCCGGGCCTCCTCCATCAGCCGGGCCCGCAGTCCCCAGTCGGCCTGCTCCGGCGGAAAGGCGTAATTGTCGACCACCGCCCGCACGTAGAGGCCGGTGCCGCCGACCAGCATCGGCAGGCGGCCGCGGGCATGGATGTCCATGGCCGCGCGAAGGACCATCTCCTGGAACTTGGCCACGCTGAACTCCTCGGTGGGTTCGAGGACGTCGATGAGGTGGTGCGGCACACCGCGCCGCTCGGCCGGCGTGGGCTTGGCCGTGCCGATGTCCATCCCTCGGTAGACCTGCATCGAGTCGCCGGAGATGACCTCTCCCGCGGGGTCGCCTGGCTTGCGCCCATGCAGGGCCAGGTCGATGGCGAGTTGCGTCTTCCCCACCGCGGTCGGGCCGACCAGGACGAAGAGGGGGATGGTCATCCGCTCATTCCCCCGGAGGTCCGTCCGAACCGGCGGTTCAGTTCATCCAGGGTTATCTTGACCACGGTCGGCCGGCCATGCGGGCAGGTCAGGGGGTTGGTCGTCGAGGCCAGGTCCCGCAGGAGGGCCTCCATCTCCGACCGGAAGAGAGGGTTCCTCGCCTTCACCGCCGCCCGGCAGGCGGCCACGGCCCGCCGCACATCGTCGAGACGCGGCCCCGCGTCCTCGGCAAAGGACGCCTCGGGCGCCGCTCCGGAGGCGGCGACAGGCGGGATGGCGTCGAGAATGTCGCGGACGTCTTGGGGGCCGCAGCCCTCGCCGAAGGCCGCCGGCACCCCTCTGACCAGCAGGGACCGTGGACCGAACGGTTCAGCCACAAAACCGGCCGCGGCCAGGGCCTCCTGGTGGCGACGGTAGACCTCCCCTTCGGCGGCCGACAGCTCGACCGTGATCGGGACGAGGAGTTCCTGCACCGGACCCGCTTCCATGGCCCGCAAGCGGTCGAAGATGATCCGCTCATGAGCGGCGTGCTGATCGATGAGGTACAGGCCGTCAGGCCCTTCGGCCAACAGGTACAGCTGGTGGAGCTGGCCGAGCGGACGCAGTTCAGGCCAATCCCGGACGGGGACCGAAAGCCCTTCAGACCCGAGGGCCGGCCCTGCCCCGCGGGCGTCGAGACCGAGGCCGCCTGCGGTCGTGCCCGCCCCCACCCCTGCCCGGCCGAACAACGACAGGCCTCCGGCCGTCTCCCGGACCACCTGCGTACCGGCGGGAGCACCGGCCACGGCGACTTCTCCGATCATCCCGCCGCCGCGCAGGCGCTGCGCGACAGCCGCCCTGACGAAGCTGAAGGCCTCCCGTTCCCGGGCCAGCCGGACCTCGGTCTTCGCCGGATGGACATTGACGTCCACGGCCTCCCCCGGCAGGTCGAGGAAGAGCACCCCGACCGGACGCCGGCCGGCCGGAACCAGGCCGGCATAGGCGGCCTCGACGGCCCTGATCATGGCCGGTGAATGGACGGGCCGCTGATTGATGAAGAAGAGCTGCCTGGACCGGTTGGCCCGGTGGGCTTCAGGACGCCCGGCATAGCCGCGCAGGCTGAGTTCCCCGTCATGCATGGAGACGGGCTCCAACCGGCCGGCCAGGTCCCGGCCCCAGACCGCGAGGATGGTCGCCAGAAGGTCCCCGCGGCCATCGGTTTGGAGGGTGACCCGTCCGTCGACCTCGACGGTCAACGCCACGTCCGGATGAGCCAGGGCGGCCCTGGTGACGACCTCGACCGTCGCGCCGGTCTCGGTGTCCTCTGCCCGCAGGAACTTGAGCCGGGCAGGCACGTTGTAGAAGAGGTTGCGGACGGTCACCTGGGTCCCCGGCGGGCCGGCGGCGACCTCCGTCCCCACCAGGCGCCCGCCCTCGTAACGGACCATCGTCGCCGCCTGAGTGCCAGCTTCCCGCGTGACCATCTGGACCAGGGCCACGGCGGCCATACTCGGCAGGGCCTCGCCGCGAAAGCCCAGGGTGCGCACGCCGGTCAGGTCATCGAGGGTCCTTATCTTGCTCGTGGCATGCCGGACGAAGGCGAGTTCGGCGTCTTCGGCGGCCATCCCGCAGCCGTCATCGCTGACCCGGATGAGGGTGCGACCACCCTCCTCCAGCTCGACCCGGATGCGACGAGCGCCAGCGTCGATGGCGTTCTCGACGAGTTCCTTGACCACCGAGGCCGGCCGCTCGATGACCTCGCCGGCGGCGATCTGGCTGATGGTCTTGGGGTCCAGAAGGCGAATCCGGCCCATCGGCGTCACCTGCCCTTCCGGGCCTTGTCCTGCAGCTCGTGAAGCTTGTTGAGGGCCTCCAGCGGGGTCATCTCCATCAGGCGCAGCTGCCGGAGTTCCTCGACCAACGGGTCCTCTTTCGCTTCGAACAGGGCCAGCTGAGTGATGTACCGCGGGCGGCGGGCGGCGGCCACCTCCCGGCGGCTGCGGCGGACCTCCTCGTCGGCCTCGATCGAAGCGAGGATCTCCCGCCCACGCTCGATGACCTCGCGGGGCAGGCCGGCCAGTCGGGCGACATGCAACCCGTAACTGCGGTCCGTTCCACCGCGGACGATCCGGCGCAGGAAGACGACCTCGTCCCCCTTCTCGGCCACCGCCACCGAGAGGTTGGTGACCCCCGGCATCAGGCCCTCGAGTTCGGTGAGTTCATGGTAGTGGGTGGCGAACAGGGCCAGGGCCCCGCACCTGGCCGGGTCGGCCACGTATTCGGCCACCGCCCAGGCGATCGACAGCCCGTCAAAGGTGCTCGTCCCACGCCCGATTTCATCCAGGATGACCAGACTCTCCTGGGTGGCGTGATGGAGGATGTTGGCCGTCTCGATCATCTCGACGAGGAACGTGGACTGCCCCATGGCCAGGTCGTCGGTGGCCCCGACGCGGGTGAAGATCCGGTCGACCACCCCGATCTCGGCCCGTTCGGCCGGGACAAAGCTCCCCGCCTGGGCCATCAGGACGATCAGCGCCACCTGCCGCATATAGGTGGACTTGCCGGCCATGTTCGGCCCGGTGATGATCTGCAGCCTGCTCGTCTCCCGGTCGAGGAGGGCATCGTTGGGGACGAAGGCCGAATCGCTCAGGGCCCGCTCAACCACCGGATGGCGCCCGGCCGCGAGGTCGATCCGCCCGGGCTCCCGCATCACCGGACGCACGTACCCGTACCGGGACGCGGCCTCCGCCAGCGCGCCAAGGGCATCCATCCCGGCCAGGGCGCGTGCGTCGCCCAGGATGGCCGGGACGTGCTCGGCCACCTCCGCCCGGACCTCCTGGAAGAGTTCATACTCCAGGGCGGCCAGGCGCTCCTCGGCCCCGAGGACCAGGGCCTCCTTCTCTTTCAGCCCGGGGGTCACGAAGCGCTCGGCGTTGACCAGGGTCTGACGGCGCTCGTAGTCCGGGGGAACGTTGGCCAGGTTGGGCTTGGTCACCTCGATGTAGTAGCCGAAGACCTTGTTGAACCCGACCTTCAGCGAGCGGATGCCCGTCCGCTCCCGTTCGGACGCCTCGAGGGCGGCGATCCACGACCGGCCGTCCCGACCGGCGCCGCGCAGCTCGTCGACCCGCTCGTCGTACCCGCGCCGGATCAGGCCGCCATCCCTGAGGGTGGTCGGCGCGTCCTCATCGATGGCTCGGGCCAGCAGTTCGGCCTCGCCGGACAGCGGGTCGAGGGCGGTCGCCAGCCGCGCCAGGCCGGGGCTCAGGTCGCCCGCCCCTCTCAGCGTCTCGGCCAGCCGCGGCAGGGCCTCGAGCGAGGCCCGCAGGGCCAGGAGGTCGCGGGCGTTGGCCGTCCCGTAGGCCACGCGCGAAGCCAGCCGCTCCAGGTCGCGCACTTCTTTCAGATGCTCTCGGACGTCATTGCGGAGGAACGCCTGGTCGAACAGGTCGGCCACCGCGGCGTGCCGCTCGCTGATGGCCTCCACCCGCCGGAGGGGCCGTTCCAGCCAGTCCCGGATGAGCCGCGCCCCCATCGCTGTCATCGTCAGGTCAAGGAGTTCAAGGAGCGTCCCGCGGCGGTTGCCGTGGCGCAGACTCTGGGTGAGTTCCAGGTTGCGGCGGGTGGTTGCATCCAGGACCATGAACTCCGAACGCTGGTAAGTGACCAGACGGGTGAGATGGCTGAGCTCGCTCCGCTGCGTCTCGCGGAGATAGGCGAGCGCCGCGCCGGCCGCGCCGACGGCGGAAGGCAGATGGCCGCACCCGTAGCCTTCGAGGGTGGCCACGCGGAAATGGCGTCGCAGGTCGGACCCGGCCGTCGCCGGGTCGAAGTCGGCATCCGGCCGCGGCGTCAAGGTGATGCCCAGCCGGCCGCGGGCCTCGACGGCCACTCGCGACGACCCCGACATGGCCATGGGCAGGAGGCACTCAGCCGGGGCGATGCGCCCGATCTCGTCGAGGAGCTCCTGTTCGGCCGACGGCCCGTCGACCTGGGTGACGGAGAACTCGCCGGTGGACGAATCCACGACGGCCAGGCCATAGGCCGGTGTCGCGCCGCTGCCCCTGGCCACGGCGATGAGGAAGTTGTTCCGCCGCTCGTCAAGGAGGCTCTCCTCGGTCACCGTGCCCGGCGTGATGACCCGGGTGACCTCCCGCCTGACCAGCCCCTTGGCGATCTTCGGGTCCTCCACCTGGTCGCACAGGGCGACCTTGTAACCCTTCTCGATCAGGCGGGCGATGTAGCCTTCGGCGGCGTGATACGGAATCCCGGCCATCGGCGCCCGCTGACCTTCGCCGGCGTCGCGACCGGTCAGGACGAGGTCGAGCTCGCGCGAGACGAGCTCCGCGTCCTCATAGAAGGTCTCGTAGAAATCACCCAGTCGGAAGAACAGCACCTTATCCCGGTGCTCGTCCTTGACCAGGCGGTACTGCCGCATCATCGGGGTGACAGGCTCGGTCAACGGACCACCTCCCCATGGAGGACCCAGGTGCCGGCCCGTTGGACGCTCACGGTGACCAGCTCGCCGCGGTTCTCCTGGCCGCCCGGGAAGAGGACGAGCTTGTTGGTGCGGGTCCGGCCTTCGGCCTTCCCGGGGTTCTTCGGGCTCGCCCCCTCCACCAGGACCTCGACCTCCCGGCCGACGTCCTTCTGGTTCTCCTCGCGGGTGATCCCGTTCTGGAGCTCGATGAGCCGCGCGATCCTTTCCTTCTTGACCTCCTGCGGCACCTGGTCCGGAAACCCCGCGGCGGGCGTGCCGCTACGGGGTGAGTAGACGAAGGTGAAGGCCGCGTCGAAGCGGACCTCGCGGACGAGGTCCAGGGTCTGCCGAAAGTCGTCCTCGGTCTCGCCGGGGAACCCGACGATGATGTCGGTGGTCAGGGCCACGCCCGGGACGGCCTGCCGGATGGCGGCGACCACCTCCCGGTAGCGGGCGGTGGTGTAACCCCGGTTCATCAGGTCCAGAATGGCGTCGCTGCCCGACTGGACCGGCAGGTGGACGTGTTCGCAGACCTTCCCGCAGTCGGCCACGGCTTGAATGACCTCCGGCCCGAAGTCCCGCGGGTGTGAGGTCATGTAACGAACGCGCCACAGCCCGTCGACCCCGTCGATCATCCGGAGGAGCCGGGCGAAGCCGGCGCCGCCGCGCGCCTCCACGAGGTCCTGCCCGTACGAGTTGACGTTCTGTCCGAGGAGGGTCACCTCACGGCAACCCGCGGCGACCAGCCTCTCGACCTCGCCGACGATGGCCTCCGGCCGGCGGCTGCGCTCGCGTCCGCGGACGTATGGGACGATGCAGTAGGAGCAGAAGTTGTCACACCCGTGGGTGATGGTCACCCAGGCCTTCAGGTCGTCGCCGGGCCGGCGAGGAAGCCCTTCGACGATGTCGCCCTCCTCATCGCTGACGGCGACGACCGGGCGCCGTTCCTCGACCACCTCTCGCAGCAAGGCGGGGAACGCGTCCAGGTTGTGGGTGCCGAAGACCAGATCGACATGGGGAGCCCGGCGGCGCACTTCGCCCGCCGCCCCTTCCCGTTGGGGCATGCAGCCGCAGACGCCGATGATCATCCCGGGGCGCTCGCTCTTCAGCCGTTTCAGTTCACCCAACCGCCCGTACACCCGCGTCTCCGCGGTTTCCCGGACGGTGCAGGTGTTCAGGACGACCACATCGGCCTGCGCTGGGTCATCGACCGGCTGATAGCCCAGGTCCTCGAGCATCCCGGCCAGCCGTTCGGAGTCATGCTCGTTCATCTGGCAGCCGAAGGTCATCACGTGGTATCTCAACCGCCATCCACCGATCCTTCCGGGGTCATCCCGAGGACGTCAAACGACACGGGGCGGGCGTCTCACGCACCGCCGCCACGGTCTCCCGAAGCGCGGCGGCCCCGTTGCCATATACGGCGTTGCCGATGACGACTGTGTCGGCCAGGGCGGCCATCTCGGCCGCCAGTTCAGGCCGGTCGATCCCCCCGCCGTAGAAGACCCTGGCCCCCTCAACGGCGGCGGCGACCGCCCGGATGACCTCGGGCGAGCCGTAGGTTCCGCTGTACTCGACATAGATGATCGGCAGCCGGAAGAGGGTCTCCCCGCACCGAGCGAAGGCGGCCGCTCTCTCGGCGGTCAATGGTCCCGCCCCGGTCACCCGCGCCGCCGCCGACCCTGGGTTGAGGACCAGGTAGCCGACGGGAACCACGTTCGGCGCCCGCAGGAGCGGGCCGTACGTCTCGGTCGCCTCGGCGTGGGCCCCGATGATCCATCGTGGGTCGGCCGCGTTGAGGACCGACGGGATGAAGAAACAAGACGGCCCGAGGACGACTGCCTCGGGCGTGGTCACCTCGAGGGCCACCGGGGCCGGTCCGCCAAGGCAGAGTCCGACCAGCCGCCGGACCTTGTCCAGGGTGATGCCCTGGGTCCCCCCGATGACCACCGCGTCGGTCCCGCTTTCGAGGACTGCCTCCAGCGCCGGCCCAGGTAGCCCGCGGTCAGGGTCGAGTTTGGTGACGTGCCGCCAGCGGCGAAAGATAGGCTCGTTGTCCAGCCGGCCGACCCCTCCTCGCCGAGTCCAGGTCAGGGGCCCTGGGCCTCGGCCGGACCCCCTGCAGGCTGCGGCGCTCGGACTTAGTCTTTCGACCGCCCGGAGGCTTTATCCTGCGCCGCCCCCAACAGCGAGAAGGATTTCCCCGCCCCCGGAGCCAATCTAACCAGTCAGACAACCGCGCGCCGGAATGCCGCGCCCCGAGGGAGGAAGATGGATATGTTCGTCCGCGATGAGATGACCGTTCACAGCGTCTCTGTCAAACCCACGGACACGCTCCGCAAGGCCCTGGACATCATGCAGAACAACAGCTTCGAAGGCCTTCCGGTGCAGGACGCCGAACACGTCGTCGGCGTCATCACTATGTGGGACCTCCTGATGCGGGCCGTCGGCAAGGACGCGTCCTACATCGACACCGCTAAGGTCGGCGAGGTGATGAGCGCCAAAGTCTTCACGGTCAACCGCGATGAGATCATCGAAGAGGCCGCCTACCTCATGCATAAGTACGACCTCGACATCCTGCCGGTGGTCGATGAGCAGGAGCACGTGGTCGGCGTGATCAGTGAGTCCGACCTCTTCCGGGTCTTCGTCAAGATGCTCGGCCTGAAGGAGAGGGGGACCCGGGTCTCGGTCGTCGTCGAAGACCGCGTCGGGCAGATCGCCGAGATCACCCGGATCGTCAAGGAGAATGGCATCAGCATCGCCAGTGTGGCCACGACCGAACCCCGCCACCACTTCATGAACGTCGTCCTTCGCCTCAGGACGACCGAGGTCAAGAAGGTCGTCGACGACCTGCGGAAGGCCGGGTTCAAGGTCGTCCACGTCTCGCAGGTCTGGGAGTGAGTCAGAAGAGCCGGGAACACTGAGCCGAGTCATCGCCGGAAAAAATAGGGGAGCCCAGTCGCGGGCTCCCTTCTTTCGTGCCTGTCGCCGGCCGTGGCCGCGGTCAAGTTCAGAACTCCCAAAGCCTGGCCCAGAGGCCTCTCTTCCGGTCCCGGCGGCTCTTCTGGGACGTCACCTCGTACCGCAGGGCCTGGACCTCCTGTTGCGTCCGCAAGAGCGTGTTGAGCAACCGGTCGCGGTCCTCGCGCTGTCTCTCCTCCACCGCCTCGAGCTGCCTGACCAGGTCGGAGACCCGCTCCAGGAGGCCGGTCAGGTCGCTCAGGTCGGCGTCGTAGACCGCCGGGACCTCGGGGACGGGCGTCGGCGTGCCGAAGGCGATGACCGCGCCTCTGGTGCCGGTCGCCTCCGCCTCGGCCGTGGCCAACTGGGCCGATTGCTGCAGCGAGGTCCTTATCTCCTCGTTGCTTCGCCCGTTGTTGCGCAACTCCAGGACTTGCTGCAGGCGCTCGTAGGCCGAGACGGTCAGGTGCTTCGGCGGCACGTCGATGCCGGCCTGCGCCGCCGCCAACTCCGTCTCGAAATCGGCCAGCAGCGAACGAAAGACCCGCGGCGTCAGGTTGAGGAGCACGCAGGCCTCTTCGAACGAAACGAACTCTTTCAACCCACACACCATCCTCAGGTCCTCCCCGCCGGTCCACCCCGTCGACATCTCGACGGAGCCACGGTCCAGACAGGATTTTCTACATCTGCCCGGACGTTTCCTGCCGACCGAATAGGCTGGACCCGCGATACGGAAAACTACTGTTGCGGCGGCCTTCCCTCCCGTCCGGCATCACGTCCGCCCGCAACGGAGGTCACCCATGAAGACGCGCCACACGATCATCCTCCTCGCCCTGGCGGCGGCGGTCAGCGTGACCTCGGCCGTCTGGTACGGCGTCACGGCCGGACCGTGGGCACCCGGCCCGCGGCCGGAAGGCGAAAGGGCACAGGGTTTCACCACCATCCTCGGTGAGGACCGCCAGGTCCTGCTCAGGACCGGTCTCTCGGTTTCCCGAGGCGATGAGTTCATCACCGGCGCTGAGAACGCACACTATGTCGTCTCCCGCATCTTCGGCCGGACCGCCGTCGCCCGGCTGGTCGCCCCGACCACCGCCCCGGGCGCCGTCCCCAGCCAGGCCCAACCGACCGCCGGCCCGATGACCATCGTGATCTATCACACGCATTCGGACGAGTCCTACACCCCTGAGGACGGCACCCCGGTCATCCCCGGCAACGGGAGCATCTACGAGGTCGGGACCACCTTCGCCGGGGCCTTGCGCACCGGCGGGTTCGTCGTCGTCGATGACCCGACCAGGCATGACCCCCACGACAACCAGGCCTACATTCGCTCCCGGCGGACCGCCTACCAAGACATTCAGATGTACAACCCGTTCGCCATTTTCGACGTCCACCGCGACTCGGCCCCGGCCAGTGACTACATCATCAACGTCGGCGGTCAGGAGGCGCAAGAAGTGATGATCGTCGTCGGCCAGCAGAACCCGACCATGGCCGCCAATCTCTTCGTCGCCAAGCAGATCAAGGCCACCGCCGACAGCCTCTATCCCGGGCTCGTCAAGGCCATCTTCATGGGCCACGGCGGCTACAACCAGGACCTCCTGGCCACCGCCCTACTCTTCGAATTCGGCACCGAGACCGCGCCGCGGGCGGACGCCGATCAATCCGCGAAGCTGATGGCTAACGTACTCGTCCAGACCTTCAGGCCAGTCGGCCCCTGAATCACGGTTACGACCGTCAAGCGGCGACAGGTCGCCATCGGAAGCCGTTGAAGAATGTTCTAGCATTGGTTTTCTTCCCTGGGCCATACTAAACCTGACGTCACAGCCCTGGAGGTGAAAACCATGGCGAATGAAAACAGCGACCTGCTCGTCCCGCAGTCGGGTCAGTCCCTCGAGAACCTCAAGTACGAGATCGCCAACGAGGTGGGCGTGGGCCAGAAGGGCGGCGTGACCGGTGGGGTCACGGGCCAGAACTATGGCCAGGCCCTTGACCGCTATAAGTGGGAGGTGGCCTCCGAACTGGGGATCCAGAGTGAGGTCCAGAGCCGCGGTTGGGCCGACATGCCCAGCAAGGTCTGCGGCAAGGTCGGTGGGCGCGTCGGTGGAGCCATCGGCGGCCACATGGTCAAGCGACTCATCACCCTCGCCGAGCAGCAGCTCAGCCAAGGGAAGCGTTAGCCGGGCCACGTCCGGTTTGGCCATCCGGCGTACCAATGACGGCGGTCGCAGAAGCGACCGCCGTTCGTCATGCCTCTCACGCCTTCGAAGCTACTCGATCCGGCAGAGCGGGCCGCCGGAAAAGGAGAAGACGCGGGACGGGGTCTGGCCAAGCCGGAAGGATTCCCAGGACCGGACGACCGCGAGGTAGGCGGCGGCTTCGGCGTCGAGGTCGGCCTGGGCCGTCCGAAAGAAAGAGAGCGCCGCGAGGGGCGGGCGCTGCCCCAGGACGCGCTGGTGGGCCAGCCCCACCACGGCGATCTTGGGATAGCCGCCGGTGGTCTGATGCCCCGCGAGAAGACACAACGGTCGGCCGCTCTCGGGCACCTGCACGGCCCCGGCGACCAGCCCGTCGGAGACGATGTCGGGCTTCAAGGGGGGGACCGTCGCGCCCATCAGCCTCAGCCCCATTCGGTCCGAAGCCGCCCCGACGGTGAACCTCGCGGTGTAAAAGCGGTCGATGACGGCCGGCGCGAAGTGGTCCTCCTGAGGGCCGGGCGACGCGCCCACCGTCTCCCTCTCGACGTACTCGCCGGGCCACCGGTCACCCGGCGGAAGCAGGCGCTCCAGCCCCAGGGCCAGGGCATCGAGACGGCCAGCCGGCACATTCTCGCCGGAGACCGGCAGGCGGTCGCCGGCGACCAGGGCGCGGCCGCCACCCCAGCCGAGGCCGGCCCGGAGGTCGCTCGCGCGACTGCCCATGCTCACAGAGACCTCGAGACCACCGTGGACAGCCAGGTAGGCCCGGCACCCCCGGACCGGCCGACCGAAGGTCAGGGTCTGACCGGCGGAGACCCGGCGACCGCGCCAGCCCTCCAGCGCTCGCCCATCGCTGCTCACGGCCAGGTCGGCCCCAGTGACGGCGATGGCGGTCGCCGAGTTGAACCTGAGGGTTGGGCCGAGCAGGGTGACCTCCACCGCGGCGGCCTCGGGCGGGTTGTCGACAAGCAGGTTGGCCGCCCTGAGGGCGAAATCGTCGGCCGCCCCACCGGGGGCCAGCCCGTAGCGGGCGAACCCGGGACGGCCGAGGTCTTGGACCGTCGTCGAAAGCCCCGGGGCGATGACCTCGATGACCGTCCGGCTCATCGGTCGAACTCCTCGCGGGTGATGGGCTCAAAGCGGACCCTATCGCCAGGCTCCAGAAGGGATGGGCGGTCCCGGGTCGGGTCCCAGAGGCGGACCGACGTCCGGCCGATCAGCCGCCAACCGCCCGGGCTCTCCGCCGGATAAACGCCCGTCTGCACGCCGGCGAGGCCCACCGACCCGGCGGGGACCTTTGTCCGCGGCGTCTCCAGCCGCGGCACGGCCAGTTCCGGCGGCAACCCGCCGAGATAAGGAAAGCCCGCCAGGAAGCCGATCATATAGACCGTATAGACCGCGGCGGCATGGCGTCGGATGACCTCGTCAGGCGTGAGGCCGGTGATGACGGCGACGTCGGCAAGGTCCGGCCCGTCCGTCCCGCCGTAGACCACCGGGATGACCACCGGCGGCCGCTCCTCCTCGGCCACGACCCCGCTGAAGTCGCGGCCCTCGAGCCAGGCGGCCAAGCCGCGGCGGGAGATGACCGTCGGGTCGAACTGCACCGTCACCGAGCGGTAGGTCGGGATGACCTCGATCACTCCCGACGGACCGGTCTCCCGCAGGGCCCGATCACAGGCCCGCACGGCCGCCTGAGCGGCCGGCTCGATGTCCGTCCCGAACTCGATCGTCAGGGCCGTGTCACCCAGGGGCAGCAGCCGCGGGCGGGCGTACATCAAGCGTCGCCCCCCGCCGGCGCCGCGGGCGCGCGCATCGGAGCGACCTCTAGACCGGCCCCTTCGAGGGCCGAGCGAAGGGCGGCCGCCGATTCGGCCGCACCGGGTGAATCGCCGTGAACGCAGATGGTGTCCGCCTTCACGGCCACCTCCTCCCCGGTGACCGCGACCACCTTGCCCTCCTGGACCATCAAAAGCGCCCTCCGGGCGACCTCCACCGGGTCCGTGACCAGAGCCCCCGGCCCGCCCCGCGGGGCCAGCCGCCCATCAGCCAGGTAACCTCGGTCGGCAAAGACTTCGCTGGCGACCTGCAGGCCGGCCGCCAGTCCGGCGCGGAGGATCTCGGAGCCGGGCAGACCGACCAGGATGAGCTCTCTGTCCACCGCGGCCACCGCCCTGGCCAGGGCTTCGGCCAAGGCGGGATCCCGGGCCGCCTGGTTGTACAGCGCCCCGTGCGCTTTGACGTGCGCGAGCCGCACCCCCTCGGCCCGGGCCATCGCCGCCAGGGCCCCCACCTGATAGATGACCATGTCCTCGACCTCGTCGGGGGCGACCCTCATCTCCCGGCGGCCGAACCCGACCAGATCCAGATACCCAGGATGGGCTCCGACCGCCGCGCCGCAATCACGAGCGGTGCCCACGGTGCGGCGCATGATGCTCGGGTCGCCGGCGTGAAAGCCACAGGCCACGTTGGCCGAGCTGACCACCTTCAGAAGCCGTTCGTCGGGACCCAAGCGATACACCCCGAAACCTTCACCAAGGTCACAGTTGATGTCGACGTGGATCGTCGCCGCCCCCTCCAAGGTCGTTTTGGCAGAACCCTTTCTTAGCCAGCTGCCTGGCGGATTTGCCAGGTATCAAGGCGCCCATCACCGCCAGACTAACGATGAGCGCGGAAATGACGAGCGCGGAGACGGGGTGATGACGACGATCGGTAAAGAAAAGGAGTCTGCGGGCCCGCGGCCGCCCCGTGCGGACGTGGCCCAGGAAAAGGTGACTGATGGCCAACCTCTCAACGAGAAAGAGCATCGTTTTCTGCTGGAGCTGCACCGCAACGCGGTGCAGGATGAAGAGTTCGGCCTCTTCGAGGAACCCGTTTCCGGCTGGTGGTCGAACGACTGGATAATCGACCAGGAGGACACCCGGCTCGACCACCCCTGACCACCCCTGCCAGATAGAAAAAGACCGGCGCCGCTGCGCCGGCCTTTTCATTTCGTCTCATCGCCCGCCCCCGGCCCCGCCCCCGCGCACCTGCAGCAGGCGGGCCATTCGCCGGTTGTCGTGGCGCAGGCGCTCGTTCTCAGCCTCGAGGCGGGACCCAACGGACCGGTTCTCCCGGTCCATCGTCACAAGGAGGTCCATCAAGACCCGCCGGCTGAAGCGTAGGCTCTGAACCTGGTCCTCGAGTGTCCGCAAGCGCAGGAGCAGGCGCTCGAGAGGTTCATCCCCCGCCTCCTGCCGCGGGCCACCCGTCCTCGAAAGCGGCCTTCCGGCCGGATCCTCGGGCACCCGGTTCCCCCCCTCCAAAGACCTTCTGGTCCTATTATAAGCCGAGGGGGGCGTGGCCTATGCGGCAGCGGTGACTCAAAACCCGAGCCGGGAACGGGGGGCCCCCTGCCCGGAAGGCCATCCTTGCGGTCTAGAATTCAGTCACGCCGGTGAAGTTGAAGGACTTGACCTTGAGCGCCGGCACGACCGACCCACCGAAGAAGCCCGCCTGGAGCCGCCGTTCGCGGCCGATGAGGTCGACGTTGCCGAGAGCCCGGGTGATGGCCTCGGTGAAGCGGAGGTTCTTGAGGGCCGCCGTGACCCGCCCGTTCTCGACGAGGAAGGTACCGTCCCTGGTCATCCCGGTGAAGATGGTCTTCGTCGGGTGGATGGGGTTCGTGTAGTGGAAACGCGTGACCAGGATGCCCCGTTTGGTCGAGGCCACGAGGTCTTCGGCCGAGGCGGTGCCGGCCCCGAGGAACAGGTTCATCGGCAAGGGCCCGTAAACATTCGGGGCGGGCAGGGCGTGACCGGTCGAACGCTTCCCGGCTTCGAGGTTGGCGGTGTACGAGTCCCAGACCACCCCTTTGGCCACGCCGCCGGTGATGAGTTCCACGCGGCGCTTGGGGACCCCTTCGAAGTCGAAGGGGATCGGTATGCCGGTCGGGTCCAGCCCGTCGTCCCAGAGGTCGATGGTCTCGCCGACGACCTTCTCGCCGAAATGGCCGTTCATGAAGCTCCGGCCCTCCTGCACGGCGAGGGCCGACAGGCCAAGGAAGCCGAGGGTCGATAGCATGTCGGCGACCGCCGGCGCCTCCAGGATGACCTCGTATTCGCCTGGCTCGATGCTCTTCGGTGCCCGGCTGTCGACGCACTTCCTCACCGCCACCCGGGTCTGGGCGTCGACGTCCAGGGCCTGGAGGTCGCGGCCGGCCCAATCGGCGTACCCGGAGCTCGTGTCGGACATGACCACCGTGGTGAAGCCGACCGTGGTCGCCGAGGAATAGGCCTCGACGCCTAGCGAGTTGACGACGGCCAGACCGAGCCCGCCGGTGGAGAGCGATCCGGCGGCGCGGACCCCCGCCTTCTTGGCGGCCGCGATGACCCTGGCCACGCGTTCGGCCCGTTCCTCCGGGCTGTATTCGTGGACGGCGGTGATCTCGGCCGGCAGCGACGGGACCGGTTCCGGCCCCGGCAGCGAGACGAAGCGGGGGTCCTCGCGCTGGAGCCGCGCTATCTCCGAGGCCCTTTCGCTCGTCCGGCGCAGGGCCTCATCCGAGAGGTCGTTGGTCAAGGCCACGCCGATCTTCTTGCCGACCACCGCCCGGACGTTGACGGTGACGTTCCTCTCGCCGACGTTCTGGTGGATGTGGTTCTCGGCGAAGCGCGTCAGATACGAGTCCTGAAGCATCATGACGACCTCGGCCTGGTCGGCCCGACAGGCCGCCAGGGCCGTCTTGGCCGCCCTGAGGACCTCTTCCCTTCCTACCATCGCCCAACACCTACCCTCACGTTGCGGAATCTCGCCGGCGCGGCCCCGTGGCCCACGCGGGCGACCTGTCCCGGCTCACCCTTGCCGCAGTTCGGTGTCCCCCACAGGTTCCATGAGCGGCGGTCGGTCACGGCGTCGCAGGAGTTCCAGAACTCCGGGGTGATCCCGGTGTAAGTCGGGTTCTTGACCATCGCCCCGAGGGCTCCGTCCTTGATCTCCCAACCGACCTCCGTGCCGAACTGGAAGTTCAGGCGCTTGTCGTCAATCGACCAACTGCGGTTGATCTCAAGGTACAACCCGTCCTTGGTGTCGCGGATCAGTTCGTCCACGTCCCAATCGCCCGGGAGGAGGTTGATGTTGGTCATCCGGATGAGCGGTTGACGGCTCCAACCATCGGCCCGCATCGTCCCATTGGCAGCTCGTCCCAGCGCAGGGGCCGTCTCCCGAGAGGTCAGGTAGTTGACGAAGCGGCCGTGATCGATGACCATCGTCCGTTGGGCCGGCACCCCTTCGTCGTCGTAGCCGAAGGTGCCGAGCCCGCCTTCGATGGTGGCGTCGGCGACGATGTTCACGGCCGCCGACCCGTACTGGAACTTCCCGAGCTTGTCCGGGGTCAGGAAACTGGTCCCGGCCAGGCTGGCCTCGGTCCCAAGGGCTCGGTCCAGCTCGACCGGATGCCCGCAGGACTCGTGGATCTGGAGGGCCAGCTGCCGCCCATCGAGGATGATGTCGCTGCGGCCTGACGGGCACTGCTTCGCCGAGAGCAGCTCGACCGCCTCGCGGCCGACCCGCTCGGCCTGGCCGATGAGGTCCATGTCCTCGATGAACTCCCAGCCTCGGCTGGCGAAGTGACCGCGATGGGCGTTCGGGTAGCCCCGCCGCTGCATCTCCCCGTTCCCGATGGCGGTCGCCGACATCCCCCCGCCGGCCTGGGTGATGACCTGGTCGATGGCGCTGCCCTCGGTCGAGTAGAACCGTTTCCGTTCCTGCCTCACCGAGACCTCCGCCTCGCCGACCCTGATCGGGCCGCCGGCGTGCATCCGGCGCTCCGCCTCGAGCAGTAGGGCGATGCGGTCCTCCAGCTTGACCTCAAAGGGGTCCTGGCGGACCGGGGTCCGGTAGGTGTCCACCGTCGGCTTCACCGGGGCCAGCTGGACGGCCTCATGGCGCTCCCTGGCGCTCGCCCGGGCGATGGCCACGGCCTCCTCGGCGACCCGCACCACCTCTTCCGCGCTAACCTCCGAGCTGGCGCAGAACCCCCAGGCCCCGTCACAGAGGACCCGCACGCCAAACCCGGCGCTCTCCATGGCGGTGACGGCTTCCACCGAACCGTTCTTGACCCGGACGGTCTCATCCTTCCGCTCGGTGAAGCGGACGTCGCCATACTCGGCCCCGCGCCGGCGAATGGCCTCAAGGACCGTCTCATGCAGATCGGGCAAAGGGCTTCCTCCCTTCGGCAGTCCACTATATCGTCAGACGCTGGCCGGCTCTCCCAACGGTCGCCGGGCGTCCAGTTCGTCGATGGCCTTGTCCGGCACTCGGACCTCCCCGATCGTCGCCCGCCCCGGGAATCCGGGGCCGTGGGCGTCCGAGCCGCCCGTGACGACCAACCCGTAACGTCGGGCCATGGCCGCATACCGTCGCGCCTCCCGGCGCCCGTGTTCCGGGTAACGGGCCTCGATGCCGTCGAGCCCGACGGCGATGAGCGGCGCGATGATGGAGTCGTCCCCGATCAGCCCCGGGTGGGCCAAGACGGCCGCCCCGCCGGCGGCGTGAATCAGGCGGACCGCTTCTTCCGGCGACAGCTTGTAGCGCTCGACGTACGCGGGGCGGCCCAGGCCCAGGTACAGACGAAAGGCCTCGAGGACCGAACCGACCAGCCCCGCGTCGACCATGGCCTGGGCGATGTGGGGCCGCCCGAGCGGGCTGCCGCCCGCGAACTCCTCGACCTTGGCGAAGGAGACCGGCAGGTTCAGTTGCGCGAGACGATCGACGATCCGCTGGGCCCGTTCATAACGCGCCACCCGCAGTCGCTGCAACTCGGTGTCGAGGGCCGGCGAAGCGGGGTCCAGCAGATAGCCCAGGATGTGGACCTCCCGCCATCGACCGTCGATCTGAGTGTCAGTGTTGATCTCCACGCCGGGCACGACCCTGAGGCGACCGCCGGCCGTCTTCACGGCCTCGGCGACCCCGGAGACGGTGTCATGGTCGGTGATGGCGATGCCCGTGAGCCCGGCCCGAACCGCCGCTTCGACCGCCTCCGCCGGCGACAGTGTCCCGTCGGAGGTCGTCGTGTGCACGTGCAGGTCGACCGCCATCACTTCATCGACTCAACCAGGCGAGCCAGAGTCCGCACCCCGAACCCCGTCGCCCCCTTGGGGGTGAACGGCAGGTCGCGCTGGCTCATGGCCACTCCGGCGATGTCCAGGTGGACCCAGGGCGTGTCGCCGGCGAACTCCTTCAGGAAAAGCGCCCCCGTGATGGCCCCGGCGGGGCGTCCGCCGGTGTTCTTGATCTCGGCGACGTCGCTCTTGATCTGCTCTCGGTACTCCGGGTCGACGGGCATCCGCCAGACCTTCTCTCCCGCTTCAGCGGCCGCCTGCTCGACCGCCGCGGCCAGGCCGTCATCGTTGCTGAAGAGGCCGGCCCGCACGTTCCCCAGGGCGACGACGCAGGCGCCCGTCAGCGTGGCCAGGTCGACGATCCGGGCGGCGCCCAGTTTCTTCGCGTAGCAGATGGCGTCGGCCAGGATCATCCGACCCTCGGCGTCGGTGCTGATGATCTCGATGGTCTTCCCGTTCATCGCCCGGACCACGTCGCCCGGCCGCGAGGCGTGACCTGAGGGCATGTTCTCCGTGGCCGGGATGACCCCGATGACCTCGACCGCCGGTTTCAGAACGACCACCGCTTCCATGGCCCCGAGGACCGCCGCCCCACCGGCCATGTCCGACTTCATCCCCTCCATCCCGTCGCCGGGCTTCAGGGAGATGCCGCCGCTGTCAAAGGTCAGGCCCTTGCCGACCAGGGCCACCGGCTCGCCACCGCGGGGGGCGCCGGGCTGGTACCGCAGGACGATGAGCTTGGCCGGTTCATCGCTGCCCTTGGCCACCGAGACCAGGGCCCCCATCCCGAAACGTTCGAAGTCGGCGCGCTCGAGGACCTCGAGGGAGAGCCCTCCGCGGCGGGCGATGTCCGCGGCCGCCTGGGCCATCGCCGTCGGGGTGACCAGGTTGGCCGGCCGATTGACCAGGTCCCGGGTCAACATCGTCGCCTTGGCCAGGGCCTCACCACGCCTGGCCCCGGCCTCGATCTTGGCCAGCTTCGCCTCATCCCGGTCGACGAGGATGAGTTCCTCGATCCCGCCGCTTTCCTCGGCCGGCTTGAGTTCCTTGAAGGCGTATGCGGCGAGCAGGCTCCCCTCGACCGTGGCCGCGGCGGCCGCCTCCGGCTCCAATCCGCCGACGCCCGCGCCGTGGACGATGGTGGCCACCGTCCTGGCGCCCTTGGCCGCGGCCCGCATGGCCCATCCGGCCGCCGCCCGGACCCCGTCCGGGTCGAACCCGGCCGGCGCACCGAGCCCGGCGACAACGACCTTCCGCGCCGGTAGCTTCCCGAGGGTGTAGACCACGGTCGCCGGTCCCGCCTTGCCGTTGACCTCGCCGGCTTCGATGAGCCGCGAGATGGCCCCGCCAAGGCCCTGGTCGACGGCTCCGGTGGCTCCGCCGGGCGACTTGACCCCTTCGAACAGGTTGACGACCACCGCGTCGGCCTTGACCTCGGTGATGGAACCCCGCCAGACAGTGACCTTCATCTTTGTGCGCATCTCCTTGTCGAGGGTCGCCCGCAAGGCGCCCCCCGTCGATTGGCTTCAGCCCACGACCGCCTCGAACACCCGCCGGAAGTTTCGGCCCAGGACCTTCTCGATGACCTCGTCGCTATACCCCCGCGCGACGAGGGCCTCCGTCAGGGCGGGCAGGCACGAGGCGTCGTTCAGCCCGTCCGGCACCGCCCCGGTACCGTCAAAGTCGGAGCCCAAGCCGATGTGGTCCGGCCCGACAAGACCGACCAGGTGGTCGATATGCCTGACGACCGATTCCACGGACGTCTTGCCGGCCACCAGGCGACGATACTCCTCGATCGACTCGGCCTTGATGTCAAGATCCGTCAAGAAGCCCGGGGCGAAGTTCATCCCCATGACCCCGCCGTTCTTCGCCAGCGCCCTCACCTGGTCATCGGACAGGTTGCGCGGGTGATGGCAGACGGCCCGCGAGTTCGAATGAGTGGCGACGATGGGCTTCGTGCTCGTCGCCAGGACGTCCCAAAAGCCCTCGTCGCTCAGGTGGGAGACATCGACCAGGATCCCGAGGCGATTGCACTCCCTGACCACTTCGACCCCGAAATTGGTCAAGCCGCCGTGCGTCCTGGCCTCTCCGACCCCGTCGGCGATCAGGTTGCGCTGGTTCCAGACCAACCCGAGGCTGCGCAGCCCGAGGCGGTGCAGATTGCGCAGGGCGCTCAGATCGTCGCCGATGGCCTCTCCGCCCTCGATGCTCAGGACCGCCCCGACCTTGCCCGCCGCCTGAGCGGCCTCGCAGTCGGAGGCC
Source organism: Bacillota bacterium (assembly GCA_021787335.1). GTDB lineage: Bacteria > Bacillota > Sulfobacillia > JAJYWN01 > JAJZPE01 > JAJZPE01. The sequence continues at coordinate 145,450 of JAJYMC010000065.1, read as the reverse complement.
TTCAGGACGGGCATCATCAGGTCCGCGTTGGCCGCCAGTTCGCGATGGAAGAGGTCGACCAGCTGCATCGCCCGGCGCAGACCCCGCTCCGGTTTGTGCTCAGCCTCGATGAAGCAGGCGAAGAACTGGACATCGACCTCGCCCTCGGCCAGACGAGGCAGGTCGATATGGCCCTTGCTCGACTTTTCCCTCAGGGTCCGCTCCCCCGACCAGATGCGCAGGAGGGTGTCGGCGTGGGCGTCGACGACCAGGGCTCGTCGATGCAGTTCCTGGGCATGGTCCCTGACCTGCTGGTCGTCGATGGTCCTTCCCCTCCCCCCCGCATTATCCCCAGCCGTCGGCCGCTCCCATCGCCGACCGCCGGGCTACACTTTCCACACCCTACCTCAGTTCCCTTCCGGACTCGAATCATCCTCCCGGAAAAAAACCGCCCCCGTGACCGGGGGCGGGGCTTCGCTTCTGAGGTTGCCCTCGTTTGGTTACCTGGGTGTGACAATCAGTTTGATGGCTGTCCGCTCCTGGCCATCGATCTGGATATCCGTGAAGGCCGGGACGCAGACCAGGTCCATGCCACTCGGAGCGACGAAACCACGGGCGATGGCTACCGCTTTGACGGCCTGATTGAGAGCACCGGCGCCGACCGCCTGGATCTCGGCGTTCCCCCGTTCGCGCAGGACCCCTGCCAAAGCCCCCGCGACCGAGTTGGGGTTGGACTTCGACGACACTTTGAGGACGTCGACCAACTTGGGAAAAACCTCCTCCGCTTGGTAATTTCTGCTCGGTAGTACCAATATTCTCCCTTGGTCGACAAAAACCTGCGTCAAGGCCCAAAAAACCTGCCTTTTGGCACTTGTCAGATGCCTAACAACCTAGGTAAATCAACCGGCCCGAAGCCCAGGGGGGCGAAAAGGCTTTCCTCCATTGACTCTGCCAGCGGCCAGCACCGGTCAAAAGTCGTCGCGTCCTGCGGGTACCGACGCTTCAGGTCGCTGAAGCGGGCGGCGAGCCCGACGTAGTCGCGGGCGACGAGCTTGTCGGCGTAATAGACGAGCTTCTCCTCCAGCGTCCGGGGAGCGGTCTCGGGGTCCAGGACCGAGTGGACGATGTGCCGACGGATGGGCTCCACGAGTTCGGTGTAACCCAATCCGGCGACGACGCGGGCCGACGAGGTCGCGTGGTCGACGTCGCGCGGAAGGCCCGGAGCCTTCCCCAGGTCATGGAGGAGCGCCGCCGCCCGGACGACCTCCGTCTGGACCGGGAGCCCCGCCCGTTTGAGTTCCTCGGAGAGAAAGACGGCCACCGCCGCGACCGTCGTCACGTGCGTCCAGGCGCCCTCCGGGAACCGGTATTCGGCCAACAGTCTCAGGCACTCGGCCTCGGTCGGGACGATGAGCAACGCCTCCCCATCCAGTCATGCATCAGCGGCCCCCGTCCATCGCCTCAGACGTCGTCCTCGCGCAGGCGGCGGATGCCTTTGGCCAGCCCCGTGTCATCGTCGAGATCGATGACCACCGCCTCGAGCCGCGCCGGCGGTGGCGCCACCTCCAGGCGGGTCGGCAACTGGGTCAGGAAGCGCTGGAGGGCCTGGTCGCGGTCGACCCCGATGACCGAGTTCACCGGCCCGGTCATCCCGACGTCGGTGATGAAGGCCGTCCCTTTCGGCAGGACCCTTTCGTCGGCCGTCTGGACGTGGGTGTGCGTGCCGACCACGGCGGACACCCGACCGTCAACGTAATGCCCAAAGGCGGCCTTCTCAGAGGTCGCCTCGGCATGGAAGTCCACCAGGACGAAGGGTGTCCGGCCGCCCAGTTCCTCCAGCGCCCGAGTGGCCGCGCGGAAAGGGCAGTCGACATTCACGTCCAGGAAGACACGGCCGCACAGGTTGAGCACGGCCACTTCCCGCCCATCGGCCGTCGCCGCCACCCCCATCCCCTTGCCTGGCGGCCGGCCGGGGAAGTTGAGGGGACGGACGACGCGGGACTCGAGGTCGAGGTAGTCGTACCCCTCCCGCTTGGCCCAGGCGTGATTGCCCAGGGTGAGGAAATCCACCCCGGCGCTAAGGAGGTCGTCCCCGGTCTCCGGGGTGATTCCCTTGCCGCCCGCCACGTTCTCGCCATTGGCCAGGACGAGGTCGGGGCGCTCGCGTTGGCGCAGCCCCGGGAGCAGCTTGGCCAGCGTGTCGCGACCAGGCCGGCCGATGACGTCGCCGATGAAGAGGATCCGCAGATCATCCACCCCCAGCCAGGATAGTATTCCCAGCCGCCTCCGGCACAAAAACGCCCCGCGCCAGGCGGGGCGGTTCGACCTTCATGGGACCGCGGTCACTTGTTGAAGACGAGCACCCGGCCCTCCTCGCGGAAGGCGATGAGGTTCTTGTCCGAACGGGACTCCCGAAGGTCCTCGAGCATCTGCTCGATCAGCTCCTCCTGGGCGGCCAACTCGTCCTCCTGCACCGATTCACCGCGGTCGACCACCAGGGTCGACGCGAACAGGCCGCGGATTAGGTCGATGGTCAGCGAAACCTCGCCCTGGCTGAGCGACCGGACGTCCCGGACCACCTCGACCACGCTGACGTCGCCGTACTTGGTCAGGCCCACCTCGGTGGTCGACACGTCGAGCCCCTCCAACCACGCGTAGGCACTGAGGCTATCGAGCAGCCGGGCGCGAAAGGCCCCGAACTCTTCCTCCGACAGCACTCGGGTCAGGAGAAAGGTGAACTTCAGGCTCTGGCGACGCGGGTCGAAGTTGATCGTCGCCAGCTCGGGGTACCGGACGAGCATCGAGATTAGGAGACTGACACTGTTGTTGGCCTGTTCACCCTCACGGTTCAAACCCTGCACGCCCTCGCCCCCCGCGGACCGCCGTCGTATCGTTCTGATGGCGACCTCGCAGGCATGACTTCGGCGGTCGGCGCCCAAATCCTGCCCTCGGGGGGGCAAATTTGGCCCTTCCTAGCAGGCAAATCGTCGGCGCCGCAGACAGATAAGGGCCCCGGGAGGTTCTTCCCGAGGCCCTTCGGTGAGCGAAGCTTATTCCTATCGGACCGGAAGGCCGGGGCGCATCACTTGGCGTATTCCACGGCCCTGGTCTCACGGATGACCGTGACCTTGATCTGGCCGGGGTACTCCAACTCGCTCTCGACCTTCTTCGTGATGTCCCGAGCCAGCCTGATGGCGGCCAAGTCATCGATCTTCTCCGGCTTGACCATGATCCGGACTTCCCGTCCGGCCTGGATGGCGTAGGCCTTGTCGACCCCTTCGAAGGAGTCGGCGATTTCCTCGAGCTTCTCGAGGCGCTTGATATAGGCCTCGAGGGTCTCCCGCCGGGCCCCCGGCCGGGCCGCCGAGACGGCGTCGGCCGCCTGGACCAGGACGGCTTCAATCGAGTTGGGCTCGGTGTCGCCGTGATGGGCGGCGATGGCGTGGACGACCGCGTCGACCTCATGGTACTTCTTGGCCAGGTCGACGCCGATGGCGACGTGAGTCCCTTCGACTTCGTGGTCCACGGCCTTGCCCAGGTCGTGGATGAGACCCGCGCGCTTGGCCACCTGGACGTCGGCCCCGAGTTCGGAGGCCATCGCCCCGGCCAGGTGGGCCACTTCCAGGGAGTGCTTCAGGACGTTCTGACCGTAGCTGGTACGGAACTTGAGACGGCCGAGGAGCTTGACGATCTCGGGGTGCAGACCATGGACGCCGGCCTCGAACGTGGCCGCCTCGCCTTCCTCGCGGATCTTGGTATCCACTTCTTTCTGGGCCTTCTCGACCATCTCCTCGATGCGGGCCGGGTGGATGCGCCCGTCAACGATGAGCTTCTCCAAGGCCACGCGAGCGACCTCGCGGCGGACCGGGTCGAAACCGGAAAGGATGACCGCTTCCGGAGTGTCGTCGATGATAAGGTCGATGCCGGTGAGGGTCTCGAGGGTCCTGATGTTGCGGCCCTCGCGACCGATGATCCGGCCCTTCATCTCGTCGTTCGGCAGGGCGACCACCGATACGGTGCTCTCCGCCACATGGTCGGCGGCGCATCTCTGGATGGCCAGGGAGATGATGTCCCGGGCCTTCTTGTCCGCTTCTTCCTTGGCCTTCGCCTCGATGTCCTTGATCATGATCGCCGCTTCGTGGCGGATCTCCTCTTCCACGTTCGCCAGGAGCAACTGCTTGGCTTCCTGGGAGCTCATGTTCGAGACCCGCTCCAGTTCGGCGACTTCCTTCTGATGCAACTCGGCGATGGATTCGCGGAGGGTGTCCAGTTCAGTTTCCTTGCGGCGAAGGTTCTCTTCTTTCTTCTCCAGAGACTCAACCTTCCGGTCGAGCATCTCCTCTTTCTGGACCAGACGACGCTCAACACGCTGCGTCTCGGTCCGCCGTTCACGGACATCCCGTTCGAACTCGGCTCGCAGCCGATGGACGTCCTCTTTGGCTTCCAGGACCGCCTCCCGCCTCTTGCCCTCGGCATCCTTCCGAGCTTCGTCGAGGATCTTGCGGGCGGCCTCTTCGGCGGAGGCGATACGGGCTTCCGCGATGACCTTTCGAATGACGAACCCCAGCCCGAATCCGAGCACTAGAGCGGCGGCGGCAACGATGATGACTACGGTTGGGGCGATCTCAAGTACACCTCCTCCAGTTCGAAGTGTGACGGTGCCCCTGATATGGGGCGGGACGTTACAGTCTTCTCTTCAGCTTCCCGGAAAACAAAAAAGCCGATGGGAATCGGCTTTTTGGACGCGTACACCACCGGCTGACCATGCCTGGAACGGCCCGGCAATACGTGAACCCGTGTTTTTGCCCGCCACTGCGACTGACAAAACATCAAGCACCGCTCCGGTCGCTCGCAAGTCAACTGGAATCTATGTAAAAGTGGTGCTTACGCCTAAGCCTTGTCCCACTTGATTTTAAACTTTTTCCAGGTCTATGTCAAGTTGAAATTTTTCCGTCAATTAGGCCCGTGGCCTGGGTATCAGCCCACCCGCGCCCCCTCAGTCGGACCTCTCGGAATGGTCGAACCCGCGGGGACGCAGCGCCTCCCGAGCCGCCCGCTCAGCCGTCTGATAACCGAATCCCCGCCGGAGCAGGAAGTCGACGAGGAGGCGGTGTTCTCGCTGAAGGACGTCCCGGTCGTCGGTCGCCGGCCGCCGGCGCAGCCGCTCGTCGGCAGCCCGACGGGCCAGCTCCAGCTCTTCGGTCGAGCCGCCGCGCGGCGCCGCGGCCAGAGCCGCCTGAATGGCGTTCCGGTCAAGACCCCGCCGGGCGAGTTCCGCTTGGAGCAACCGCTTCCCCGACGGCCGCGCCGCCAGGCGGGCATCGACGTAACCACGCGCCAGGCGCCCATCATCGAGCAACCCGGCCGCGACCAGTCGGCCGCACTCGGCCTTGGCCATGTCGTCCGGGAACCCGCGGGCCGTCAGGCGTCGTTTGACCTCCGCGACGCTGTAATCCTGCTTGCTCAGGAGATCCAGGGCCACGGCGTGGGCAGCTTCTTTCTCGGCCTCGCCGATACGGACGGCGAGCTCTTCCGCATCGACGTCCGCGCCTTCCCGAAGGCCGAGCGGCTTCAACGCCCGGCGTTGGACCGAGGCGATGGGCCCGGCCTCAGACAGAATCAGGATCCGCCCGCGCCGTGAGCGGTCAGGTTCGAACCCCGTCACCACGAACATGGTCGTTCGAACTCACTCACCGGCGTCGTCATCGGCCGCCCCGACGGCCTTCACCGAACCGCGGACGAGGCCTTCGCGGACCTTGGCCTCGATTTCGGCGCAGACGGCCGGGTTCTGCTTCAGGAAATCGCGAGTGTTCTCACGGCCTTGTCCAAGACGGCTCTCGCCATACGAGTACCAAGCCCCGCTCTTGACGATGATGCCAAGCTCCGTGGCCATGTCGACGATGCTCCCCTCGCGGGAGATGCCCTGGCCGTACATCAGGTCGAACTCAGCCTGTTTGAACGGCGGGGCCACCTTGTTCTTGACCACCTTCACCCGGACCCGCGTTCCGACGACGTCGTTGCCTTGCTTGAGGGTCTCGATCTTGCGTACGTCGAGCCGCACGGAAGCATAGAACTTGAGGGCCCGTCCGCCCGGGGTGACCTCGGGGTTGCCGAACATGACCCCGACCTTCTCCCTTATCTGGTTGATGAAGACCGCCGAGGTCTTGGATTTGGAGATGGCCCCGGTCAACTTCCGGAGGGCCTGTGACATCAGGCGGGCCTGCAGGCCGACATGAGAGTCCCCCATTTCCCCCTCGATCTCGGCCCGGGGGACGAGGGCGGCCACCGAGTCGACGACGACGATGTCGACGGCCCCCGACCGCACGAGGGCCTCGGCGATTTCCAGGGCCTGCTCGCCGGTGTCCGGCTGGGAGATGAGGAGGTTGTCCACGTCGACCCCGAGGTTCTTCGCGTAGAGCGGGTCGAGGGCGTGCTCGGCGTCGATGAAGGCAGCCACGCCGCCCGTCTTCTGGGCCTCGGCCACCAGATGGAGGGCCACCGTCGTCTTGCCCGAGGACTCCGGCCCGAAGATCTCGGCCACTCGGCCACGGGGTAGTCCGCCGACGCCGAGGGCCACGTCGAGCGACAGCGCCCCGGTCGGGATGACTTCGACCGTCATCCTCGCCGAGGCCTCACCGAGCTTCATGATCGACCCCTTGCCGAACTGCTTCTCGATCTGGGCCAGGGCCGCGTCGAGGGCCTTTTGCTTATCCATTGGACGTGCTTCCTCCTCCGGCGGCGGAACGGCCGCCGTTTGGGAATATCTTCCTGCCGGCTAAAAGTATACCATGTCGACCGGTGGGTGACAAGGACGAATCGCGTCGTCCCTCAGACCTGGGATGGTTTTAGCGGGATGGTCTCCAGGGCCGTGTAGACCGGCCCCCCAGCCCCCAGGACGCTCCGGTAGAGGCGCACCTCCCGGCATTCGAAGGAGCCAAGGGCGACCGGCCCGACCTCGTCCATCCCGCGCCGCAGGGCCTCCAGGTTGGATGCCCCGCGCACGCGACCGATGGTCAGGTGCGGGGAGGCCGGACGCCTTTCCGCGGCGAAGCCCCGGGCGGCCAGTGCCTGATCGACGGCACCGGCGAGGCGGACGAACTCCGAGGCTCCTTCGGACAGCCCGACCCAGACCACCTTCGGGCCACCGTGCCCGGGGAAAGCCCCCACGCCTCGCAGGGACACCTGGAAGGGAGCGACCCCGGCGACGGAGCCCAGAGCCTCACGAACGTCCAGCGCCCGGCCTTCGGGCAGCTCACCCAGGAACTTGAGGGTCAGGTGGAGGTTCTCCTCCTCGACCCACTTCACGTCGGCCCGGGACCGGCTGAGCTGAGTCTGGACCCGCGTCACGCCGGAGACGAGATCCGACGGCAGATGGACGGCCACGAAAAGACGCCAGGAAGCTTCAGACATCCCGTCAAAACCCCTTTCTGCCTGCTTCGACGGGCTCGCTCAAACTCCTGCGCCGGCCCCCGTCCCATCCTTCCCGGCGACCCCGCCGGTCTGCCGCAGGCCCTTCAGGTGGTCCCACAGCATCGTCAAGGCGGCGAAGGCCGCCCGCTCCTTGATGTGCTGGCGTCCGCCGATGAAGTCCCAGCGTCGGACGTCCTCGCCGCCCGGCCAAACGAGGGCGCCGTACACCAGCCCGACCGGCTTGTCCGGGGTTCCGCCCCCGGGTCCGGCGATGCCCGTCGTCGCCAGGGCCATGTCCGTCCCGGCCACGCGCCGGACACCCAGGGCCATGGCCAGTGCCGTCTCCTCGCTCACCGCGCCGTGGTCACGGATGACCTCGGCCGGCACGCCGAGCGCGGCCGTCTTGGCCTCGTTGGCGTAGGCGATCACGCCCAGGCGGAAGTAGTCCGAACTGCCCGGGCGCTGGGTCAACTGGTGCCCGATGAGCCCGCCGGTGCACGACTCGGCCAGAGCGATGGTCAGGCTGGCCCGGGTCATCTGGTCGCCGACGACATCGCTCAGTGTCTGCTGGTCGAGGCCGTAGATGTGCTGACCAAGGCGCCCACGCATCTCCGCCTCAGCCTGGTCCAGGAGGACCGATCCTTCCGCCGGCGTGGTCGCCTTGGCCGTCAGCCGGAAGGTCACCTCGCCCCCCGAGGCCAGCGGGGCGATGGTCGGGTTGCCCTGGCGGGTGAGGATGTCCTTGACCCTCGTCTCGGCGTCGGATTCGCCGATGCCGCATAGCCGGAGCACCCGGGAGACGATGACCGTCCGACCGCCGCCCCAGCGCTCGATGAGATACGGGCGGACGTGGTCGGCGAACATCGGCAGCAGTTCGGCCGGAGGCCCGGGAAGCATGATGGCGGCCTTGCCGCCCGTCTCCAGCAGCACGCCGGGTGCCGTCCCGTTGGGGTTCGGCAGGGCCTTGGCCCCCTGGGGCAGCGTGGCCTGCTTCAGGTTGTTCGGGGTCATCCGCCGTCCTCGGCGGGCGAAGAACTTATCGAGCCAACGCCGTGAGGCCGCGTCCTCGATCAATTCGAGCCCGAGAAAACCGGCGACGGCCTCCTTGGTCAGGTCATCATCCGTGGGGCCGAGCCCGCCGGTCAGGATGACCACGTCGGACCGTTCCCATGCCCGGGCGAAAGCCTGAATGACGCGGGCGCGGTTGTCGCCGACCGAGGTCTGGTAGTAGAGGTCGAGGCCAAGGGCGGCCAACTCGCGTCCGAGATACTGCCCGTGGGTGTTGAGGATCTGACCGAGCAAGAGCTCCGTTCCGACCGAGATCACTTCGACCGTTGGCACCGGGGTCGCCATCCTTTCCGGGCCGCGGCTTCTTCAAGCCGGGCCGATGGGGTCCTCCGACAGATTCGGCGGTGGGCCGTCAATCCCTCCACCACAGTCTGACCCGAGCGGCGGCCGGCGACCCATGGGGCCCGCCCCGGCCGGCGACGGCGATACAAAGAAGCCCCCGGGCAAAGGCCCGAGGGCTCGTCTGACGGTCTTATCAAGCGGTGCGGACCTCTTCGGTCCCGAACAGGAGTCCTCGCAGCTGGTCGCCGTCGAGCGTCTCCCGCTCGAGGACGACGGTCGAGGCCTCCACGAGGATGGCCCGATGCCCGCCGAGGAACTCGCGCACTTTGTCCTCCTGCTGACGGATGATGACGTTCACCGCTCGGTGCTCGGTGCGCTCGGGGAGAGTGTCGGTAGCGACGATGCCAAGGTCGGACAGGCCGGCCCGGATGATCCGCCGGGCGCTCTCGACGGCCTGCTCGAGGTCGTTGACTGAGCCGGTGCTCCGGCTGCCGAAGATGAGTTCCTCGGCGACGGCGCCGGCGAGGGCGATCCGGATCTGCCCCTCGAGGTAGTCCCGCGTTGACAGGTAGAAGTCATCCTCGGGGGTATGCCTGACGTGCCCGAGGCTGCCGCCGCGCGACGTCACGCTGATGGTCGAGACCGAACCCGGGCGGACGTCCTCCGCCACCAGGGCGTGGCCGGTCTCATGACACGCCACCCGCCGGCGTTCCTCGTCGGTCGGCCGGCGCTCGAGCTTCTCCCCCATGATCACCTTATCGATGGCTTCCTCCAGGTGACGCTGGAGGACCTTCTCGGCATTCTCCCTCAGGGCCAGGATGGCCGCCTCGTTGGTCAGGCTCTCGAGGTGGGCTCCGGAGAAACCGAAGGTCTCCTGGGCCAGCTTCTCGAGGTCGACGGAGTCATCCATCGGCTTGTTCCGCGCGTGCAGGCGAAGGATCTGCAGCCGGCCCTCGCGGTCCGGCAGGTCGACGTTGACGATCCGGTCGAACCGCCCCGGCCGCAGAAGGGCCGAGTCGAGGAGGTCGAACCGGTTGGTCGCCCCGATGAGGAGGAGCTTCGTTGAATCGTCCGCCGTCAGTCCATCCATCTCCACGAGGAGCTGGTTGAGGGTCTGATCGTACTCGAGGTGGCTGGTGTGCTGCCCGCGCTTCCCGCCGAGGACTTCGATCTCATCGATGAAGATGATCGCCGTCCCCTTCCCCTCCTTGGCCGCGCTCTCCCTGGCCTGGGTGAACAGCTGCCGGATGCGCTGAGCCCCGACCCCGGCGTAGACCTCGATGAACTCCGAGCCCGACGACGAGAGGAAGACTGAATCGGTGTAGTTCGCGGCCGCCTTGGCCAGGAGGGTCTTGCCCGTCCCCGGAGGCCCGGTCAGGAGGATGCCCTTGAGCGGACGGATGCCCATCTTGCTGATGGTCTCGCGGTGGACGATGAAGTCGAGGGCCTCGACGAGTTCCTTCTTCGCCGTCGGCTGGCCGCCGATGTCGCTGAAGGTGACGGCCGCCGAAGCAACCGGAGCCCCGACGGCCACGAAGCGCCGCTGGAACCCGCGCAGCCCGCCGTTCTGAGCCAGGACGAAGACCAAGGCGCCCAGGAAGAGGACGGGCAGGATGTTGTAGCCGAGAAAGAGCAGGAAGATGAGGGCCGCGGCGGCCGCGCCCAGGATGATCTCGCGTTTCACCGGCCCGCACCCCCCGCAGTGGCCGAGGCCGTCGCGACCGAACCGCGCGGGACCACGGCATACAGATAGTCAGTGCCCTTGCCGAGTTGCAGGAAGACGTCGTGCGCCCCGACGTACACCTTGAAGACGTCGAGGCCGCGGTCGGCCGCCTGCTTCTGCAGGCCGGCGTACATGTCCTCGTAGTTGCCGCGGACCAACGCCTCTTCGACCAGGAAGCTCATCCGGTCGTAGGTCTCCTGAAGCAACGGGTCGCGATGGTCGGTCACCTTGAGCTCGTAGCTTCCGTCCTTGAGGTAGCGGTCGGTGGTCTGCTCCAAGCGCTCGTAGACGGTCTGGAGGTTGTCAACGCGGTTCAGAGCCACCTTGATCACACGGCCCTGCGAGCCGTCGTCCACGCGCACGGACTGCACCGCGGGGTCAGCCTTCAAGGCCTTGACCAAGGGGCGGTCGAGGCCAAGTTGATGATAGACGAAGTAGCCGCCGAAGAGCACAGCCAGAACGGCGAGGAGCGATAGAACGGCAACCTGCCAGCGCATGCCTTTGAAATCCAACGGCCTCGCCTCCTCCTGCTCATCGTTCTGATGGCATCAACAACATCGCCATCCGCGTCTGAATGCAAGCGTGGTCACACGGCGCCGATGTTAGTTCAACATCCGAGTATAGCACAATAAGGCCAGCTTAACGAGGGCCATCATTAACCAAACAGCCCGGCTCATCCCAGAGCCGGGCCGCAGACTTTCATTCCCAATCTCTCAATGGATCCCAGTGAATCACCGGACTACCGTCAACGGCATCGATTGTTCCGACCATGATTGTATCGATCTTGCGTCCGACTTCTAGGTAGTGCTCGAGGAAGGACCTGGTCGCGAAGGACAACTCACGGTTGAGGAGGTCACTCTCGCTTATCCAGCGCAACTCGCCTTCATCGGTCTGAATCACGTCTCTTACCGATGAATCGCCGAAGAAGATGTACTGGACGCGGATCTCGTCTGCCTTTCGGCGCAGAGTGATGTATTTCAATCCGAGATCCGAGATGTCTTTTTCACTGATCCCGGTCTCCTCGAGCACTTCTCGCAGGCAGGCCGCCTGCGGGTGATTGAGCTCGGCGGGCTCGAAATGACCTCCGACGCCCGCCCAAAGGCCGGGCGACAGTACTCGGCCGGCCGACCTCTTCATCAGCAAGAATTCACCGTCATTCATCAAGAAAGCGGCGGCCATCGTCCTTAACTTGATCATCCGGGTTTTGCGCCCGAGCCGATGACCTCGGCGTAGAGGTCGAAGGTCGACGACGAGATGACGCGGGCGCGGACCATCTCGCCTTCTTGCGGCCAAGACTCTTTCGGCGCCCCCGCGGCCGGGCGCAAGAAGACGGACCCATCGATATCCGGGGCATCCTTCTCGCCTCGGCCGACGAGTGGATGGGCCCCCCGGCGGCGCCGTTCGATGAGGACGTCGATGGTCCCGCCGACGCGGGCACGGTTGGCCTCCCGGGCCACCGTTCTCTGGCTCCGGCCGACCCGACGAAGGCGCTCGGCCTTGGCCTCCTCGGGCACCTGACCCTCGAGGTCGGCCGCCCGGGTTCCCTCTTCCTGCGAGTAGGCGAAGAAGCCGGCGTGGTCAAGGCGGGCCCACTTGAGGAAGTCCAGCAATTCGTCGACGTCAGCCTCGGTCTCGCCGGGGTACCCGATGATGAACGAGGCCCGCAGGAACGCACCGGGGATGCGCTCTCTGATCAGCTTGACCAGCCGCCTGAGACCCTCGGCTGTCTCTCCGCGCCCCATCGCCTGCAGGACCCGATCGGAAGCATGTTGCATGGGGAGGTCGAAGTAGCGGCAGACGTGTCTGCTCCTGGCGATGGCCTCGACCAGCGCCGCATCGACGCGGCCGGGGTGGAGGTAGAGCGATCTGATCCAGGTCACCCCGGGGACCGCGTCTAGCTCGCCCAGAAGGCGCGCCACGTCCTCCTCGGGTCCGAGGTCCCGTCCGTAAGCCGTGGCGTCCTGGGCCACCAGGATGAGTTCCCGCACGCCCATGGCCGCCAGCTGCCGCGCCTCGTCGACGATGGCCGCGCGGGGACGGCTGCGGAACGGCCCGCGGATGGACGGGATGGCGCAGAAGGCGCAGCGGTGGTCGCAACCTTCGGCGATCTTGAGGTAGGCCGTGCCCGGACTGGTGGTCAGAAGCCGCGGCCGTCTGGGATCGTAGGTCGGTCGGGAGTCGCAGGGGCCGACCACGTAGGGCTGTTCGCCCGCGGCGACCCGGCTGAGCAGGTCGACGATCACGTCGTCGGCCTCCGTGCCGGCCACGGCGTCGATCTCCGGGATCTCCCGCCCCAGTTCATCGGCGTACCGCTGGGCCAGGCAACCGATGACCACCAGGCGTTTGGCGGGGTCCGCCTTCTTCAGCTCGGCCAGGTCGAGGATGGTCCTGATCGACTCCTCCTTGGCCGCCTCGATGAACCCGCAGGTGTTGACGACGGTCACGTCGGCTGTCGCCGGGTCGTCGGTGATCATGAAACCGGCCTCGCCAAGGGCCCCCAGGACGTACTCGCTGTCGATGCGGTTCTTCGGGCAGCCCAGAGAGACAAGGGCGACGGTCTTCATGTCAGACCTCCGGGGGACGCGCCAGGACGCGCCGGTAGAACTCTTCATACTGTGGCACGATGCGGCTGGCGCTGAACTGACCGATGGCCCGCCGCCTGGCGGCGATGGCCGCCTTCCGGTGCTTGGACTCATCGCGGAGGAGTTGGGCCGCCTTCTTCGCCATCCGGTCGACCCGCTCCGGCGGATAGAGGAACCCCGCCTGTTTGTCCCCGACGACCTCCGGGAGACCGCCGACCCGCGAGGCGATGACCGGCACGCCGCAAGCCATGGCCTCCAGGGCGACCAGCCCGAAGCTCTCCTTTTCTGAGGGCAGCAGGAGGAGGTCGGCCACCGAAAAGAGCCCGGCCACCTCTTCCTGTTGGCCGAGGAAGGTGACCCGGTCGGCGACCCCCAGCCGCTCCGCCTCGCGGCGGGCCAAGGGCAGGTCGGGACCGTCCCCGACCATCAGCAGCCGCGCCTTGATCTCCCGCGCCACCCGCGCGAAGATCTGGACGACGGCGTCCACTCGCTTCACCGGGCGAAAGTTCGAGACGTGTAGGATGAGCTTCTCGTCGTCGTCCGCCAGCGCCCGCCGATCCTCGGGCGACGCCTCGCGGCGGTATTCGTCGGGGTCGATGAAGTTCGGGATGGTCACTATCTCACGGGTCAGGCTGAAGGTCTCCATGGTCTCCAGGCGCAGCGACTCGGACACCGCCGTGACCCCGTCGGACTGGTTGATGGTGAAGGCGACCATCTCGGAGAAGGACGGCTCCGAGCCGACCAGGGTGATGTCGGTCCCGTGCAGGGTGGTCACAAAACGAAGGCGTCGAGCCCGCCCCTTGTTCCGCGAGGCGAGCATCTGACGGGCCAGATAGGCGCTGGCGGCGTGGGGGATGGCGTAGTGGACGTGGAGGATGTCGAGCTGCTCGTAGAGGGCCACCTCGGCCATCTTGTTGGCCAGGGCCAGAAGGTACGGCGGGTACTTGAACAGAGGGTAGGTGGGCACCTCCACCTGATGGTAGGACACGTTGCGGGTGAAGTCGTGCAACCGGAAGGGTTGATCGTAGCTGATGAAGTGGATGACGTGGCCTCGTCGCTCCAGCTGACGGCCGAGTTCCGTGGCGACCACGCCACTCCCCCCGGCTGACGGGTAACAGGTCATGCCGATCCTCAAGCCGCTTCCCTCCCCGTCATTCCGGCTCGTCCTGACCGCCTCCCGCCGCCGGCCCGAGCAGATCGTCGAAGCCGGCCAGGCGATGCAGGCCGCGCCGGACGAAGCCTTCGGCGAAGGTGACCCCGGTCTTGGCCCCGAAAAGCCGGTCCCGGCTCTGAACGAAGCTGAGGAAGTTGGGGTCGTTCAAGGGCGTCCCGGCGCCGCCCTCGGGCCGGAGGAACTGGGTCCGATGGACCGTCAGGGCGGCCAGTTTCCGTTCGTAGTGGGCGCTCACGTCGATGACGAAAGAAGGAACGGCCTCGGTGTTGATGAAGTAATAGGCGACCAACGCGGGACGGTGCGGAGGCAGGCCCGGAGCGAACTTGGCGACGCCCGCGGCAAAGCTCGCCTCGGTGACCAGGCGGCTGCAGCGGACGTGGTCCGGGTGGCGGTCCTCCCAGTAGGGACCGAGGATGACGGCCGGGCGGCGGCGCCTGATGACCTCGACCAGCGCCCGGATCGAGTCGGTGTCGACGGCGAAGCCGAGGTCCGGCAGGCCCACGTTCTCCCGCTCCGCGCCGAGGATGCGCGCCGCCTCCAGGGCCTCCGTCGCCCGTTCAGCGGGCGTCCCGTTGGTCGAGAGCTCGCCCCTGGTCAGGTCGACGATGGTCACCTCGTGCCCGGCCGCGGTGTGGGCCGCGACCGTGCCGGCCATGCCGATCTCCACGTCGTCGGGGTGCGCCCCGATGGCCAGAATCCTAGCCATTCATCCCTCTCCCTCGCGGCGGAGGCTCGTCCCCCACCCGCATAGACATCATCATTGTACACCATTTGCCTTTCTTCAACCAGCGGCCTGGGGGCCTTTACCCGGAACGCGTGTTCGTGTTAGAATCGAAGCCGAGGAGGCTTGACCCAACCGATGAAACTGGAGCAGGTCCTCGAGGACCTCAAGCAGTCCGAACGCTTCCGGGGCTGCATCGCCGGGTGGCACCACGTCCCGCCGCGGGCCGCGCGGCATGGCGACTTCCCCGAGTGGCTCGACCCGAGGCTGACTCAGGTCCTGCGGGGGCGCGGCATCGAACGGCCGTTCACGCATCAGGGCGCGGCCCTAAACGCCGTCCACGACGGCCGGAGCGTCGTCGTCGTCACCCCGACCGCCTCGGGCAAGACGATGTGCTACAACCTGCCCGTCCTCGATGCCATCCTCAAGGACGAGGACGCCCGCGCCCTCTACCTCTTCCCCACCAAGGCCCTTTCCCAGGACCAGATGACGGAGTTGCACGGGCTCATCACCGAACTCGGCGCGGACATCAAGACCTACACCTACGACGGAGACACCCCGACCTCGGCCAGGAAAGCCATCCGCACCGCGGGTCACGTCGTCGTGACCAACCCGGACATGCTTCACACGGGCATCCTGCCGCATCACACGCGTTGGGTGAAGCTCTTCGAGAACCTCCGCTACGTGGTCATCGACGAGGTCCACCACTACCGTGGGGTCTTCGGCAGCCATGTGGCCAACGTCATCCGGCGCCTGCGGCGGGTCTGCCGGTTCTACGGCTCGGACCCCATCTTCATATGCGCCTCGGCCACCATCGCCAACCCCCTCGACCTCGCCGAGCGGCTGGTCGGCGGGCCCCTCCAGCTCATCGACGACAACGGGGCGCCAAGCGGGGCCAAGGAGTTCATCCTCTACAACCCGCCGGTGGTCAACCGCGAGCTCGGCATCAGGCGCAGTTCCGCCCTGGAGGCCCAGGCCCTGGCGGCCAACTTCCTCCGCAATGACGTCCAGACCATCGTCTTCGCCCGCAGCCGGGTGACCACCGAACTGCTCCTCACCTACCTCCGCGAGAACCTGGCCCGCCACCCCGGGCTGGCCGAGAAGGTCCACGGCTACCGCGGCGGCTATCTTCCCCTGCAGCGGCGGGCCATCGAACGCGGCCTGCGCGACGGGAGCGTCCGCGGGGTGGTCGCGACCAACGCCCTGGAGCTCGGGATCGATATCGGACGGCTCGACGCCTGCGTCATCGTCGGTTACCCGGGTAGCGTCTCCAGTACCTGGCAGCAGGCGGGCCGCGTCGGGCGGCGCGCCGGGACCTCGGTGGTCGTCCTGGTCGGCAGCTCGAACCCGCTCGACCAGTACCTGATGGCCCACCCTGACTACTTCTTCGGCCAGCCGCCTGAAAGCGGGCTGGTCAACCCGGACAACCTCCTCATCCTCCTGTCTCACGTCAAGTGCGCCGCCTTCGAGCTTCCCTTCGAGGCCGGCGAGGAGTTCGGGGTCGAGTCCACCGAGCAGGTCCTCGACTTCCTGGCCGAGCAGAAGCTGCTGCGCCGGGTCGACGGCCGCTACCACTGGATGGCCGAAGACTTCCCGGCCGAGGAGATCAGCCTCCGGTCCGCGGCCGCCGAGAACTTCGTCATCATCGACACGACCGACGGTCAGACCCGCGTCATCGGCGAGGTCGACCGGATCTCCGCCCCGATGCTCATCCACGAGGAAGCCATCTATATCCACGAGGGTCAGCAGCACCACGTCGATCGCCTGGATTGGGGGGAAAAGAAGGCGTACGTCCGCAAGGTCGACGTCGATTACTACACCGACGCCAACCTCGCCGTCCGGATCCAGGTCCTCGACGTCTTCAAGAGCCGGTCGGACGGGGATTTCCCGACCGCTTACGGCGAGGTGCTGGTGGCGGCGATGGCCACCATGTTCAAGAAGATAAAGCTCTTCTCCCATGAGAACATCGGGTCCGGCCGCATCCACCTGCCCGAGGAGCAGATGCACACCACGGCCTACTGGCTCAGCGTGCCCGAGACCGCGGCCGGCGCCTTCCCTTCCGACGACCTCCAGAGCGGACTGGTCGGCCTGGCCAACGTCCTCGTCAACGTGGCCCCGCTCTTTCTCCTCTGCGACCCCCGCGACGTGCAGGTGGTGGCCGAGGTGAAGTCGCCCTTCACCGGCCTGCCCACCATCTACCTGTACGACCGCTACCCAGGGGGCGTCGGTCTGGCCGAGAAGCTCTACGACGTCAGCCCGCTCTTCCTCAAGACCGCCCTCGACCTCATCAGCGGCTGCTCCTGCGAGAACGGTTGCCCGGCCTGCGTCGGCCCGGTCGACGAGGTCGGACCGCGCGGCAAGGCGGCCGCTGTCAGTCTCCTCAGGGAGGCCATCCGAAGCCGTGCAGCTCAAGGATAAACTGGGCGAACTCGTCCAGGCCGGCCTGATCAAGGTGGGCCCGGCCGACCTCCGGGAGGCGCCACGCCGCTCGGCGCACGGCATCGATTCGGTCGTGCCCGGGCGGGTCCTCACCACCGCCCACGGCCCGGTCTTCGTGGGCGAAGACCGCCGCCCCGCGGACGCTGCCCATGGCGGGGTGCCCCTGGCCGAGGCTCTCAGCCTTGACCGACGCCACCTGGCAACACTGGCCCTCGATGACGGCCTTGGCGACCTGGACCTGTCTCGGGCGGTCTTCATCGATACCGAGACCACCGGCCTGGGTCTGGGCACGGGAACCTACGTCTTCCTCGTCGGCCTGGGCTTCTTCGAAGGCGGCGACTACGTCACCCGCCAGTATTTCCTCCGCGACCTGGACGAGGAGCCGGCCTTCCTGACCGCCCTGCAGGCCGACCTGGACCGGTTCGAGGCCATCGTCACCTTCAACGGCAAGGCCTTCGACCTTCCGCTCCTCGAGAACCGTTTCGTCCTCTCGCGCCGCCGCCCCCGGCTTCCGGACGACCGCCACCTCGACCTCCGCCACGCCGCCGCCCGCCTCTGGCGCGAGCGCCTGACCAGTTGCAGCCTGTCCAGCCTGGAAAGCGGCATCCTCGGCTTCGCCCGGGAGGGCGACGTGCCCGGGGAACTCATCCCCCTCCTGTACTTCGACTACCTCCACAGCGGCGACGCGAGGATCATCGAGCCGGTCTTCACCCACAACCGCGCGGACATCCTCTCCCTCACCGCCCTGACGGTCAAGGCGGTCGCCGTGGTCGCCGACCCGTTGGGCGACGCCGCCAGTGACCCGGCCGACCGCTTCTCGGTGGCTCGCCTCCTGGAGCGGCTCAATCGCCTCGAGGACAGCCTGGCCTGTTACGAATTGGCCTTGGCGGCCGGTCCGGCCCCGACCACGCGTGAGAAGGCCGCCCGTCACCTGGCCCGGCTGTACAAGCGCGTCGGGCGCTTCGAGCAAGCGGTCGGCGTCTGGCGGCGCCTGGTCCAGGAGCCGGGTTGGACCGTCCACGCCCACGTCGAACTGGCCAAGTACTACGAGCACCGGACGCGGGACTACGATCAGGCCATCGCCGTCGTCCAAGCGGCCCTGGACCGGCTGGCGACGGGGGCCGCCCTCGCCGGTATCGGCGCCCACTCACCCCTGGCGCACGGCCTGGTCGATCCCCCCGACGACTCGGAGAGCCGTGAGCTGCTCCACCGGCTCACCCGCCTTCGGGCCAAGAAAGCCCGCCGAGCCTGAGCCGCGCAACTTGTCCCCTCGCATATCCCGGCCCCCCCGACATATCTTTTCTTGACGACGAAGGGGGGGACGAGATGTGCTTTTCGTGACCATCAAGCGACCCCTGCCGACACGCTTCTTCCTGGTTCTGGCGGTCTTCTTCATCCTCGTGGCCGGGGCCCTGGGGCTCAGGCTCTTCGGGGACCGAGTCGTCCTCGGCGGCAGCCTGACGACTTCGGAGGTCGAACGCGACATCCCCGTCGCCGGCCGTCTGCAGCCCATGCGCAAGGTCGAGACGCCGCAAAAGGCGGTCGCCCTGACCTTCGACATCAGCTGGGGCGAGACGATACCGCCGCTGGTCCTCGATGTCCTGAAGGCCTATGGGATCAAGGGCACCTTCTTCCTCTCCGGGCCGTGGGTGAACCGGCAGCCGGCCTTCGTCCAGGCCATCAAGGCTGACGGTCATCAGATCGAGAGCCACGGGCACGCCCACATCAACCTGAGCCAGTACCCCGCGGAACGGATCGCCGAAGAGATCCGCAAGTCCGACGCGGCCATCTCTCAGGTGGCCGGGGTCAAGGCCAAGTACATCCGGCCGCCCAACGGCGACTACAACGACACGGTCATCGAGACCGCCGCGGCCGCGGGCTACACCGTCATCACCTGGGGGACGGACTCCCTCGACTGGAAGAACCCCGGGGTCGACGTCATCACCAAGCGGGTCCTCGACCGCGCCCAGAACGGCGACGTCATCCTCCTCCACGCCAGTGACACCTGCAAGCAGACCCACCTCGCCCTCCCGGCCATCATCCAGGGGTTGCGCGACCGCGGCTTCGCCCTTCTGACCCTCGACGAATTGGTGGCGACGGGCAAGAAGTGAATCGGCGCCGGGCCGAGAAGAGTGGCTGAAACGAAAGGACGCCGGGAGACCCGGCGTCCTTTCGTTTCGGTGATGACGGTACGCTCCAGAGGACGGTTCACGTCAGAGACTCAAGGGCGTTTCCCAGAGCCAGCAGGGCCTGAAGGACGGCTCGCGAGACCTCGGGGTCAGGCCCCCCGGCGGGGTCGAACCCACCGAGGCGGAACAGGCTGCGCCCGAGGGCGGCCGAGGCCTCCGCGGGGACCCCCGGCAGGCCGTAAGCGGCGACGAAGACACCCAGGGACCTGAGGTCGCCGGTGACCCGTTCGAAGCGGTCGCCGGTCACGGCCTCGGTCACGGTGACCAGCCGGCCACGCAGGAGTCGTGGGTCCTCCTCGGGGAAGGCCACCGCGACGGCCGCCAGCCGTGCCTCGCCGGCCCGGCTCAGCCGGCCCTTCCCGCCCTCGAGGGCGTCCAGCGCCACCGGTAGGTAGCGGTGACGTTTGAGACCGGCGGCCAACCGCATCTTCGTCTCCATCTCCGCCGCCTTGAACCAGAGAAAGGGCCGGAGCCCGGGGTCGGTCGAGGAAGACGCGGCGGCTACGGCTTCCGCCGTCCGCAGAGCCCGCCGCGCCTCGGCCGACAACCGCGCGTACCCGGGCAGGTCGCGGGCCAGCCGGCGCTCCTCGTCGCTGACGGTGAAGGTGATCGTGACATCGGTGCCGTGGGGACCGAAGGCCAAGCCGCCGCCGTGACGGGTGGCCGTCTGCTCGGCCAGTTCCTTCGCCAGAGGGCTGAAGGACGTGACCATCGGGCTCTCCAGCCGCAACTCGGCGACGGCTTCGTCGCCGCGGTAGACCACGGTGACCCTGACCTCCCCGCCGCGAGCCGCCGTCCTGACGGCTTCCTCCGCCAGCGTCCCCAGGGCGGCCGCGACCAGCCCGCGGTCGAGCTGCAGGCGCGGCAGGTCGGCGGCCGGGAGGAAGACCAACCCGGCCCCAAGGCCGCGGGCCACCGATTCCACGTCCCCGAGGGCCATCGAGACTGTCCCGTTGAGGTCGCCGTAGGCGTCGGGCTGCTCGTCGCCACGGCCCAGGCGGGTCAGGGCGGCCGCGAGCCGTCTTCGAGCCGACCCGGCCGCCCGGGACACCGCTTCGGGCCCTCCGGGTTCGGTCCCGGCAGGTCCGCGGAGCGCGTCGGAGAGCGCCCGCGCCGCCTCCCCCAGCCCCATGAGCTCAC
The DNA here is from genome assembly GCA_021787335.1 of Bacillota bacterium. Classification (GTDB taxonomy): domain Bacteria; phylum Bacillota; class Sulfobacillia; order JAJYWN01; family JAJZPE01; genus JAJZPE01. The sequence continues at coordinate 124,743 of JAJYMC010000065.1, read as the reverse complement.
CGTTGACCACGCCGACGACATCGCCGGTGATCGCACCGGCCAACGCGGAGGTCTCCTGGCCAAGCGCGGCGACGAAGGCCGTCCCGGGTTCCGGAGAACTCAGAGAAGCGGCCACCTCCGCGGCCATGACCGGCACGTCAACCTTCCGGCCCTGAGGCCCGGCCGCTGAAGGAGCCGCCCCAGACCTGGGCTCGGGCCGCGCCGGGAAGACCACCTCGACCGCCCAACGTTCGAACGGTTCAGGCCCCTCCCCCTGCCCGGTCGGCAGCCAGTGGATGTCGCCGCCGAAGACCGTGAGCAGTCTTCTGGCCGGTCTCAAGGAACGCGCGGACCCGGCCGGCAGGCCATCGCCCGGACCGGTCAGGGTCGGGTGGAAGGCCCGTATCTCTCGCGGATCAGTCTCGTCGCCCGGCTCAGCGGTGACCTGAACAACGCTCCTACCACCTTCAGTCGCCCTGGTGGCCAGGACCAGGCGGCACCGCCCGGCGAGGACGGCCGCCTCAGTCAGCACCCGCCGCAGCGCGGTCGTGGCCATCCACCGGTCGGCATACGCCGGCGCCTGGTCAGAGCCGGCCGTGCGCACGGCAAGGCCTTCCGCTGCCCGCTCCATCGCCGAAAGAAGGTCGACCGGTTCGCCGGCCACCGAAGTGTAGGGGGCCACCGCCTCTCGCAGGCGGTCCACCGACTCCGTGAGGGCTCCGGGCAGTCCGGCCGCCCCGACGCCGTCGATCCAGTTGGCCGCGCCCGCTTGGCGCCCGGCTTCCTCGACGTGCCCGAAGGTCTCGCCCAGGGCCCTCAGCGCTCCAATGATGGCTTCCACCGCGGCGCCCGCCTCACCCGATTGGAGGCTGAGGTACTCCTCCACGGCGGCGCCGATGGCGGCCCTGTCGAACGCGCCGGATGACGTCAGCCGATCGACGACGCCCGCCACGACCCCGTCGGGGTCGCCCGCCGGGACCATGTCCAGGATGGCCGCGATAACCCGCGCGGCGTCGTCCGGGGCCCCGGTCGCCCCGTTCAGTTCGTCGGCCGCCTCACTGAAGCGACGCCCCTGGGCCAGGAGCATCGGCACGAGGGCCGGGGCTACCTCCGGCCCACCCCCGCGGGCCAGCGACAGCGCCTCGCCCAGATTCCCGGCCCACATCGCGCAGGCCGTCTCCAGCCTTCTGGCGGCTCCGGCGAAGCCCGCCGTGCCCGCGAGGACCTTGGCGAACTGCCGGGCCGGTTCTTCCGCCCCCCGGCTGAGGATCTCGTGGCCCTTGGCCTCGAGGACCTCCGGGCGCAGCAGGTCGAGCAGTCGGAGGCCCGCCCCCTCGCGCGCCTTGGTCGGCAACGAGGCAAAGGCCTCGGCCACCCGGGCCGAAGCGCCGGCCACGGCCGCCTTCACCCGCTTCTCCGAAGCGGGCTCGGAACAGGCCCGGAGCACGGTCTGGAGGCCCGCTCCCCCGCGCTGCAGCAGCCGGACGACGGTCTCTTCGAGGGCCTGTCCATCTTTGGTCGTCAAATCGAAGGCCAGTTCCGAAAGGGTCACCGGCAAGCCGTTCCCCGCCTTCCCGGACGGTCTGACCTCCGGGCGGCTCTGGGCCGCCCATCGGTCATCCCACTCTATTCCCTGGACGGTCACCGAAACCCTGCCGTCGCCTAACCGATGCCGACCCCGGCCAGCCACCTCACCAGAGGCAGGAAGCCGCGAAGGAAGACTAGCCACAGCGTCCGGCGCGGGTTCTCATCCCGGGTGACCAGCGGGTAGGTCTCGCGGATCTCCCCGTCGACATAGACGCGGACCTCCCCGACCAGCTCACCCGCGTCGAGCGGCGCGCGGAGCGTCGCCGGCAGGTCCCACTCCACGCGGGACCGGGCCATCTCCTCCTCGCTCAGGGCGGCGGCGTACTGATCGACGGCGACGATCGCCGCCCGTAGCGCTATCCCGCCGCTGACCCGCAGCGTCCGCACGACCTCACCGGCCCCGGCCAGGCGGACGACCCGATAGTGGTCGAACCCGTAGCTCAAGAGCTTGGCCGCGTCGCCGTATCGGTCCGAGCTGTGGAGGACGACGGCGATGAGCTTCTCGTCCCCGCGGGTGGCCGAGGCGACCAGACACTTGCCGGCCGCGGAAGTCGTGCCGGTCTTCACCCCGTCCGCCCCTTCGAAGCTCCACAGCAGGCGATTGGTGTTCCTCAGGGTGACCTGGCGCTCCTCCTCCGCGGTGACGAAGAGCTTCTCCCGCGTCGCCACGATGTCCGCGAAGGCCGGGTTGGCCAGGGCCGCCCGGGCCATCAGGGCCAGGTCAAAGGCGGTCGAATAGTGTCCCGGGGCGGTCAGGCCGTGGGGGTTGCGGAATTGGGTGTTGTAAGCGCCCAGGGCTCTGGCCTTGGCGTTCATCATGGCCACGAAGGCCGCCTCAGTGCCGGCGATGTGCTCGGCGACGGCCACCGAGGCGTCGTTGCCCGAGCGCATCAGGACCCCGTAGAGGAGCCGTTCAAGGGTCAGCCGCTCACCGGTCCTGATGTGCATCGAGGAACCAGGCGTCGCGGCGGCCCGCCTGGATACGGTGACCACGTCCGAGAGGTTGCCCTTCTCCAACACCAGGAGCCCGGTCATGATCTTGGTCGTGCTGGCCATCGGCCGTGGTTTGGTGGCCGCTTTGGCGTAGAGGATGCGTCCCGTGTTCCAGTCGATGAGCACGGCCGAGTCCGCGCTCATCCTCAACTTCCCGCCGGACGCATCGGCGGCCGCACCCCACACCGGGCCGGTCCAGACGCCCAGGAGGATGCTCAGGGTCAACAGGACGGCCGCCGGTGATCGGTGGCCGCGGCCGCGCGTCGCCCGCGACCGGCTTGAGATGGCCATGGCTTGCCCCCCTGTCGAGGGTCTTGCAAGATTCTATGTCGGCCCGCCGCCTTTAGTCGGTGCCGCTTAAAGGCCGCCGGCCGCACCGGCTGAAGGAAACAACAAGAGCCCGCCATTCAGGCGGGCTCCATTCACCAGACACGCTTTCCAGCGCTATCCCTTGACCTTGAACTCATACGTCCGGGGCGACTGCTCCACCGGGCCGGTGTCCACCGAAGCCCCGTTGACCTTGAGCTTGACGCCTCCCGGGTTGCCGAAGCGGATCACGAACTTGCTCTTGGCCGTCCACCGCATCTGGTGCCCGGCTTCGATGATCTCCTCGAAGACGAGCTTGCCGTCGGCCTCAGCCCTGACCCAACATCTTTCAGCGGTGTCCACGTCGATGGTCAGGTCACTGACGTTGAGGATGTAGCTCGTCGTCTCCTTGTCGACCACGGTGCTCTGGACGACCAGCTTCGAGAAGTCCGGCGCCGCTTGGCCACCGGTGGTGCCGGAGGTACCTGTCTCGGTCGTCCCGGACGTCGAGCCACCCCCGCCGGTCTGACCCGTCTGGCCTGAAGGGCCGCCCGTCCCGCCGCCGGTCTCTCCGCCGCCGGCCGTCTGTCCGGCCTGCCCGCCAGGGCTGGCCGGCGCGCGGTGGCCCCGCGCGTACGCCCAACCGAGGAGCCCGACCACCACCACGAGGACGGCCGCTGCCAGCGCGTACGGGAAACGGCGGGGCCCGCTCCGACGAATGGTCTGCCGGCTCTCCCGCCGGCTCAGGCTTCCCGCCGGCGCAGGCACAGGGCGTTCCGGCACCGGCGGCTTGGCCGGCTCCGCGACGGCCGTGTCGGCCGCGTTGACCGGCAAAGCGCCCTGGGCCGCCTTGAGCTCCTTGTACCGGGCGACCAGGGCCGTCCCGTCGAGTCCGAGATAGTTGCCGTAGAAACGGAGGAAACCCTTGAAATAGGCCTCTCCCGGAGTCCCGGCGTCGTTGCCGTTCTCCAGGGCCTCCAGGTACTTCGTCCTTATCTTCGTGTCCATCTGGGCCTGGGCCAGAGCCAGCCCTTTAGCCTCACGCGTCCGGCGAAGCAACTCGCCGATCGCGCTCAGGCTCGACGGCCCTTCCGACCCCTGCGGTCGCTTGTTACCGGCCTCATCCACGGCCATTCCTTCCCTCCCGATCCATTGGCACCATTCGACGCGCGGGGCGGAAGTCCTTCGTACTAAGACATCAGACTCACGGAGTGAGCCGGTTCAACAAACGAGCGAACGGGATGGTCTCCCGGACATGCTCCAAGCCGCAGATCCAGGCCACGGTCCGTTCGATCCCGATCCCGAAGCCGGAATGCGGCACGCTGCCATACCGTCGCAGGTCGAGGTACCATTGATAGGCCTCGGCCGGCAGCCTCTCCTCGCGCAGCCGGCGCTCGAGGAGGTCGAGGTCGTCGATGCGCTGAGAACCCCCGATGATCTCTCCGTAACCTTCGGAGGCCAACAGGTCGGCCGCCAGGACGACCTCCTGGCGGGCCGGGTCAGGCTGCATGTAGAAAGCCTTGATCTTGGCCGGGAAGTGCGTGACAAATACGGGCCGGTCGAACTGCTCCGAGATGATGGTCTCATCGGGGGCGCCGAAGTCCTCGCCCCAGGGGATGTCCCGGCCGGCGGCGCGGAGCCGTTCCAGGGCTTCGTCGTAGGTTATCCGCGGGAAGGGGGCGGTGACCTTGGTCAGCGGGGTGACGTCGCGGCCGATGACCTCGAGCTCCTTGCGGTTCCGCTCGAGGACCCGGGCGACGACGTAGCTGACCATGCCTTCCTGCAGGCGGATGTTATCCTCATAGGTGAAGAAGGCCGCCTCGGGTTCGAGCATCCAGAATTCGATGAGATGGCGGCGGGTCTTGGACTTCTCGGCCCGGAAAGTCGGGCCGTAGCAGTAGACCTTGCCCAGGGCGGCGGCCGTGGCCTCGTTGTAGAGTTGGCCGCTCTGGCTCAGGTAGGCCTTGGTCTCGAAATAGGTCGTCTCGAAGAGGGTCGTCGTCCCCTCGCAGGCGCTGGGGGTCAGGATGGGCGCGTCGACCCGGGTGAACCCCTGCTCGTGCAGGTAGTCCTCCATCGCCCGGATGACCTCGGCGCGGATGCGCAGGATGGCCACCTGCCGAGGCGTCCGGATCCACAGGTGACGCTTGTCCATCAGGAACTCGACGCCGTGCTCCTTATGGGTGATCGGGTAGTCCTCGGCCACGCGGACGACCTCGAGCCCGGTCACGGTGAGTTCGTAGCCGCCCGGGGCTCGCTTGTCCTCCCGGACGAGGCCGCGAATGACCAGCGACGACTCTTGCGTCAGCTCGTCACAGGCGGCGAAGGCCGCCGGGCCCACTTCCTTCTCGGACACCACGGTCTGGGCGATGCCTGTCCCGTCGCGGATGATGAGGAACTGGATCTTTCCGCTCGACCGGCGGTTGTAGACCCAACCGTGGAGTTCGACCTCTTGCCCGACGTGGCCCGACAGATCGCTGATGGTGGTCACCGTCAACCCAATAGACCCCCTGCTCTATCCTAGTATTCTCGGCGGTCGCCGCCCCTTTTCTGGGGGTGGCGCCGCCGAGTCATTACTTACCTCGTGGCGTCCTGCAACCGCCGGAGCACATCGCCGAGGTCCTGAACGGCCTTCCCATAGGCGGCCCAATCGCCGGCGGTGATGGCCTCCTGGGCCTGGCGGTACAGGTCGTTGGCCTGAGTGATGAGGGACTGGACGGCGGCCGACGGCTGCCCGGTCGGGGTCCCGCCGGTGCCGGTGGTGGGTCCAGGCGTGGTCCCCGGCGACACGGGCGTTCCGAAGATGCGGGCGAAGGCCTCACCCAAGGACGGCTCCATGACCACCCGGTCTCCGTAGGAGACGATGACCCGCTTCAGCTCGGGGAGCTTGTTCGTGGCCGATTCCAGGTACAGCGGGCGGACGTAGACGATGGAGTTGCCGATCGGGATGACCATCAGGTCACCCTGGTTGGCGCTGGTCCACAGGGTCAGCTGGCGGACGATCTCCGGGTCCTGGTTGATCCGAGCCTTGATCTGCTCGGGTCCGTAGAGCAGGGTCTGCTTCGGGAACTTGAACACCAGGAGTTGCCCGTAGTGCTCCCCGTCCGAACGGGCGGCGATCCAGGCGATCATGTTCTGCTTGGTGGTCGGGGTGTAGGGCATGATCAGGACGAACTCCTCGCTCGTCTGCCCGGGGAGCCGCATGATGATGTACTCGGGGTCGCTGACCGCCTGTTGCCCGGTCATCTGCCCCGTCGGCGTCCCGTCGGTCGTCAGGCCGACGCCCTGCCACTTGTCTTCTTTGTTGTACCAGACCATCGGGTCGAGCATGTGGTAGATCTGGTACCGCTCGGCCTGGACCTTGAAGAGGTCGAGGGGATAGCGGATGTGCCGCCTGAGGTCCGGCCGCATCTGGCTGATGTCCTGGAAGAGCGTCGGGAACATCTTCTGATACGTCGCAACGATGGGGTCGCTCGGGTCGACCACGTAGTACGAAGTATCTCCGTTGTAGGCGTCGACGACAACCTTGACCGAGTTGCGGATGTAGTTGACCCCGCCGGCCGTGGACTCCGAATAGGGGTAGCGGTTCGTGGTCGTGTAGGCGTCGATGATCCAGAAGAGCCGCCCGTCATCGCCGATGACGACGTATGGGTTATCGTCGTAGGACAGGAACGGGGCGATCTTGGCCTGCCGCGTCAGGGGGGCCTCCGCCGACGGCTTGATGTTCCGATAGAGCAGGACGCGGCTACCGCGCTGGACGACGTCGGAGAGGAGCATCTGGTATGACTCCAGCCGCAGGGCGAAGGCCAACTTGACCAGTGGCGACGAGAGAACGACCCCGCCGGTCCCCTGATACTTCGCATAGGCGTTGTCATCGCCCATGGGGTAGTCGAACTCGTTCTGCTTGGTGTCAACGAGGACGTAGTCGTTGGTCAACTCGCCGAAATAGATCTCCGGCCGAGTGACGGCGACGTTGACCGACGACTTCGGGGGGATGTCCTTGATCATCAGAAGGGGCAGGCCCTCCGGGGTGACCTCGGTGGTCGGCGCGAAGACGACGCCGTAGCCATGGGTGTAGTTCAGGTGCCGGTTGACCCAGGTGTCCGACTTCATGTTCGCCAGGGCGCTCTTATCAAGTTCTCGGGCGGACACGGTGACCTGGCGATAGCGCCCGTTGACCGTGTAGCGGTCGACGTCGACATCGTTGAACTTGTAGTAGGGACGGATGGCCTGGAGCTGAGTGTAGGTGTTCTGCAGCTGCGGCCGGTCCCAGATGCGGATGTTCTCGATGGTCCCCTGGTTGGCCGCCAGACTCTGCGGGGTCAGGCCATCCATCGCCGGGAATTCCTGCTCCTGCACCTTGTCGAGGCCGAAGCCCTGGCGGGTGAAGGCGATGGTGTACTCGATGTAAGGCTTTTCCTTGGTGAACTCGTTCGGGGTGACCTCGAACTGCTGGACGAAGAACGGGTAGACCGTCCCGGCGACCAGTGAGGCGGCCAGGAGGACGCCGAAGCCGATGACCACAAGGTTGGTCCGCCGCAGGAAGGCGGCGACGATGGTCGTCACGGCCAGGGCGACGATGAGCACGGTCAGCACCCGCAAGCCCGGCAGTTCCGCGTGGACGTCGGCGTAGCTCGCCCCATAGACGACCCCGCGGGCCGAGTAGACCAGGCTGAACATGCGCAGCAGGTAGCCGCCGGCCTTGACCAGGAAGGCCGCGGCCAGGAGCAGCGACAGGTGCAGGCGGGCCTGGGGCATGAGCTCGGGAATCGACCCGGTCAAGACCACCTGCCGGTTGAAGACGTAGACGACGGCCGCGCCGGCCAGGGCGATGACGATGGCCGCCATGGCCGTCCCATAGAGAGCCTCATAGAACGGGATCTGGAAGGCGTAGAAGGCCACGTCGCGGTGGAAGATCGGGTCGGCTATGCCGAAGGGAGTGCGGCTGCGGAACTGGAGGAACGTCTCCCAGTAGCCGGCGAAGTTCAGGCCCGCGACGACGCCCACGGCGCCGGCGGCCGCGCTCAGGATGAACTTGATCCAGCGGGGGGTGACCGTCCGCCCGATGGTCGCCTCGAGCAGTTCCCCATGGAACTGCCACAGCCGCCCCTTGGCCCACCAGAGGTTGGCCCAGACGAACACGGCGACCACGGCCCCCACGAGCAGGCCCAGCCAGATCTTGGTCCACAGGATGGAGGTGAAGACCTTGGCGTAGCCCAGTGAGCCGAACCAGAGGTAGTCCGTGTAGAACTCGGAGAAGATCCAGAAAGCCACCAGGGCCAGGGCCAACAAAATAAAGAAGACCCGCAGGAACCAGGAATTGCGCAAAGCGGAGGCCTCCTCTCAGGAGTCCGTGACCGGCCGGGGTCGGCGGGATAGCATCCGGCCGCCTGCTCTATTTACGATGCTTAGACCGTCGCGGTTTCGTGCGGTTCAGGCGGGGCAACGCCCCGCTTCATGCTCCTATTCGTCCGCGCGGGCACATACTCCTGCCCGTTGGGCTCATTTCCAGAGGCGCTCGATGGACACCCCCTGGAAATAGTGGCCGACGATGGCCGGAGCCCGCCATCCGGCGGCCGCCAGGGCCTGGGCGCCGCGCTGGTCAAGGCCTGACCCGTGTCCCCAGCCCCGTCCGGTGAAGACCACCGAGCCGGTCGCCTGCTGGATGGAGGTGATCAGGGTCGAGCGGAAGCGGTCGGGCCCGATGGCCATCCGGAGGTCGGCTCCGTTGATGGCCTTGCCCCCCAGCTTGAGCTGGACGACCCGGCCGGACGCGCCGTAGGTCACCGTCAGGTTCTGAGATGACCCCGAAGGTGCCCTGGCCACCCCTTCCACCTCCCACCGGGGCACGGCCAGCTTCCAGACTTCCTCGCCCGGCGGGGTCAGGGCGTCGCCCAGCGAGGGCACACTGGGCAGGTACGGCGCCGGCTCCTCGAGGGCCGGGAAGGCCTCCCGTCCGGTCGCCGTCAGGCCTCCGGCCGAGTCCGAGTACATGGCGAAGATGAGGTCCCTGTTGTAGGTCAGGACCTGGCCCCGCGAGGCGGCGACGGCCGCTCGGACGTTGGCGTTGACCCGCTGCGGACCATAGGCCTGCAGGTGCTCAGGGCTGGTGCACGCGTCGGTGCCATGGATCTTCCGCGGACCCTCACCCAGTTCCATGTCTTTCAGGGTCAGGGTCCGCGAGACGATGGCCTGCGCCGTGAGGGCCTCGACCGGCCAGTCCGGGTCCATCTCGGCGGCGATCACCCCGGCGAGGTACTCCTCCATCGGGAGGTTGATCGCGTACCCCTGGTCATCGAGGAAGATCGAGATGACCGGCTCCGTGGTCCACCGCCGCCGCCAGTCCGTCGACGGGCGGGCCGCGCCGGCCGCCGCCAGCGACCCCATGGCCAGGATGCTCAGGAGCAAGAGACCGACGCGGAACGGCATTCTCCGCTTCAAACGACATCACCCGGGCTATTATGCCCGGGGTGGACCTCTTTGCCGGTCGCGCCGGGCGGCGCGACGGCCGATCGGGTCAGTGCGTCTGGTCCGGCAGGGTCACGTCGACCCGCAGGCCCGCCTGATCCCAATCGAGCTTGCCGAGGGCCTCGGCGATGAACCGCAGGGGGACCAGTGTCCGCTCGTTGATGATGGCCGGGGCGACCTCGAGGGTCACCTGGCGTCCGTCGACCGTCGCCACGGTCGACCCGACGGTCAGCTGGATGAGCCGGTCGCCGCGCTTGGCCGTGACCTGCTGGGCCGCCTGGTCCCAGGTGACCGTGGCCTCGATGGCCTCGAAGAGGGCGCGGAACGGCACCAGCGAACGGTTCGACCGGACCACCGGTGACAGATCGCCGAAGTCGACCGGCTTCCCCCCGATGAACACCCGGATCGGGGCATAGGCGTAAACCCGTCCATCGTAGCTGCCAAAGTAGACGCTGCCGTCGGCGTAGGCCAGTGGTGTCGCGATCTTGCCGGCCACCGGCGAGGTCCACAGGAGCCGGCCGTCACTGAGGTCGAACGTGTAGACGCAACTGGGCGCGTCGACGGCGTAATAGGCCCCGACATAGACGTGGTCCCGGCCGACGACCGGGGTCATCATCGTCGGGTACTTCGTGCGGCCGCCGTATTTGATCGGGGTCATGCGGGTGTTCCAGACGACCTCGCCGCTGTCTGCGTCGATGGCATAGAGCCAGCCGAGGTTGCCCAAGAGGACCAGCGACCGCCCGTCGGCCGTGCGGGCCACGGCGGGGGCGCTCCACAGGTTGTTCCCGCTGATGGAGCGGGTCCAGAGGACGGCTCCGGTGACGGCGTCCAGGGCCACGACCCCGCCGGCCTCATAGCCGCTCGAGGCGACGATGAGCTTCTGCCCGTACAGAGCCGGCGACATCCGCAGCTCACCGCTGGTCTGGTAGCTCCAGACCTGATGCCCGTCGCGGCCGTCGAGGGCGTGGACTCCGCCGCTATAGTCCTCGACATAGAGGAACCCGGAGCCGTAAGCCGGCGTGGACCAGATCGGGAGGCCGGCGTCAACCCGCCATATCAGCTTCCCGCTTGCCGTGTCGAAAGCCTGCACGACCCCCTGCGCGCCGGCCACGAAGAGAACCCCGTCGCCGAGCACGGGCGAGGAGCCGGCGCGGTCGCCGATGGACGCCTGCCACAGGAGCAGACCGTCGGTGGTCCGCAGGGCGTACACGTCGCCGCTGAAGTCGACGACATAGACGGCGTCATCCGAGACCGCCGGCGCCGAACGCAGCAACCCGGCGGTCGTGAAGGTCCACTTGGTCTGGCCGTCCTTGGCGTCCAGGGCGCGGAAGACACGGTCATCGGCCCCGGCGAAGACGGTGCCGCCGAGGACGACCGGATCGCCCTGGGCCTGCGGCCCGGGTGCCGTCGCCCACCGCTGTAGGAGCACCGAGCCGAGCCGGTCGTCGACGGCCCCAAGGTGATCGGGACCGCGGCCATACCCCGGCCAGTCTCCGGCCAGAACGGGGCGGGCGTAGCCGACCAACAGCATGATGACGAGCGACGCCGCCAGGCCGACGGCGCAGGGCCCGCGTTTTCTCGAGCTGACCTGACCTCGTGCCATCCGGGACCAGCCTCCTGGACTGGATTGTCTCACGGTCTCCCCTGGATGATTGGCTGTTAGCGGCCAAATGTCCTGCTTAGCCAGTATTTCTTGGCCCCTCGGCGGATCACCTGACGAGGAGACGCGCCCCGGAAAAGACGAAGTAGACCCCCAGTCCGGCGAGGAACACACCGCAGGCGACGAGGACCGCCCGGAAGGTCCCCGGACCGAAGAGCCGGCGTCCCCCGACGATGGTCCCGGACACGGCGACGTACCAGACCAGGTCAGACAAGATGTGCCCGGCATAGAAGGCGGCGACGGCGGCCACCCCGCCGGCCAAGGCCAGAGTGACATACTCGGCGCCCACCGTCGCCCACCAGAGAACCCAGTAAGGGTTCCCCGCGCTGGCCGCCAACCCGGCCAGGAACGGCTCTGGCAACCCGCGAAGCCGACCGGCCCCCGCCCCGGGAGCCGACTGCGCTCCGCCGAGGTCGGCCAGTCCGCGGGCCACTTCCGCGGCGCTCCGTCCGCTCTGCCAGGCCAACCAGATGAGGACCAACCCGCCGGCCACGCCGATGACGCCGGTGACCGAGGGCTGGGCCAGATAGCGACCGAATCCGAAGGCGAGGGCGACCACCACCATGACCTCGAGCAGGCCATGGCCGGCAACCGCCCGCGGCCCGGCCCAAAAGCCACGCCCGGCGACCTGGCCGACGACGACCGTCAGGAGCGGTCCGGGCATGAGTGCGCCTGACAGTCCGACGATGAAAGCGGTTATGAACAGACTCCCGATGCTCATCGCGGAAACCCCTTTCGACCTCGGGCGAGAGGCCGCCGGGTTTCCCCGGCGGCCTTCCCCCCAGAAGCGCTCGCGCGGCCGGCGACCAGCACCGTCCGCTCAGTGGTCCAGCTGGTGCAGGGGCGCCTTCAGGCCCGGCGGGAGCGGCGAGACGTACGGACTGTCCTTGGTCGCCGCCTGGAACTCCTGGCGGGCCTTGGCCAACGTCTCCGGCTTGGACAAGAGGTCCAGGGTGGCCAGTCCCATGACCTTGGCGGCGACGAGCATCCCCTTGAAGCCCAACGGGGCCCCGGAGGCCGCCGTCACCTGCCAGGAATGCCCCGGCGCGCCCAGGGGCACGCAGGCCGTGGTCAACTGGGCCGTCGGGGTCACGAAACTGACGTCACCGACGTCGGTCGAACCGGACGAGACCTTGCCCTTGTCGAGCGGCGGCATGACCCCGTCGTGGAGGACCTTGCCGTCCATGTTCTGGCCGCGCTCGCGGTACCACTCGTAGGTGCCCTCCATCTGCCCGGCCGGATAGCTGGCCACCATCGCCCGGGCGAACTCCTGGTCGGCGGGGTCGAAGGGCGGCGCCCCGACCTCGGTCAACCGCTCGAAGAGGAGGTCGCCGATGACGTCATTGTGGAGGGTGTTGTAGCAACCGGTCAGGAACTCGATGTCGTAGGTCGTCTCGGTCATCAGAGAGGCCCCGTCGGCGATCTTCTTCAGGCGCTCGAAGATCTCCTCGACCTGTTTCCGCTTGGGGGCCCGGACATAGTACCAGGACTCGGCGACAGGCGGGACGATGTTCGGCTCACCGCCCCCCTTGGTGATGACGTAATGCAGCCGGGCATCCTGGATGATGTGCTCCCGGAGGTAGTTGGCGCCGATGTTCATCAGCTCGACGGCGTCCAGGGCGCTGCGGCCCGACTGCGGGTCGCCGGCGGCGTGCGACGACCGGCCGTGGAAGGTGAATTTGGCCGAGTTCATCGCCAGGGCACTGCCGGCCCAGAGCGAGTTGGTCGATCCGGGATGCCAGGTGATGGCGGCGTCGACGTCCTTGAAGAGGCCGTCGCGGACCATGAAGACCTTGCCGACGAGGGTCTCTTCCGCGGGGCACCCGAACAGCTTGACCGTCCCCGGCAGCCGGTGCCGAGCCATGGCATCCTTCACGGCGATGGCCGCCCCCAGGGCCCCCACGCCCAATAGGTTGTGGCCGCAGCCGTGACCCGGGCGGCCCGGCTCCAGCGGCTCTTTCACCGGCACCGGCTTCTGGGACAGGCCCGGCAGGGCGTCGTACTCGCCCAGCAGACCGATGACCGGGTGCCCGGAGCCATAGCTGGCGACGAAGGCGGTCGGCATCCCGGCCACGCCCTCCTCGACGGTGAAGCCGTGGCGACGGCAGATCTCGATAAGGACCTCGGCCGACTTCGTCTCCTTCAGCCCGACCTCGGCCAGGCTAAAGATCTGGCGGGCCGCCTCGGTCAGCTCCTCCCGTGCTTTCTCGATGAACTCGATGACTGTCTTCTCAGGCATCATGGCCTCCAGAGTTTTGGGCGCCCTCCGCTCGAGCGGCGCCGAATGGCTTGCGGTAGATCCGGTAGGGATAGAGGTCGAACGGCAGCTCGATGAACGCCTTGCGGTCGCGGCGCGTGACCGCGGGCGTGACGGTGATGCCCGGTGAGTTCATTCGGCCACCTCCGGCCGGAACCCGCGCGTCGCCCGCACGGCCGCCTGCCACGCTCGGTAGAGCCGGTCCGGCTGCTGCCGCGAGCCGGTCGCGGCGAAGCGCCGCTCGACCCGCCGCCGCCCGGCCAGGTGCTCCAGGTCATGGTACAGTCCGACGCCCAGACCGGCCAGACATGCGGCGCCGAAGGCGGTGGTCTCGGTGACCGCGGGTCGTTCCACGGTGACCCCCAGGAGGTCCGCCTGGAACTGCAGGAGGAAGTCGTTCCTGGCGGCCCCGCCATCGACCCGCAGGGAAGACGGGACGACACCTGAGTCTGCGCTCATGGCCTCGAGGAGGTCGCGGGTCTGATAGGCGATGGCCTCCAGGGCCGCCCGGACCAGGTGGGGCCGGGTGGTCCCGCGGGTGAGCCCGAGGAGCGCCCCCCTGGCGTGCATGTCCCAGTATGGAGCGCCAAGGCCGACGAAGGCCGGGACGAAGTAGACGCCGCCCGCATCCGGGACCGAACGCGCCAGGGCCTCGGTCTCGCCGGCCGAGGCGATGATGCCGAGGCCGTCGCGCAGCCACTGGACGGCCGCCCCGGCGATGAAGACGCTTCCCTCGAGGGCGTAGGTGACGCCCCCCGGCAGGCCCCAGGCGATCGTGGTCAAGAGCCCGGACTTGGACGGCACGGCCTCCGCCCCGGTGTTGAGGAGGAGGAAACACCCCGTCCCGTACGTGTTCTTGGCCAGGCCCGGGGAGAAGCAGCCCTGGCCGAAGAGCGCGGCCTGCTGGTCGCCGGCCACCCCGGCGAGAAGCACGCGGCCGCCCAGGAGCCCCTTGGCGGTCAGCCCGAAGTCGCCGGCTGACGGTCGCGCCTCCGGGAGCATCGCCTCAGGGATGCCGAGCCGCTCAAGGATGAACCTGTCCCAGGCGAGGTCGTGGATGTTGAAGAGCATCGTCCGGGAGGCGTTGGAGTAGTCCGTCAGATGCCGCCCGCCGTCGGGACCGCCGGTCAGGTTCCAGATGAGCCAGCTGTCGATGGTCCCGAAGAGGGCCTCGCCGCGTTCGGCCCGCTCCCTCAGTCCCGGGACTTTGTCGAGCAACCAGGCCAGTTTGGTGCCGGAGAAGTAGGCGTCGATGACCAGCCCGGTGCGCCGCTTGACCTCATCCTCGAGACCTTGGCGCCGCAAGTCCTCGCACATCGCCGCCGTCCGCCGGCATTGCCAGACGATGCCCGGGGCCAGCGGGCGCCCGGTCAGCCGGTCCCAGACGACCGTCGTCTCGCGCTGGTTGGTCAGGCCCACCGCCGCCAGGTCCCCGGCCGACAGGCCGGCTTCGGCCAGGGCTCGGCGGGCCACGTCGAGTTGCGTCGCCCAGATCTCCGCGGCGTCGTGCTCGACCCAGCCCGGTTGCGGATAGTGCTGCGTGAACTCCCGCTGGGCGATGGACCGGACGGCGCCGTCCGGGTCGAAAATCATCGCCCGGCTGCTGGTCGTCCCCTGGTCCAGCGCCATCAAAAGGTTTGCGGCCAAGGTCACTACCCCTTCTCCCCGATCCTCTCCGCCAGCCACCGGTCGACGTCGCCGAGGGCCGTCTCCCGCTCATCCTCGTTGTGGAGCTCGTGATAGAAGCCTTCGTAGGACCGGAAGGTCTTGTCGGTCGAACCGGCTCGCTCGAAGAACGACCGGGAGGCCGCCGGGTCGACCAATTTGTCGGCGGTGCCCTGGAGGATGAGCAGCGGCCGGGCGAACCGGCCGGCTCCGGCCATGGTCGCTTCCATGGTCGCCGTGAAGGCAAGGAAGAAGCCGGCGCTGACCACCCTGCAGACCAGCGGGTCGGCCACGTAGGCCCGCCCGATCTCAGGGTTTCGGGAGAGCGCCCCTGGGCTGATCTCGTTCTGCTGGGAGAACGTCGGCATCAGCTTCCCGGCCACCCGGGCCAGGGCTAACTTGGCCGGGGGCACCCTGAAGCTCAGGGCGAGGGCCGGCGCCGAGGCGATATACGCCATTGGTCCGGGGCGGCCCGTCACCCCATGGAAGAGGACGATGAGCCCGCCCATGCTGTGCCCGTAGGCCGCCACCGGCAGCCCCGGGTTCTCCCGGCGCGCCAACTCGACGAGGGCGTCGTAGTCATCGAGATACTCGTTGAATGACCCGACGTGCCCACGTCTCCCGGAGGATTGGCCCAGCCCCCGGAAGTCGAGGGCGTAGACGGCCAGCCCGCGGTCGGCGAATCGCCGGGCGAAGCCCACGTAGCGGCCGGAGTGCTCCCCCGCCCCGTGGGCGACGGCCAACACCGCCCGCGGTCCCGGGCCTCCCTCCGGCGGTCTGACGCTCCGGTAGAAAAGGTCTGCCCCGCCCTTGCCCGATAAGTGGCCCTCGGTCTCCCGATACACCTTGTCGCTCATGGTCCAGCCTCCTTCGTCCGTCCCGAGAACAGTTCACTCCCAGCCCCGGCCTTGGTCACCCGGGACACCGGCTCACCCAGTTCCCTGGCCATGATCTCGACTACCCGCGGGCCGCAGAAGGACCCCTGACAGCGGCCCATCCCGGCTCTGGTCCTCTGCTTGACCCCGTCGAGGGTCGTCGCTCCGAACGGCCCGCGAATGGCCGCGATGACCTCGGCTTCGGTCACGCCTTCGCAACGGCAGACGATCCGGCCGCCCCCCGGCGTGCGGCGGGGAGACTCGGAAAGCGCCGTCGCCCCGGTTGCGGGCTCCTCAGGCGGGGGCGTCCGGCCGGAGAGCAGCCGGGTCACGTGGCCGGCGATGGCCGGCGACGCGGTCAGCCCCGGCGAGGCGATCCCCACCACGTTGATGAGTCCCGGCACCTGTTCCGACGGTTCGATGACGAAGTCGCCCCCGGCCACCGCCCGCGTCCCGGAGAAGGTCGCGATGACCCGATCGATGGGCAATCCCGGGACCAACCGCCTGGCCCCCTCGGCGACTTCGGCCAACCCCTGCCTGGTGACGGCGTTGGCTCGCGCATCGGCGTCGGCGAGGTTCTCGGCGTTGGGGCCGAGGAGGACGTTCCCGTGCACCGTCGGCACCACCAGGATGCCTTTCGAGAACGGGCTGGGCACCGGATAAAGGACCATCTTCACCAGCTCCTCGACATCCCGGTCGAGGAGCAGGTATTCGCCGACCCGGCCACGGACATCGAGACCCTGATGGCCGGCCAGGCCGGCGACTCGCTTCGCGCCCAGCCCGGCGGCGTTCACCAGACGGCGGGCGCGGACCTGTCCGCGGCTCGTCCCGATGGTGAACCCCGCGGCGCCCCGCTCGACGCCGGTCACCTCGGCCTCCCGCCAGGCTTCGGCCCCGCCGGCGATGGCCCCCTGGACGGCCGCCACCGCCAGTTCGAAGGGTGAAGTGACGGCCGTGTCGGGCGAGTAGAGGGCGGCCAAGACCGCCGGATTGACGGCCGGCTCCCGGGTAAGGACCTCCTCGCGGTCCAACAGCCGGAGGCCCCTCAGCCCCCGGCCGCGGCCTTGGGCGAGATAATGCCGGAGCGTCTGACCTTCGCTCTCGTCGAAGGCCAGCATCAACGAGCCGGTCCGCCGGAACGGCACGCCAAGGGCGGCCGCCGTGACTTCAAAAGCGCGGGCCCCCGCCAATCCGAGGGCCGCCTTGAGCGTCCCGCGCTCCGGGTCGTACCCGGGGTGGACGATGCCGCTGTTGGCCTTGGTCGCCCCGGCCGGGTCGGCGCCGGCCTCCACGAGAATGACCCTCAAGCCCACCCGGGTGAGGGCTCGGGCGGTCAAGGCGCCGACGACGCCGGCCCCGACGATGGCCGCGTCAAAGGGCGCGTGGTTGAGCCAGGATGGATGTCGAGAGGGCATCGTCGCGCTCCTTCCGTCAGCGGTTAGAATACGCCGTCGCGCCCCGGCTTCCTGCCTTCGGCGCGCCCGCGGCGCCGCATACGGGCCGCTCCACGCGGCCAGAATAAGGACCAGAAGCCAGAGAAAGGCGGGATTGCCCGAGATGACCAACCCTGTCGTGAAGTGCTCCGTCGACACCTGCGTCCACTGGTTGCCCGATGATGCCTGCGGTGCGGGCAACATCGATATCCTCGACGAAGAGGCCAAGACCTCCGAGGACACCAAATGCAAGACCTTCGAGCTTCGGAGCAGTGTCGCCAACATGGTCGGCGGGCTGGATAACGTGAATTGGGGCGGCATGGTCCGCGAGCCCTTCCAAGAGGGCCACCAGATCACGCCCTCGGTGACGTGCACCGTCCACGAGTGTGCCTACTGGGCCTCCGGCGACCGCTGCGAGGCCGATTCCATCGAGGTCTTCGGCAGTTCCGCCAATACCTGCGAAGAGACCGACTGCTCGACCTTCGAGAGGGGGAGTTGATCCCATGCGCCACCTCACCGCCCTGGTGATCAAGTTCCTGATGATCGGTCTGGTCTGCCTGATCGCCCTGCCCTTCCTGGCCAATGTCACCGCGGTCCAGGCCATCGGGCTGGCCGTCGCCCTCACCGTCATCGCCTACATCCTTGGTGACCTGCTCGTCCTGCCGAACTTCGGCAACTGGGCGGCCACCGTCGTCAACGCTGTCCTGGCCTTCCTGACCCTCTGGGCCGCCCAGTTCGTCGTCGGGACCCTGACCATCAGCTTCACCGCGGCCGCCGTTACCGCCGTCATCATCGGCGTCGGCGAGTTCTTCTTCCACACCTGGCTGCAGCGGGCGAACGTCGTCCAGACCAAGCAGCCCTAGGTCGAGCCCATCGCCGTCTGCCGCTTAAAGACGAACGAAGAGGCGGGTCGCCGGCGCCCCGCCTCTTAATCTTCCTCAGATGTTCACTTCTCGCTCTCGAACAGCCGTCGCATCTGGTCCGGGGTGATCAGCACCTCGCGCGGTTTCGACCCCTCGAACCGGCCGACGATGCCCCGCTGCTCCATCTGGTCGATGAGCCGCGCGGCCCGGCTGTAGCCGACCCGGAAGCGGCGCTGGACCATGGAGATCGAAGCCACCCCGCTCTCGACGATGAGCCGGACGGCGTCCTTGAAGAGGGGGTCCTCCTCGAAGACCGGCTCGCCCTCGGTCTCGACCGGCACGGCCAGGACGCCATCCTCGAAACGCGGTTCGGCCTGCCCCTTGGCGAAGCCGACGAGGGCCTCGACCTCCTTGTCCTCGATCAGGGCGCCCTGCGCGCGCACCGCGCGCCCCTGCCCGACCGGCAGGTACAGCATGTCCCCGCGGCCGAGGAGCTTCTCCGCCCCGCCCTCGTCGAGGATGGTCCGTGAATCCACCTGCGACGAGACGGCGAAGGCGACACGCGAAGGGATGTTGGCCTTGATCACGCCGGTGATGACATCCACCGACGGCCGCTGGGTGGCCACGATGAGGTGAATGCCGGCCGCCCTGGCCATCTGGGCCAGACGGAAGATGGCCTCCTCGACCTCCCGAGGGGCGACCACCATCAGGTCAGACAACTCGTCGATGATGACGACGATATAGGGCAGCCTTGGTTGGCTCCCGTCCCCCCGCTCCTCGACCAGCCGGTCATAGCGGTTGATGTCCCGCACGCTGCTGCCCGAAGCGGCGAACAGCTCGTACCGTCGTTCCATCTCCCGGACCACCCAGTTCAGCGCGGCGGCGGCCTTCTTCGGGTCGGTCACCACCGGGGCCAGGAGGTGCGGGATTCCCGAGAAGATGGACAGCTCGACCACCTTCGGGTCGATCATCAGGAACTTGACCTCGTCCGGGCGGGCCTTGAAGAGCAGGCTGGCGATGATGGTGTTGATGCAGACGCTCTTGCCGGACCCGGTCGTCCCGGCGATGAGCAGATGGACCATCCGCTCGAGGTTGCCGATGATGGGCCGCCCGGCGATGTCCTTCCCCAGGGCGATGGTCAGCTTGGAGGACGAGTTGCGGAACTCGTCGGTCTCCAGCACCTCGCGGAGGAAGACCTTGGCCACCTCCCGGTTCGGCACCTCGATGCCGACGGCGGCCTTCCCCGGGATGGGGGCCTGGATGCGGACATACTGCGCGGCCAGGGCCAGGGCCAGGTCGTCCTCGAGGCTGGCGATCTGGCGCACCTTGACCCCCGGCGCCGGCTGCAGTTCGAAGCGGGTGATGGCCGGCCCGCTGCTGGTGTTGACGACCTTGGCCTTGACCCCGAAGCTCTCGAGGGTCTCCTCGATGACCTTCGCCTTATCGGTCTGTTCACGCGGGTTCGACCGGGCCCGCCGGGTCACCCGGTCGAGGATGGAGAGGGCCGGCAACTCATACTCGATGGGCAAGGCCATCTCCACCTGCTCGAAGTTCCCCTCGACGAGCTCTTCCGGCGGAGCCGACATGGTCGGCGGGACGTTCTCCGCGCGCGACCTGGGCTGGCCCGCCATGGCCGGGGCCGGCCGGAGGGCGGCGGCCGCTTCGCCCGGACCGTCGTTCTCCGCTTCGACCTGGCCTTCCGATTCAGGTACCACCTCAGCCGTCGCGCCCGCCTGGGCCGCGGGGGGCGCGTCGTCGCGCCTGGAGCGGCGCCTTCCCTTCTCCACCCGCTCTTCCTCATCACCGACCAGGAAGAAGAACTCACGGACCTCCTCGACCAGGCCGCGACCGAAGTCCACGGCCCAGACCTTGGCCCGGACGAGGCCCCGGCCGAGGGCGGACCCGGCCACGAGGATGAGCCCCAGAAGCCCGACGGTGACCAGCAGGAGCACCCGTCCGAGGCTTCCGAAGCCCTTCATGAGCAGCCAACTCACCGTGCCGCCGATGACCCCCCCGCCGTACCCGCGGACCCCGTAGACGAACTCGCTGCCCGCCGGGTACCTCACGTGCAAACCGCCGAGGATGGCCAGGGCCAGGAACATGGCCCCGATGCCCTGACGGGTGAAGATGGTGTTGTCCTTGACGATCAGCAGGCTGACCCCATAGATGCAGGTCAGCACGGGGAACAGATAAGCCCCCACACCGAAGACGGTGTCCAGGGCTTTGGCCATCAGCCCGTTGACCGCCCCCGAGGAGGGGCTGGCTAAAGCGAACAAAGAAAGAAGCCCCAGGGCGATGAACAGGACCCCGAGAACTTCATATCGGAGATGGTTTGTGGTCCGGGACTCCTCCGCTGGCCGCGCCGGCTCAGGCATCGGGAAGGCTCACCTCGGGGCAATCATTCTGCGCCGAGGGCCGGTTTCCCTTTCCGGCCCGACCAGTCCGAGCGCGGAAGCCGCGCTCGGGGCGTCATCACCGCACCGCCACCCGCCAGATGATGACCGCCAGGCCGACCGCCCAGCAATAGTAGGCGAAGGCTTCGATCCTACCCCGCCTGACCACGGCGATGAGCCACTTGATGGCGATGTACCCGAAGATGAACGACAGAACCGTCCCCAGGACGAGACCGCGGAGGTCGAAGACCTCGCCGCCCTTCAGGGCCTCCCGGATGTCCAGGAGGCCGGCCCCGAGCACCGCCGGCACCGACAACAGGAAGGAGAAGTCCGCCGCCAATTTGGGCTCGAGCCCGCGCCAGAGGCCGCCGGCGATGGTCGAGCCCGATCGGGAGATGCCCGGTAGGATGGCCACCGCCTGGAAGGCCCCAACGGCCAGGGCATCGCCGGCGGTCATCGCCCGTTCATCGCGGCGCCCCCGTGACAGACGCCCGGACCAGAACAGAATGGCCCCGGTGACGAGGAGCATGACCCCCGACAACAGGACCGAAGAAAAGGCTTTGGCAAACACATCCTTCAGGGCGATCCCGAGGACCGCCGCCGGGATGCTCCCGATGACGATGAACCAGCCCAGACGCCCCTCACGGCGGCCGGCGAACATCCCGACCAGGATCCGCAGGAGCTGCCGGAAATAGACCACGACCACCGCCAGAAGCGTCCCCAGGTGCAGGAAGATGGCGAGGCTCATGGTCGGCTGTTTGACCCCGAGCAGGTTATCCAGGATGACCAGGTGGGCCGAACTCGAAACGGGAAGGAACTCGGTCAGACCCTGGACCACGCCGAGGACGGCGATACGCCAATCGGCCACGCGCCCACTCCCCCCGCGCCCTCAGGGCAGCCGGAGAACCGCCCCCGGCATCCATTCGGGCTTCAGGTAATCATACGGATTCCCGCTGATCAGCCGGACGAGCCGGCCCTGCCCGCTCCCGATGTCCTCCACCAGGAGGAGCGCGTCTCCCGACCGGACCTCCATGGTCCGCGGCGCGGCGGCGGGAAAACCCTCGAGGACGTCTTCCAGCGACAGCGGCGTGTAAAGGATCATGTCTGGTTGCCTCCCGGCGGGGCGGACCCGGGCCCGGGCGCCGGTCCGGGGACGAAGGGACCCGGACCACGCGGAGCGCCCCTCACCGGCCGCGAGGCCCGGCGCCGGCGGATCAGCTCCTGGACCTTGGCCACCGACTCGGACACGCCCCCGACGTCGTCGATCAACCCGACCTTGACGGCGTCCTTCCCGACCAGCACCGTGCCGATGTCCCGGGCCAGCTCCCCGGTCCGGAACATCAACTCCCGGTACTTGCCCTCGCTGATCCGGGAATTCGCCACCACGAATTTTACCACCCGGTCCTGCATCTTGTCGAGATACTCGTAGGTCTGGGGGACGCCGATGACCAGCCCCGAGAGTCTGATCGGGTGGATGGTCATGGTCGCCGTGTGGGCGATGAAGGAGTAGTCGGCGGCCACGGCGATGGGCACGCCGATGCTGTGGCCGCCCCCCAGGACCAGCGACACGGTGGGTTTGGAGAGCGAGGCGAACATCTCGGCCAGGGCCAACCCGGCCTCGACGTCGCCGCCGACCGTGTTGAGGATGGTCAGGATGCCCTCGATCTCCGGGTTCAGTTCGGCCGCCACCAGCTGCGGAATGATATGCTCATAGCGGGTTGTCTTATTCTGTGGCGGCAGGGTCAGGTGGCCTTCGATCTGCCCGATGATGGTCATGACATGGATGTTCGACTTGTTCACCGGGGCCTGGGTGGTCCCGAGGGCTTCGATGCTTTCGACGGTGGCCGAGGTCCGCGGCTTACGGCCACGCTTCTCTCCGTCGCCGTGCGGCGGTCGTCCCCGTCCCCGGGGCGGCCGTCCGGGCTGTTTGCCTGGAACGTGTGGTTCGATGGTCGGTCCTGGCTGCTCCAACCGGATCATCCTTTCTTCGACTTCACCCACTAGTATGGGCGGTCCGGGGGAATTAATGAGCAGCCGTTTCGTCCGCCTTGCCGCAGACGCCAAGACCGCCGGTCGGATGACCGGCGGTCCTTTGCTGTCGAATCAGACGTCCATGACGATGGGCAGGATCATCGGACGGCGACGGGTGCGCTCGTAAAGGAGCTTCCCGAGCGCTTCCCGCACGTTACCCTTGATCACCGACCACTCAGGGAGAGGCCCGCCGTCCGGAGTCGTCAGGACCTCCCGGACCTTGGCCTTGGCCTCCTCGAGAAGTTGTTCGGACTCGCGGACATAGACGAAACCGCGGGTGACGATGTCGGGCCCGGCGACGAGTTGGTTGTTCTGCCGGTCGATGGTCAGGACGACGATGAGGATGCCGTCCTGAGCCAGCTGTTTGCGGTCGCGAAGGACGATATTGCCGACGTCGCCCACGCCGAGGCCGTCGACGAGGACGTTGCCGGCGGTGACCCGCCCGGCCGTCCGCGCTCGCTCGGCCGTGAACTCGAAGACCGTCCCGTTCTCGCCGACGAAGACGTGGTCGGCCGGGATGCCCAACTCGCGAGCCAGTTCGGCGTGGCGGACCAGGTGCCGATACTCGCCGTGGACGGGGATGAAGTACTTCGGCCGGACCAGGTTGAGCATGAGCTTCAGCTCTTCCCGGCTGGCGTGGCCGGAGACGTGGATCCCCGAGCCGGCCCCATAGATGACCTCCGCGCCGCGGCGCATGAGGTGGTCGACCGTCCGGCCGACCATCTTCTCGTTGCCGGGGATGGGCGTCGCGGCGATGACCACCGTGTCGCCCGGCTTGATCTCCACCTTGCGGTGGTCGTCGGTGGCGATCCGGGTCAGGGCCGAGAGCGGTTCGCCCTGGCTACCTGTGGTCAGGATGACCACCCCGTCCGGGGGAAGCCGGTTGGCCTCCTCCACGGTGACGAAAAGGCCCGGGGCGATGTCGAGGTAACCCAGTTCGCTGGCGACCTCGATGACGTTCTCGATGCTCCGCCCGGTGACCGCCACCTTCCGGCCGGCCTTGGCGGCGGCGTAGATGACCTGCTGGATGCGGTGGATGTTGGAGGCGAAGGAAGCCACCAGCAACCGCTGTTTGGACACCCGGAAGATGTCGTCGAGGACCTTGCCGACGCCCCGTTCCGAGGGCGTGTAGCCCGGACGTTCGGCATTGGTGCTGTCGGACATCAGGACGAGGACCCCCTGGTCGCCCAGTTCAGCCAGCTTGTGCAGGTCGGCTGGGCGACTGTCGACAGGCGTCTGGTCGAACTTGAAGTCCCCGGTGTGGACGACCACCCCGACCGGCGTATGCAGGGCCAGCCCAACGGCGTCGGGGATGCTGTGGTTGACCAGGAAGAAGTCCACCTGGGTGGAACCGACCCAGACCGTTTCGCCCGGGTTGACCTGGCGCGAGCCGGGGGGCAGGTCGAGACCGTGTTCCTCGATCTTCCCCCGGACCAGGCCGAGGGTCAGCTTGGTCCCGTAGACCGGGACCTGCAAGCGGGACAAAAGGTACGGAAGGGCCCCGATGTGGTCCTCATGGCCGTGGGTGAGGACGATGCCCTTGACCCGGTCGGCGTTCTCCGTGAGGTAACTGAAGTCGGGGATGACGATGTCGATGCCCAGCATCTCTTCCTCGGGGAAGGTCAGCCCGGCGTCGACGACGACGATCTCCTCTCCGGACTCGACGACGAGAAGGTTCTTTCCGATCTCGCCGAGGCCACCGAGAGGGATGAGAATCAGTTTGGATGATTTTGTTGCCTTGTCGCGCAGAGAGATTTCACCTCCTTGGTCCATGGTTGAAGCAAAAAAACTGCCCTTCGGGGGCAGACGGTGCCGCCATCAGCTCTGACCGAAGGATCCGGTCTGTTGGGAGCTCGTCCCACACTCTAACATTATAACGAATTCCCGGGGTCGGCACAAGCGCGACCCGCCGGGAATGAAAAGGCCGGGCCGCGTAACGCGGTCCGGCCGCCGCCGCCGCTCAACCCTGGACGGGCACTCCCAGGTCGGTCAGGCTCTTCCGAAGGACGTCGAGCTCCTTCGGGTTGGCCTCGACGAGGGGCAACCGCAATCCGCCTGCCTCGAAGCCGGTCAGGCGGAGGGCGGCCTTCACCGGGATCGGGTTGGTCGTCACAAAGCAGGCCTTGAAGAACGGCAGGAGTTTCAGATGCAGGTCGCGGGCCTCGCCCACCCGGCCGGCGGCGAAGGCTTCGACCATTCGCTTGATCTGCAGGCCGACGACATGGGAGGCGACACTGACGATGCCGCGGCCGCCGACGGCCATGATCGGAAGGGTCAGGCTGTCGTCCCCGCTGAGCACCTGGAATTCCGGCGGGGTTGTTCGGACCACCTCGGCGACTTGGTCCAAGCTGCCGCTGGCCTCTTTGATGGCAATGATGTTCGGGACCTTGGCCAACCTGGCCACCGTCTCCGGGAGGATGTTCACGCTGGTCCGGCCGGGGACGTTGTAGAGCAGGATGGGCAGCTCAGTGGCCCGGGCCACCGCTGCGAAGTGCTGGTACAGCCCCTCCTGCGGCGGTTTGTTGTAGTATGGACCGACCAGCATGATGGCCTTGGCCCCGGCGGCCGCGGCGGCCTTGGTCATGGCGATGGAGTCGGACGTCGAGTTGGTCCCGGTCCCGGCGACGACCACGGCCCGGTCGCCGACGGCCTCGATGACCGTCTCGAACAGCCTGACCTTCTCCTCCTTGCTGAGGGTTGGGGATTCGCCCGTCGTCCCGGCCACCACCAGACCGTCGGAGCCCTCCTTGACCAGCTTATCGGCCAGTTGCCGGGCCTTGCCGTAATCGACCTCCAACCTGGAGTCGAACGGGGTGACCATCGCCGTCAATACTCTACCGAGGTCGAGCATGTCTTCTCCTCCTTGGCACGGTTCCTATGTCCGAAAGGCGACGGGCGGCGTCGCCGCCCGGTCTGGACCACGGACCTCAGCCGCCCAGGCCGAACTGCTCGTGCAGGGCCCGCACGGCCTTCTCCATGTCAGCTTGCTCGATAAGACAAGAAATAGTCAGGTGTGAGTCGGACGTCTGAAGGATCCGCACCCCGGCCTTGGCCAGGCCCTTGACGACGTTGGCCATGACCCCGGGGACGCCGCGCATCCCCGCCCCGACCACGGACACCTTGGCGCACCCGCGCTTCAGGCCAACCTGGAACCCGAGGTCGGCCAGGACCGCCCTGGCCCGGTCGGCGGCGTCCTCCTTGACGATGAAGGACTTGCGCTCCGGTGAGACGTTGATGAGGTCGACGCTGACTCCCGCGTCCGCGAGGGTCGTGAAGATGCGAAGCTCTTCGGAGCGGTCCCCCTCCGGGGTGTCCACGCGGATCTGGGCCATCCCGGGCATGTGGGTGACCCCGGTGATGACCTTGGCCGCGCGGAGCTCGGGCCAGACGCCGTCCTCCCGCGGAGCCCCGGTGATCAACGTGCCCGGGGCCGAGCTGAAGGTCGAGCGGATCCGGACGGGGATGTTCTTGCTCATGGCGATCTCCACCGCCGTCGGGTGCACGACCTTGGCTCCTTCGTGGGCCATCTGGCTTATCTCGTGGTAAGTCAACTGGTCGATGGTCTTGGCCTCCGGAACGATCCGCGGGTCGGCCGTCTTGACCCCTTCGACATCAGTGTAGATCTCGATCACCTCCGCCCGGAGGGCTACTCCGAGGGCCGCCGCCGTGGTGTCGCTGCCCCCGCGGCCAAGGGTGGTCACCTCGCCGTCCTCGGTCACTCCCTGGAACCCGGCCACCACCACCACTTTGCCGGCCTCCAGGGCCGTCACTATCCGGGCCGGGTTCAACCGGACGATGCCGGCCGAGGTGTGGTTCTGGTCAGTGAACAGTCCGGCCTGAGCGCCGGTGAAGGCGCAGGCTTCGATGCCGCGCGCCCGAAGGGTGTTGACCATGAGCACGGCGGAGATGACCTCTCCGCATGACGCGATCAGGTCGAGTTCCCGCGGGTTCGTCCGCGGGCCGACCGCCTCAGCCAGGGACAACAGGGTATCGGTGGCATATGCGTCCCCGGCCCGGCCCATCGCCGAGACCACCACGGCCGGGCGGAAACCCTGGCTGATGGCTTCAAAGACGTGGTTTACGGCCGCCTCCCGCTGGGCGGGCGAGGACACCGAGGTGCCGCCGAACTTCTGGACGATGATCCGCATGGCTTCTCCTTCTGCTACAGCAGCTTGCGGGCGACGAGAGTCTCAGCGATCTGGACCGCGTTCGTGGCCGCGCCCTTGCGGAGGTTGTCGGAGACGACCCAGAGGTTGAGACCGTGAGGCACCGACTGGTCGCGGCGGATCCTGCCGACCAGAGTGTCGTCGCGGCCCGCGGCCTCGATGGGCAGCGGGTAGAGGTTGGCTGACGGGTCGTCCACCACCGTCACCCCGGGGGCCGCGCTGAGAATGGCCCTGGCCTCCTCCGGGGCCAGCGGGCCGGCCAGCTCGACATTGACCGACTCGGCGTGCCCGACCCGGGTCGGCACCCGGGCGGTCGTCGCCGTTATCGGCAGGTCGGGAAGGGACATGATCTTGCGCGTCTCCTGGATCATCTTGATCTCTTCGAGGGTGTCGCCGTCAGGGGTGAACTTGTCGATGTGAGGGAGGATGTTGAAAGCGATCTGATGCGGGTAGACGTTGGCCGTGGCGGGTCGCCCGGCCAGGAGGTCGCGCGTCTGCGCGTCCAGCTCCTCGACGGCCTCGCGGCCCGTGCCCGAGACAGCCTGGTAGGTGGAGACCACGACCCGCTTCAGCGGCCTGGCCCGGTGCAGCGGGGCCAAGACCAGGACCATCTGGATGGTCGAGCAGTTGGGGCTGGCGATGATGCCTCGGTGCCCGTCGAGGGCCTCCTGGTTGACCTCCGGGACGACCAGAGGAACGCCCTCGGTCATCCGGAAGGTGGCCGACTTGTCGATGACCACCGCTCCGCGGCGGACGGCCTCCGGCGCCAGGTTCTGGCTGGCCGCGCCGGTGGCGGCGAAGAAGACCAGATCGACGCGGTCGAAGAGCTCGGGTTGAGCCTCCTGGATGGTGACCTTCCGGCCCTGGAACTCGGCGGTCTGTCCGGCCGACCTGGCCGTGGCCATCAGGGTCAGCCCTCCGACCGGGAACCCGCGCTCCGCCAGCACCTCCAGGATCTTGTGACCGACCAGCCCGGCGGCTCCGACGACCGCCACGTTGTAGCTCCGCAAATCTGTCTACCTCCAGATCTTCATGGTGGCGCCCGTCAACCGGAACGCCGCCATTCGCGGAGCACCGGCTGCAGTTGGGTCCCCCTGAGGGCCGCTTCCACCGCCTCGACCAGCAATTCGAGGTGGCCGTCGATGGAGGTCGGCTTCTCAACCGCATTGTCTTGCCCGAAGGGCACGAAATAGATGTTCCTGGTGGCCAGCAAGAGGCCGATGTTCTTGGCGTTGAGGCCCAGACCGTCGTTGGTCGAGGGGCTGATGATGACCGGCCGACCGTTCCTCAGGGTCGCCTTCGCGGCCATCGTCACCGGTCCATCGGTGATGCCCTGAGCCAGCTTGGCCAGGGTATTGCCGGTGCAGGGGGCGATGATCATGGCGTCCAGGATGCGCTTCGGCCCGATTGGCTCCGCCTCGACCACGCTGGCCAGAGGTTTGCGACCGGTGATCTCCTGAACCCGTGCCAACCATTGCTCGGCCTGCCCGAAGCGGGTGTCGCTCCCCGAAACGGACATGGACACGACCGGGATCACTTCGGCCCCCGCGGCCACGACGGCCTCGAGGGGCTTCAAGACCCGGTCAAGGGTGCAGTGCGAACCCGTCAATCCGAAACCGATCCGCTTGCCCTCGAGACCCATGGCCAACCTCCTCAGTGCTACCGC
Organism: Bacillota bacterium; assembly: GCA_021787335.1. Taxonomy (GTDB): domain Bacteria; phylum Bacillota; class Sulfobacillia; order JAJYWN01; family JAJZPE01; genus JAJZPE01. Next base: position 96,401 of record JAJYMC010000065.1, on the reverse strand, counting down.
GACTGAACCCCCTGTCCGAGTTCGTCCGCGATGAGCTCCACAAGGACGGTGGCGACGATCTCCCCGGCCGTCTTCGGGGCCACCTTGCCGGGAAGCCCCGGCGCCAGGATGGCCTTAAGGCCGAGTTCGCGGGCGGCGCCGAAGTCGGTGCCACCCGGGGGCGAGGCCAGGTCGATGATGAGAGTGCCCTTCCGCACCCGCGACAACATCCCCGCGCCCAGGAGCATGGCCGGGACGGTGTTGAAGATGACGTCGACCCGGCCGATCTCGTCGGCGAGAGCCGCCAGGGGTACCGGGCGGCACCCCAGCTCGAAGACTCGCGCCAGGTCCGCCGTACGGCGGGCGGCCACGGCCGTCTCGACGTCAAGGCCCCGAAGCTTGCGGGCCAAGGTCTTCCCCACCCGACCGAAACCGATGCAGAGCGCCCTCGCCCCGTGGAGGGTGATGGGCAGCTCGGACATCGCCATCTGGATGGCCCCTTCGGCCGTCGGAACCGAGTTGTAGACGGCGAAGTCGTCCCGGTCCCGGATCTCGATGAGCTTGAAGCCGTAGCGCGCGGCGGCCTGAAGGAGGGTCAGGTTACCCTTGCCAATGAAGAAGAGCGCGCCAGGCTTGATCCGGCTCAGGACGTCCTCGGTCATCTGCAACGGGTTGACGGCGAAACGGGCCCGGAGGGTGTTGTCATCGTCGATGCCCTGGACCGGAGCGACCAGGACATCCTTCTCGGAGACCGCCTCGGCCAGGTTCGGCACGGGCGTGGCCCCGGCCAACGCCTCGCCCAGGGGCAGTCCGATGACGCTGACCGGCACCCCCAGGCGAAGGAAGGTCTGAGCCACGACGACCTCGCGGTCGTCCCCTCCGAGCACCGCCAGGTTCAGGCGGGACCAATCAACGGCCACCTAAAGCGCCCCCTCACAGCGGCCCAGCGGGCCTCCGTCCTTGCCCTACTAGTATATGAGGGGGTCCTGGGTGGTGCCTTTGACCCGGCCGGTCAGGGCCGCTTTCCCATCTCCAGAAGGACGGCCAGGTCGCTCACCAAGCCGGTGAAAGTCATGACCGCCCGCGCCGCCTGCATCAGGCCGGGCAGGAAACTCTGCCGCGACAGGCTGTCGTGGCTCAGGGTCAACAGCTCCCCCGGCCCGCCGAAGATGACCCGGTGGTGGGCGACCAACCCGGGAAGGCGAACGCTGTGAATCGGTGTGGGGCGCCGCAGCCCGGCCGCGATGGCCTCGTCGACACTGACCCGGAGCCGCAGGGCCGTGCCCGAAGGGGCGTCGACCTTGGTCTCGTGGTGCAGTTCGATGATTTCCACGTCGGGTAGGTAGGCGGCGGCCTCCCGGGCGAAGCGAGCCAACAGCATGGCCCCGACCGAGAAGTTCGGGCAGACCACCGCGCCGAGCCCCAGGCCGCGGCAGCGGTTGTCGAGCCCATCCAGTTCCACCTGGGAGAGTCCGGTCGTCCCGACGACCGGGCGCACCCCGTGGCTCAGGGCGACGGCGATGTTCTCCCGGGCCACCTCGGCTCGGGTGAAATCAATGACAACGTCCGCCCCGGTCTTATCCAACAGGGCGGACAGCGAGGGGGCGAGGACCCACCCGAGCGACCCTCGACCGATGATCGGACCGAGGTCGTCGCCGGCGCGGCTGCGGCTCACCGCCCCCACCAGCTCCACATCGGACTGGTCGAGGACGGCTCGAGCGGCCTCCTGACTCATTTTCCCGGTGGCCCCGGTGATGACCACGCGGAGCTTACGGCTCATCGAAACAGCTGACCTCCCCCGGGGGATTCCCGGTTCCAGCGGCCATTTTTATGGGACAAGCATAGCCTATCCATTCTTTCCGGTCAATAGAAAAATGCGGCTCACTGGGAACCGCATTCTTCTTCACCGAGCTAATGGCGTCCGTCAATGGGTCTCGACGTCGGTCGCCCCGTTCTGCCGGAAGATCAGGGCCGCTTCGTTCACCTTGTTCTCGCTGGTCTTGACCAGCGCCAGGATGTTCCCTTGCTTGACCTGTTCCTCATAGTGACGGCCGCTTTCCTCCGGGATGCCGTAGTCGATCAGCCCGCCGGCGACCCCGCCGGTGACGGCCCCCGTCAGCAGCCCGGCGATGGGCCCCGCGGCGAGCAAGGGCCCGATGCCCGGGATGGCCAGGGCCCCGGCGCCGGCCAGAAGCCCGGCCAAACCGCCGAGGGTTCCCCCGGTGGTCACGCCCGCACTGACGTCCTCGCCGCCGCCGCCCAGGCCCGTCGGCGCGCTGCCGCCGGTCCCGCTGACCATGCCGCCGCCGCGGCCGGTCGAACCGAAGTTGCCCCGCGGCCCCTGCCCCTGTCCTTGCCCGCCCTGGCCCTTGGCGACCACGTTGATCTCGCTCTTCTTGAACCCTTTCTGCTGCAGTTCGTCGATGGCCTTGTCCGCCTGGCTCCGAGACTTGAACACGCCGATGACCGTCTTTTCGTTGTGGCTCATCACTGAACCTCCTAGGCTCCGTTTTGACCGGTCGATAGCCGGTCCTTCAACGAGCCTAGTCTTCGTCTGGAAAGGTCGTCCTATTCAGACCGAGCCCTTGTCCGGCACGCGCCCGGAGCCGGTGTGCCCGAACCCGCCCTCACCGCGCTCGGTGCCGTCGAGGTCGTCGACTTCAAGCAACCGCGCTCGCACCACCGGGGCCACGACGAGCTGGGCGATGCGGTCGCCGCGCCGGATGGTCACCGACTCGGAGCCCAGATTGGCCAGGATGACCTTGACCTCGCCGCGGTAGTCGGCGTCGATGGTCCCCGGCGCGTTGAGGACGGCCAGGCCGTGCCGCACGGCCAGGCCGCTCCGCGGCCTGACCTGGGCCTCGTGGCCGACCGGCAGACTGATGGAGAACCCGGTCGGGACGAGGCTGCGCTCGCCGGGAGCGATGACCAGGGCGCCCTCGACCGCCGCCGGGAGGTCCAGCCCCGCCGCGCCCTCGCTCATGTAGGCCGGTAGCGGCAGGTCGTCGTTCCCCGGCCGCCGGGCGATCCGGACCGTCACCTCAGCGCTCATCACTTTGCGCCTCCCGCGCCCCGGCCCCCGGCCGAGTTCGGTGCGAAGGCCCGCTCCAGGTCAGCCAGCGCCTCGGACGGCCCGAGCGCGGCCACCGCCAGCTTGTCCCGGTCGAGGGAGTCGGCGGCCACGGCCATCACCTCGTCCTTGGTGACGGCATCGACACGGCTGATGACCTCATCCGGGCTGACCTGCCGCCCCAGGGTCAGCTGCAGCCGGCCCAGACGCATCATCCGGTTGGTCGTGCTCTCGAGGCCCAGGACGACCCCGGCCTTGAGCTGGGCGCGGGCGCGTTGCAGTTCCTCTTCGTCCGGACCCTCACGCCGAAACCGCTCGAGTTCCTCCAAGATGAGGTCGAGCACCTGCCGGCTCTGGGCCGGACCAGCCCCGGCGTATGTGGCCAACAGGCCACCATCCTGGTAAGAACTCGTGTAGGTGTAGATCGAGTAGGTCAGGCCGCGTTCCTCGCGGATCCGCTGGAACAAGCGGGAGCTCGACCCGCCGCCGACCATCGTGCTCAGCACCTGGGCGGCATAGAAGGACCGGTCCTCGGAGGCCGGCTGACCCGGCCCCGCCAGGCATAGATGGACTTGCTCGCTGTCCTTCTCGCGGAAGAGCCGCCCGGCCGCCGGCCGCGGCGCCCGCTCATCGGTCGTCCGGCCACGCCCCCGCATGGCCCCCAGCCTGGATTCGACCTCGTCGGCGACCAGCCGCGGGTCGACCCGCCCGGCGACGGCGACGACCATGTTGTCGGGGGTGTAGCGCTCCTCGCAGAGCTGGCGGACCTGCTCGCGCTCGAAGCCCTTGACGACCTCCTCCGGGCCGAGGATGCTCCGCCCCAGCGGGTGGTCCTCCCAGAAGGCCTCCAGGATGAGGTCGTGGATGAGGTCGTCCGGGGTGTCCTCGTACGAGTTGATCTCCTCGAGGACGACGTTGCGCTCTCGCTCGATGTCGTCCTGGGCGAAGAGCGGGTTCATCAGCATGTCGCTGAGGATGTCCAGGGCCAGGACGAAGTGCTCGTCGAGGACGCGGGCATAGAAGCAGGAGTGCTCCTTCCCCGTGAACGCGTTGAGCTGCCCGCCGACGGCGTCGATGGCCTCGGCGATCTGCTTAGCGGTCCGGTGGGTCGAACCCTTGAAGAACATGTGCTCGAGGAAGTGGGACAGACCGGCCTGCGACGGTTCCTCATAGCGGGAACCGGCCTTGGCCCACAGGCCCACGGCCACTGAGCGCACGTGCGGGATCTCCTCGACGATGACCGTGAGACCGTTGGGTAGCGTGGTCAGCAAAGGAAACTGCCCCTTTCACCGTCCGGACATCGGACTGACGCTGGTTCCTTGGTAGAAATGATTCAGGATGCGGTCGAAGGTGAAGCCGCGGGCGGCCATCTCGTAGGCGCCCCACTGGCTCATCCCCACCCCGTGCCCGTAACCCTGGCCCGTCAACACGAACAGCTCGGGGGCGCGGCCGACGAGGGGCACCGTGGGGCCGAACCGCGGCCTGACGACCTTGACCACCGACGGTCGGCCACCCACGCGGGCCACGAAGCGAAACGCCCGGCCCGCGGCCCCGGCCGTGATGAAGGTCACCTCCGGCCAGCCCTGGACGGAGTACAAGATGCTCTTCATCCGCGTCGCCCCGACCGCACCCCGGAGCCGCTCGCTGGGGACCGTGAACGTGCCGCCGGTGCCGACCAGGGTGACGTCGAGGGCCCGCCCAGCCGGCGTGAATCGGCCGGGAACGACCCGCAAGAGGGTGCCGATGCTGGCCCCCGCCCGGTTCACCGAGGCGGGGAGGAAGCCGTCGACCGTCCGTTCCAGCCCTCGTCGGTTATAGACGACCCACCATGGATTGGGCTTCTCATACGTCTCCGCCGTGCCCCGGAGATAGGGCTCGTCGAACCCCCAGACGTCCAGGGAGCTGTCCGTCCGTCCCCCGGCGTGGGCGTGGTAGTACGTCGAGATGAGCTTACCGCCGTAGGTCGCCACCAGCCCGCGTGTCCCGGCCACGGCCGTGTCCGTCGACGGCCGTTCGCTGTCCTGTCCGCCATAGGCCTGGCTGCGGACGGTGGCGCTGAGGTCGTAGCCGTATTTCTCGAAGGCGCCCAGGTTGGCCAGGGTGTAGGTCCGCGCGGCCACGGCCTGCGCCTTGAGGGCCTCCAGTGGCCAGGCCGAGGGCATCTCCTCGGGGACGACTCCCCGCAGGTACTGCTCCAAAGGCAATCGGTTGACCCCGCTGATCAGCCCCTGGGGATCGCGGACGGCCAGGAACTCGCCCCGATAGCGGCGCCCGTTGACTCTCAGGTCGGCCGCTCCAGTGCGAGTCACGCTGATCGGTCCGGCGACCACTCCGGTCGACCGTCCTTCGGCCGTGATGATCTCCAGCCCGGCGGCCTCGGGCCGGCCGTCGGCCACGCCGGCCACCCCCGCCGGCAGACCCGCCTCTCGGCTGGACGTAGCAGCCGTGGTGGCCTCGGCGGACCCGGCCAAGGGACCAGCCGCCGCCCGGTAGCCGCCAGCCTCGGCCCAGGTCACGGCCGGCAGTCCGGACGACCGCATCTCGACGGCCAGCGACCGGGCCATCCAGGAGGACGGGCTCAGCGGGCCGGCCACGGCGTAGCCGGCCAGGCGGACGGTCGCCCCGCGCTCCGTCACCGGCAGAGGCGTCTGCCCGCCACCGGCAGGACCGGCGACCGCTTGGCCGGTCACGTTCAGCCGCACGGCCGCTTTCTTCTCGTTGACGCCGATGCGCACGGTCGGCCCGTCCGAGGCGGCCAGGGCGCGCCCGCTCATGGCCAGCACGGTGCCGCCGACGATCAGGCCGGCGAGGACCCGGATGGGCCGACCGGACGCGCTCACGACCGGAGACCCTTCAGCACGGCCAGGTCGGCCGCGCGGCTCTCCTCCGGCGTCTCCAGGAGGCCAGGGGTGTCCCCGAACTCCGGCCGCCCGTTGAGGCCGGCGAAGGTGCCCAGGCCCAACCGGCCCTGGCCGATGGGGGCGTGCCGGTCGAGGTGAGAGCCCAAGGCCCCCTGCGAGTCGTTGAGGTGAAAGGCCTTCACCCGGTCAAGACCGATGAGCCGGTCGACCTCGTCCAGAAACCCGCCGAGCCCAGCCGGCGACGATAGGTCGTAGCCGGCGACAAAGGCATGACAAGTATCCAGACACAGCCCCAACCGGCCGGCCGGCCCACGACTGATGGTCTTCAGCACCGCGGCCAGTTCCTCGAGGCGTGCGCCGACGTCCCCGCCGCCGCCCCCGCTGTTCTCCAAGAGCAGTCCCACCCGCCGGGAAGCCGGGTCGGTCCGGGCCGAGGCCTGCAGGACCATGGCCAGAGCCGAGGCCACCCGGTTCAGGGCTTCCCCCCGGTCGCCGGGGGCCGACCCCAAGTGCGTTATCACCTGTGAAGCCCCCAGCTGAGCGGCGCGGATGAGGTCCAGGGCGATCGTCTCGACGGTGTACTGCCTCGCCTGCAGGTCGGCCGTGGCCAGATTGACAAAATAGGGAACATGGATGACCAGGGGGCGGATGCCCCCTGTCTCCAGTTCCCTACGCATGGCCTCCGCGTCGGCGGGGTCGATGGCCTTGGCCTGACGGCCCCGTGGACTACGCGAGAAGGCCTGTACCGCTTCCATGCCCTCGGCCCGGGCCGTCCTGGCCAGGGCCAGCCAGCCCCGGCCAATCGACAGGTGGGCACCGAAACGCATGGGCGGTCACCTCCGGTTAACGGCGCCGGTCGTCCCGATCCCGTCCCCGCGGGGGCCGACCGCCACCGCCACGGTGGTCACGGTCGCCACCGCGGTCTCCAAACCGGTCACCGCGGTCGCTGTGGTCGTGCGGCGTCACCCCTGGCAGGAGTTCACGTCGGGACAGGTTGATCCGGCCAAGACGGTCGATCTCGATGACCTTGACCATGATCTCGTCACCCACGTTGACCACGTCCTCGACCCGGTCGATGCGACCCTCGGCCAACTCGCCGATGCGGACCAGTCCTTCCTTGCCGGGGAGGATCTCGACGAAGGCTCCGAAGTCGACGATGCGCTGCACCTTGCCCAGGTAGGTCGCCCCAATCTCGACGTCCTTGAGGAGGGTCTCGATGATCTTGGCGGCCTTGTTGCCGCTCTCCATGTCCGTCGAGGCGATGTATACGCGGCCGTCATCCTCGATATCGATCTCCACGCCCGTGTCGGCGATGATCTTGTTGATGGTCTTGCCGCCCGGGCCGATCACCTCGCGAATCCTCTCCGGGTCGATCTGCATGACGATGATCCGCGGCGCGAACGGCGACAGCTCCGGCCGCGGCGCCGGGATGGTCGCCAGGATCTTGTCCAGGATGAACAGCCGTCCGAGACGGGCCTGCTCGAGGGCGCGCTGGAGGATCTCGGCGTTGATGCCGGACGCCTTCATGTCCATCTGGATGGCGGTGATGCCCTTGGCCGTCCCGGCCACCTTGAAGTCCATGTCGCCGAGGGCGTCCTCGATGCCCTGGATGTCGGTGAGGACGGCGACCTTGCCGTCGTACTGGACCAGGCCCATGGCCACGCCGGCCACCGGCGCCTTGAGGGGCACGCCGGCGTCCATCAAGGACAGGGTGCTGCCGCAGACGCTGGCCATCGAGGATGAGCCGTTGGACTCGAGGACCTCGGAGACCAGGCGGATGGCGTAAGGGAACTCTTCCTCGCCCGGGATGAGCGGTTCGAGGGCCCGTTCGGCCAGGGCGCCGTGGCCGATCTCGCGGCGGCCCGGCCCGCGGAGCGGCCGGGTCTCTCCGACCGAGAAGGGCGGGAAGTTGTAGTGGTGCATGTACCGCTTGACCTCGTCAGGCGAGAGGTCGATGAGTTTCTGAACATCGGAGACCGTCCCGAGGGTGGTCGCCGTCATCACCTGGGTCTGCCCGCGGGTGAAGAGGCCCGACCCGTGAGCCCGTGGCAGCATGCCGACCTCGCAGGTGATGGGCCGGATCTCGTCGAGCTTCCGGCCGTCCGGACGCAGCCCCTGGTTGACGATCATGTCCCGGACCTGTTCCTTCAGGATCTTGCCAAGGACGGCCGAGATCTCCTTCGCCTTCTCCGGGAACTGAGCCGAAAGCTCAGTCACGAAGCGGGAAATGACCTCCTGGGTGTCCTTCTCCCGGGCCTTCTTGTCCGGGTTGGAGACGGCCCGCCGGAGGGCCTCCGTGGCCGTCGCCCGGGCCGCCACGGCGATCTCCTTGGACGGCTCGAAGACGACCATCTCGCGCTTCGGCTTGCCGATCTCCCGCTGCATCTCTTCCTGCAGGGCGATGATCTCCTTGATCTTCTCGTGCCCGAGGAGGATGCCGTCGAGGACCTCTTTCTCGGTGACTTCCTTGGCCCCCGCCTCGACCATCAGGATGGCGTCCTTGGTGCCGGACACGACCAGGTGCATCCGGCTTTTCTGGGACTGCTCGTTGGTCGGGTTGACGACGAACTCGCCGTCGACGATGCCGACGATGACCGCTCCGATGGGTCCGTTGAACGGGATGTCGGAGATGGTCAGGGCGGCGGAGGCCCCGATCATCGCGCAGACTTCCGGCGAGTGATCGTGGTCCACCGACATGATGGTAGCGATGATCTGCACGTCATTACGAAACCCCTCAGGGAAGAGGGGTCGAATGGGCCGATCAGTCAACCTGGCCTCGAGGATGGCCTTCTCGGTAGGCCTTCCCTCTCGCTTGAAGATGCCGCCCGGGATCCGCCCGACCGCGTACGTCCTCTCTTCCACGTCGCAGGTGAGCGGAAAAAAATCAATGCCCTCCCGGGGCGCTGCCGAAGCGGTGGCGGCCACCAGTACGGCCGTGTCGCCATACCGCACGAGGACAGCCCCGCCGGCCTGCTTGGCCAGTTTCCCCGTCTCCATCGTGAGCGGGCGGCCGGCCAGGTCCATGGTGTAGTTTTTCTGCACCCCTAATCTTTCCTCCTTAGGTCCCTTCAAGTGTCATGAATCCTTGTTTTGGCTGGGACTTTCGTTCGACGCTCCAAATAGTATTTCCTGCCGTGAGGAAAAAATGAAAAGGCGGGAACGGGTCCCGCCTACGTTCGGACGCTACTTCCGGAGGCCCAAGCGGTCGACGATCTTCCGATAACGCTCGACTTCGGACTCCTTGAGATAGTTCAAGAGTGCCCGGCGCTGCCCGACCATTTTCAGGAGCCCGCGCCTCGAGTGATGGTCCTTCTTGTGTTCCTTGAGGTGCTCGGTCAGGTAGTTGATGCGTTCGGTGAGGATGGCGATCTGGACTTCGGGTGAGCCCGTATCCTTCTCGTGGATGCGGTACTGGTCGATGATCGTTTGCTTCTTTTCCGTCGGAAGAGCCATTGGTGCTCTTCCACCTCCTTTGTTTCAAGCATCCCCGCGGGCCAAGAAGCCGTCGGAGCCTCGGTCATCCGAGCTCGCGGATAAGGCGACGACGCGTCGCCACGTCCCCCATTCTAACACAAAGCTGGCGGGTTGTAAAACCTCGCCAGTCCGGCGGCCAAGGCTTCCCGCGCCCGCCGGACGTCCCAGGCGATCTGCGAACGGAGCTCATCGGCCGAGCGGAAGGTCATCTCATCGCGCAGACGCGTGAGAAACGCCACTTCCACCGGTTTTCCATAGAGGTCGCCGGAGTAATCCAGGAGATGGGCCTCGATGCCTCGCGCGCCCCCGCCGAACGTCGGGCGATGGCCGACGTTGGCGACCCCTCCCCATCGCTGGCCGCCGGCGGAGACGCCGACGACATAGACGCCGTTGGCCGGGATGACCCGGTCGGCCGGGGCGGCCAGGTTGGCCGTGGGAAAGCCCAGCTCAGCGCCGCGCCCGTCGCCGTGGCGGACGTCGGCCTTGATCGCGTATGGGCGGCCCAGCAGGCGCGCCGCCTGTTCCACCTCACCCTGGGCGACAGCCCGGCGGATGACCGTGCTCGACACGGCGACTCCGCCGCACTTCAGGGCGGGGATGACCTCGACTTCGAGCCCGACCGCCCGGCCATGCTCCAGGAGGAGCTGCGGCGTCCCCTTCCCGCCGGCCCCGAAGGAGAAGTTGAACCCGACCATCGCCAGCACCGCCCCGAGCTCCTCGCGGAGATAGCGGGTGATGAACTCCGCCGGCGGGGTGGCCGCGAAGGCCGCGTCGAAGGGGTGGACCACCAGGGTCTGGACCCCCAAGGCCGCGATGAGTTCGGCCTTCTCTTCAAAGCTGGTCAGGAGGGGCGGCGCCAGATCAGGCCGCAAGACCCGCAGGGGATGCGGCTCGAAGGTCACGGCCAAGCTCTCCAAGCCGCGCGCGGCGGCCTGACTCACGACCTCGTTGAGCAGCCTCCGGTGGCCCAGGTGGACTCCGTCGAAGACCCCTATGGCGACGGCCCTCTTCCCCGGCCCCAGCCGGGACGGGTCGGTGATGATCCTCATCCTTCGCTACCTCGCGGAAAAGCCTTCTCGACCCGAACCACGGGCCGGTCACCAGATTCCCCCGGTTCCAGGGCTCCAACGGCCACCAGCTCGCCGTCGCAGGTCACCTTGGCCAGCCCCTGCCCCCCCGGCCCCGGGCCTTCCCCTTCCGGACCGGGCGGCACGGTCAGCCGGCCGGTCACCGTCCGCCGGCGCCCGCTGGTGACGGCTTCGGCATCGGTGGGCCTGACGGCCATCTCCGGCCAGCCCCGGAGGAGGTCGGCCGGAGGGCGCAGAAAAGCGGGCAACTCCCCGCGGGAACGGGCAGCCGCCAGCTCCTCGAGGGTGACCGCTTCGTCGGCCCGGTAACCACCGCTCTCGAGTCGAACCAGGAACCCCATATGGCCCCCGGACCCCAGGCGCTCGCCGATATCCACGCACAGAGTGCGGACGTAAGTGCCTTTTGAACAGATGACCTCGAGGACCGCCACGGCCACCTCACCGGCAGTGGCGTAGCTGAGGAGGCGCAGGCCGTGAATGGTCACCGGCCGGGGCGGCCGCTCGACCTCGACGCCCCGCCGGGCCAGCCGGTGGAGGGGCTGACCGCCGCTCTTAAGGCTCGAGTACATCGGCGGGACCTGTTCCAGATGGCCGGTGAAGGCGGGGAGAACGGCCTCGAGATCGGCGCGGCCGGTGGCCACCGGACGGCGCTCGACCACCTGGCCCCCGGCGTCCTGGGTGTCCGTGGTCACCCCCAGGATGAGCTGGCAACGGTAGACCTTGCGCCCCTCCTGGAGATACTCGGTGAGCCGCACCGCCGGCCCGACGCAGGTCGGAAGGACCCCGGCCGCCGCCGGGTCGAGGGTACCGCTGTGTCCCACGCGCCGCACGCCGGTGAGGCGCCTGACCGCGGTGACCACGTCGTGCGAGGTCATCCCGGGCGGCTTGAGGACGATGAACCCGCCGTTCACTCCCCGGCCGCCTCCAGAGCGGCCCCCAGCACGGCAGCCTTGACCATGTCAAGAGACCCGGAGGCGACGCAGCCGGCCGCCTTGGTATGTCCGCCGCCGCCGTAGCGGGCCGCCAGGGCCGCCACGTCGACCCGGCCGCGGGAGCGGAAGCCCACCCGCACCTGGTCGGGTCCCAGGACCCGGAAGAACACGGCCACCTCCACCCCGGCGATTTGCCGTGGATAGTTGACGATGCCGTCGCTCTCGCTCTCGGGCGCGGCCGCCGCGGCGAAGTCGGCCGGCGTCAGGGTGACCCAGGAGACCTTGCCCCGCGGGCTGACCTCGAGCGTGTTCAGGGCCCGGGCCAGGAGACGCAGGCTGGATTCGCTGCGGGTCTCGTACAGCCGGCTGGCCAGGAGCCACGGGCTGGCCCCGGCCCGCACCAGCGCCGCCGCCACTTCCAGGCCCTCGGGGGTGGTGCTCTCATAGTGGAATGACCCTGTGTCGGTGACGATGGCCGTATAGAGACACATGGCCAGGGCCGGCGTCATCTTCGCCCCGAGGGCCATGATGACGTGATAGACAAGCTCACCGGCGGCCGAGGCCTCCGGGACGACCCAGGCATGGGTGCCGAAACGGTCGTTGGATCCGTGATGGTCGATGTTCAGGACCACGGGGCAGCTCTCGACGGCCGGTCTGACCGTGCCGGTCCGCCCGAGGTCGGCGCAATCGGGCAGGATGGCCGCGTCAAACGGTCCGACGACCTCGGACGGGCCGCGGAGCCGGTCGCTCCCCGGAAGAAAGGCGTAGGCCGGGGGCAACGGGTCGCCGCCGGCCACCACGACCTCTTTGCCCAGCGAACTCAAGGCCAGGGCCAAGCCGAAGGTCGTCCCCAGGCTGTCCCCGTCGGGGTTCTCGTGCAGGACGGCCAGGAAACGCCGCCCCTTCCGCAGGACCCCCAGGATTCCCGCCGGAACCTCGAGATTCATCAACGCTTCCCCCGCGGTGGTTTGGCCGGTTGCCCGGCCTCCTCTTCCCGCTTGACCTGATTCAGTAGTTCCATGATCCGGACGCCGTGGACGATCGAGTCGTCCAGGCGGAAGACGATTTCCGGGGCGTAACGCAGCCTGATCCGTCTGGCCACTTCGGACCGGATGAAACCGGCCGCGCTCTGCAGACCTTCGAGGCTCGCCTCGCGGCTTTCCTCCGGACCGAGGACGCTGAAGTAGACCCTGGCCTGGCGCATGTCCTGGGTCAGGTCGACCCGCGTGATGCTGACGAAACCGACCCGGGGGTCTTTGATGTCGTTCCGGAGGATATCGCTGATCTCCTCCTGGAACGCCGAGTTCAGCCGCTCCACCCTGGTCTGAGACATCTGTCCCACCTGCGTTTCATGAGGCCGTCGTCTTACGGGGTGACCTCGCGCTTCACTTCCTCGGAGACATAGGCCTCGAAGACGTCGGCTTCTTTGATGTCGTTGTAGTTCTCCAGGCCGATACCGCACTCGTAGCCCTCGGCTACCTCGCGGACGTCGTCCTTAAAGCGCTTCAGAGAATCGATCTTGCCTTCCCAGATGACCCGACCCTCGCGGATGACCCGCACGCCGGCGGTCCTGGTGATCTTGCCGTCGGTGACCGAGCAGCCGGCGACGACGCCGATCTTCGGCACCTTGAACAGTTGCCTGACCTCGGCCCGGCCGATGACGACTTCCTTGAACTCGGGCGCGAGGAGGCCGACGATGGCTGACTTGACGTCGTCGACGGCCTCGTAGATGATCCGGTAGGCCCGGATGTCGACCTTCTCCCGTTCGGCGACCCGCCGGGCATTGGGATCCGGCCTGACGTTGAACCCGATGATGATCGCCCCGGAGGCCGAGGCCAGCATGACGTCGCTCTCGTTGACGGAGCCGACGCCGCCATGAATCACCTTGACCTTGACCTCACCCTGCTGGATGCCGGAGAGGGCTTTCTCGAGGGCTTCCACGGACCCCTGGGCGTCGGCCTTGACGATCAGGTTGAGCTCCTTTATCTGCCCTTCCTTGATCTGCCGGTAGACGTCGTCAAGGGTCAGGCGGCGGGCCTGCTCCTGCTCTTCCTTACGCTTCTTCTCCTGCCGCCGGTCGGCGATCTCCCTGACCTTCCGCTCATCACCGATGACGACGAAGGTGTCGCCGGCCGCGGGTACCTCTTCGAAACCGAGGACCTCCACCGGCTGCGAGGGGCCGGCCTTCTTGGCCCGCTTACCCTTGTCGTCGACCATCGCCCGGACCTTGCCCCAGGTAGCGCCGCAGGTGAAGACATCGCCCACGCGGAGCGTCCCCGACTGGACCAGGAGGGTGGCCACCGGGCCGCGGCCCTTGTCCAGCTTGGCTTCAATGATCGTGCCGCGGGCGTCACGGTCTGGGTTGGCCTTGATGTCCTCCATGTCGGCGACCAGCAGAATCATCTCGAGTAAGGTGTCCAGGCCCTGTCGCGTGCGGGCCGACACCGGCACCATGACCGTCTTGCCGCCCCAGTCCTCGGCCAACAGGCCCAGGTCGGCCAACTGGCGCTTGACTCGCTCCGGCTGAGCCTCGGGCTTGTCGATCTTGTTGATGGCGACGACGATCGGCACCTCAGCGGCCTTGGCGTGGTTGATGGCCTCGATGGTCTGCGGCATGACGCCGTCCTCGGCCGCGACGACCAGGACGGCCACGTCGGTGATCTGGGCGCCGCGGGCCCGCATCGAGGTGAAGGCCTCGTGGCCCGGGGTATCGATGAAGGTGATCCGGCGGTCCCCTTGGTCCACCGTGTAGGCGCCGATGTGCTGGGTGATCCCCCCGGCCTCAGTGGCCGTCACGTTGGTCTTCCGGATGGCGTCGAGCAACGAAGTCTTGCCGTGATCGACGTGGCCCATCACGGTGACGATCGGTGGGCGGTTCTTGCGCAGGGTCGGATCTTCCTCTTTCTCCTTCTCGAGGACCTCCGTCTCCACCTCGACCTCGGCCTTGACCTCCTCGACCGTGTAGCCGAGCTCGGTGGCGACGATGCGGGCGGTATCGGAGTCGATCTCCTGGTTCAAGCTGACCATCATGCCCATGCCCATCAGCGACCGTATCACGTCGCTGCCTTTGAGGGCAAGCTTGACGGCGAGTTCGGCGACGGTGAGAGGCCCGCTCAGGCGGACGGGTTTGTTGAGGCGGGCCACCGGCTTCTTGGCCTCGGCGGTCTGGCGGGCCTGACCCTGCCCCTGACCAGGCCGGCCATAGGCCCTGGCCGCCGGACCTCGGGCCGCGGGACCACGGCCGGAAGGCCGTCCCGGCGGGACGAACGGACGCCCCTGCGGCGCCGGACCACGACCAGGTTGCGGTCTGGCCGACGGCTGGCTGGGTTGCATCCGTCCTGGCCCGGGGTACTGCGGGGCGCGACCAGGCTGACCCGGCGCGGGCTGACCGGGTGCTGCCGGGAAGACTCTCTGACCAGGACGCCCTTGGTAATCTCGCCCGGGAGCGCCGCCGCTCGGACGGCCAGCGCCGGGTTGCGGCCTGAGCTGGCCCTGCGCCTGCGGATGGGGCTGGCCCTGCGGCTGCGGCCTGGGCTGGCCTTGCGCCTGCGGCCTGGGCTGGCCCTGCGCCTGCGGACGGGGTTGGCCCTGCGCCTGCGGACGGGGTTGGCCCTGCGCCTGCGGACGGGGGCCGGCGAAAGGCATCTGAGCCGGTCGAGGAGCCGGACCGGCTACTTGGCCAGCCGCCGGAGCGGCGGGTGGACGCGCCTGGGCTGGCGCGGCTGGAGCCGCCGCCCTTGGTGCCGGCGCTGCCTGCGGGACGGCCCTGGCGGTGGGTGTCGCGGCAGGGGTGGTAGTCGTCACCGGCTTCGGCGCGGCGGCGGGGGCCGCCTTCGCAGCGATCGGGGCGACCGCCGCGATCGGTGCGACCGGAGCGACCGGCGCGGCCGGCTGTTGGGCGGGTGCGGCGACCTCTTCAGGTTTGGCGGCCTTCTCCGCCTCCGGGGGCGGCGTCTTCGGCGGTTGGAACGACTCCGCCTTCGGGAGCGGCCGTCCGATGCCCTTGCTGAGGATGGAACCACCGGCGCTGGGGGCGGGCGTGGCCGGTCTGATGCCGGGCCGCGCCGTCGCCTGGACCGGCGTGATGGTCTTGGCCTTGGGCGCGGCGGGCGCCCCGACCGGCGCCGCGGCGGCCTTCGCCGGGGCCTGGCGCACGGCGGTCGGAGCCGCCTTGGACTCGGCCGGTTGCTTCGCTCCGGCCTTGAAAGCGGCCCTCATCTTGTCGGCGTCCGCCTCTTCGACGACGCTCATATGGTTCTGGACCTTCACGCCCATAGCGAGCATGGTCTCGAGGACCTTCTTGCTCTCTTGATCCAGTTCTTTGGCCAGTTCGTAGACTCTTATCTTGTTCACCCCATCACCCCCGAATGCCGGTTGGCCCCTCTGCGGGTCCGCCCGGCGCGGCCTTTCGGTCCGCGCTCTCCAACAGCGTCTGCCTCAGCGTGGCTAGAATCTCTGGGGAAAGGCTCTGTTCGAGGGCTTTCTCCAAGCTCTTCGCCTTCGCGGCCTGATCGAAGCAGGCCGGGTCAGGACAGATGTAAGCACCTCGCCCGGCTTTCTTGCCGGTCAGGTCTATCTCGACGGTCCCCTCCGGGGTCCTGACCACCCGGATGAGTTCCTTCTTCGGCTTCATCTCTCGGCAACCCAGGCACAGCCGCAACGGAACGCGGCGCTTCTTCACCGGTAATCACCTCGAAATCGGTCCGCCCGTTCACGGACGGTGGCGGGCACCCGTCCGGCGCTTCTTCTTCTTTTTCCCGTCTTCGTCTTCTCCGCCCCACTCGTCCTCATGCCCGGTCCAGACCGGGGGAACAGGCGCCTGACCCGGGATGGCCGCGCCACCGCCCTCGGCAGGCGGCGTGACAGGTCCCGGCGCGGGCTCGGCCGCAAGCGGCTCGACCGGCAGGGTCTCATCGGTCTCCGAAGGAGCCGCCTCAGGCACCGCCTCAGGCGCGGTTTCCTCCGGCGCGGTCTCCGCGGGTCCGGCCACCTCGGGCTGGGTCCTCTCACCGGTGACCTCCTCGGCCGGCGCGGGAGCGACGGTCTCCGCGCCTTCCAAGGTCTCAGCCGCTTCGGGCGGTACCTCGGCCTCAGCGCCGGGGACCTCGAAGGCGCCTTCCTCGATGAGCTTGGCCATCTGGGTCTCGCTCTTGATGTCGATCTTCCAGCCTGTCAGCTTGGCCCCCAGGCGCGCGTTCTGGCCTTCCTTGCCGATGGCCAGCGACAGCTGGTAGTCGGGGACGACCGCCCGGGCCACCCGGTTGCGCTCGTCGATGTAGACCGTCACCACTTTGGCCGGCGAAAGCGCTTCGGCGACGAACCTTGCCGCGTCCGGGTCCCAGTTGACGACGTCGATCTTCTCCCCGCGGAGTTCGTTGACGACCGCCTGGACGCGCATCCCCTTCGGGCCGACGCAGGCGCCGACGGCGTCGATGCGCTCGTCATTGGACCAGACGGCCATCTTCGTCCGTGAGCCGGCCTCGCGGGCGATGGACTTTATCTCGACGACGCCGTCGTGGATCTCCGGGACTTCCAGTTCGAAGAGGCGCTTGACCAGCCCGGGGTGAGTCCTGGAGAGGACGATCTGCGGCCCCTTCGTGGTCCGCTTGACCTCGACGATGTAGGCCTTGACCCGCTCGCCCTGGCGGAAACGCTCGTTGATGACCTGCTCGGTCGGCGGCAGGACGGCCTCGACCTTGCCCAGGTCGACCAGGATGTTCCGACCCTCCTGCCGGTGGATGAGCCCGGTGACGATGTCCCCTTCCCGGCTGGAGTACTCCTCGTAGATGATGCCGCGCTCGGCCTCCCGGATGCGCTGAACGACCACCTGCTTGGCCGTCTGGGCGGCGATGCGGCCGAAATCCATCGGGGTCACTTCGAACTCGACGTTGTCGCCGAGCTCGTAGCCCGGGTCGATCTCGCGGGCTTCCTCGAGGGGGATCTCCACCCTCGGGTCCGACACCTCTTCGCTGACGACCCGCCCGGCGAGCACTCGGATGTCGCCGTTATCCCGGTCGATGACGACCCGGACGTTCTGGTTCGAGCCGAAGTTCCGGCGGTAGGCTGAGATCAGGGCGGCCTCAATCGCATCCAAGAGGATGTTCTTGGAGATGCCTTTCTCTCGCTCGATGTCATCCAGAGCGTCAATGAACTCCCGGTTCATCTGCGACCTCCACCCTTTCTCTTCCCATTCGGCGGGTCCAGCTCAGGGGCCAGTCGGGCCCTCGAGATGACCGATAGAGGCACTTCAACGACCTGACCGTCCACCAGGGCCACGCGGACCCGAGGATCATCGGAGCCAGGGGAGCCCTGGGCCGGTCGGGTCAGGCCGAGGAGACGGCCGCGCGTCCGGCGGTTGCCCTCAACGGGCTCCGTCGTGCGGACCTCCACCGGCTCACCGGCAAAACGCTCGAAGTCGGCTTCCCGCTTCAGCGGCCGGTCCAGACCGGGTGAAGCGACCTCGAGCGTGTACGGGTGGCCGATGGGGTCGTTCTCGTCCAGCCGCCGTCCGACGTCCTCGTGGACGAGCTGGCAATCGTCGAGGGTCACCCCACCGAGCTTGTCGATGTAGAGCCGGAGGAACCAGCGCCCGCTCTCGCGGACGTACTCGATGTCAACCAGTTCCACCCCGGCCTGTTCGCAGGCCGGCACGGCCAGTTCCTCGATCTGATGAGTCAATCCTTCGCGCATGTTCAACCCTTTCCTACTGCGTAACGTGGCCGGCGCCTGGCCGATGTCGCCGGATAACAGGCTATTCGACATAAAAGAGTGGGTACGATACCCACTCTCCCGACAGTGACAGCGCCTGGAAAACACGATTACCAGCACGATTATAGCACACCGCACTGACCGATGCAAGCTGTGGCGGCCCGCGCCGGGTGCGCGCCGTCAGAACAGTGACAGTTGGTTGGTCTCCGACAACCCCCGGAGAGAACCGTGCTCGCGGAGGATGTCGACGTGAGCGCGGGAGAGACGAGCGCGGGTCGTCAGGTCCTCGACCGAGGTGAACGGCGCTTCCGCTCGGGCCTGGATGACGCCGGCGGCCGCGGCGGCGCCGAAGCCGGTCAGAGCCACGAACGGCGCCAGGAGTCCGTCGGGCGTGATCAGGAACCGCGCGGCCTCCGAGCGCTCCAGGTCCACCGGCAGGAAGCACAGGCCGCGGAGGTACATCTCGTGGGCGACCTCGAGGTCGGTCAGGGTGCTCTTCTCCTTGGCCGTGGCCTCGTTCCCCTTGTCCATGATTTCCTTCATCTGGCGCCGCAATTCGTCCGGCTCCCGGACGATCATCGAGGAGTTGAAGTCGTCCCCGCGGACGGTGAAATAGACGGCGTAGAAGGCCGCCGGGTGATGCACCTTGAAGAACGCCACGCGGAACGACATCATCACGTAGGCCGCCGCGTGGGCCTTCGGGAACATGTACCGGATGGTCAGGCAGGACTGGATGTACCAATCCTTTACGCCCTTCTCCCGCATGGCCTCGATCTGGTTCGGCTTGAGCCCGCGGCCCTTCCGGACGTCCTCCATGATCTTGAAGGCCAACCCCGGCTGGAGCCCCTTGAAGATCAGGTAGACCATGATGTCATCGCGGCAGCAGATGACCTCGCGGAGGTCGGCCGTGCCCTCCTTGATGAGGTCGTGGGCGTTGTTCAGCCAGACATCGGTCCCGTGGGAGAGACCGGAGATGCGGACCAGTTCGGTGAAGGTGGTCGGCCGGGTGTCCTGGAGCATCTGCCGGACGAAGCGGGTGCCGAACTCGGGGACCCCGATGGTCCCCACGTCCCCTTCGATCTGCCCCTCGGCCAGACCGACGGCTTTCAGGCCGGAGAAGAGGCTCAGGGTCCCCGGGTCGTCGAAGGGGATGCCGCGGACGTCGATGCCCGTAAGGTCCTGCAGCATGCGCAGGGCGGTCGGGTCGTCGTGCCCGAGGAGGTCCAGTTTGACCAGGCACTCGATGGAGTGGTAGTCGAAGTGGGTCGTCGTCTGCCCGGCCTTGACGTCGTTGGCCGGGAACTGGATCGGGCAGAAGTCTTCTATCTCGCGACCCTTGGGGACAAGGACGAGCCCGCCAGGATGCCGACCGGTGGTCCGCCGTACGCCGCTGCAGCCGGTCGCCAGGCGGGTCACCTCCGGCCTCCGGAGGCCCAGACCCTTGTCGCGCATGTAGCCGCGGACGTAGCCGAAGGCCGTCCGCTCGGCCACCGTGGCGATGGTCCCGGCGCGGTAGATGGCGCTCTTCCCAAGGAGTTCCTCGGCGTACTCGTGGATCCGCGGCTGGTATTCCCCCGAGAAGTTGAGGTCGATGTCGGGCACCTTGTCGCCCTCGAAGCCGAGGAAGGTCTCGAAGGGGATGTCGTGCCCGTCCTTCTTTAGCGGGGTCCCGCATAGGGGGCAGTCCCTGGCCGGCAGATCGAAGCCCGACTGGCCCGCGGCGCTGGAGACGAACTCGCTGTATCGGCAATCCTCATTGGGGCACAGGTAATGGGCCGGTAGCGGGTTGACCTCGGTGATCCCGCACATCGTCGCCACCAGCGACGAGCCCACCGACCCCCGCGACCCGACCAGATAACCGTCCCCCATCGACTTCTCGACCAGGCGGGCGGCCAGGAGGTAGATCCCGGCGTAGCCGTTGTTGATGATCGAATGAAGTTCCCGTTCCAACCGCTGGGCGACGATCCCGGGGAGCGGGTCGCCATAGAGGGCCTTGGCCCGGCCCAAAGCCGTCTCCTGGACGATCTCCGCCGCACCTTCGATGTCCGGCGGGAAGACCCCCGTCGGCACGGGTTGGACGTCTTCGACCATGGCCGCCACCTTGGCCGGGTTGGTCAGGACGACCTCACGGGCGACATCATCGCCAAGGTCGCCGACGGCGGCGAGCATCTCCTCGGTCGTCCGGTAGTGGAACGGGCCCTGCCGGTCGGCGTCCTCGTAGCCGTTGGAATGCATCAGGACGGCCCGGTAGACCGCCTGGTGCGGGTCAAGGAAGTGAACGTCGCCGGTGGCCACCACCGGCCGCCGCAGGGTCTGCCCGAGGTCGTAGATGGTCCGGTTGATGGCCGTCAGGGCGGCCTCGGAGGCCACCGCCCCCTCCCCCAGGAGGAAGGCGTTGTTGCCGATCGGCTGGATCTCCAGGTAATCGTAGAAACCCGCCCGCTCGGCCACCTCATCGGGGCCTTCCCCGCGCAGGACGGCCTGGAAGACCTCCCCCGCCTCGCAGGCCGAGCCGATGATGAGTCCCTCGCGGTTGGCCGAAAGAAGGCTCTTCGGGATCCTCGGGTTCCGCCGCAGTTCGCGGGTGTGGGCGTGAGACACCAGCTTGTAGAGGCGTTTCAGCCCGGCCTGGTCGCGAACGAGGATGACGGCGTGATGGTCGGGCAAGAGCGCCGTCGGCACCCGCCCGACCAGCGCGTTGAGGCCGGCCGTGGTCCGCTCGACGCCCTCCGGCAGGCGCTCCAGCAGGTGGCGGAAGACCTGCCCCGTCGCCCGGGCGTCGTCCACGGCCCGATGGTGCCGGTCCAGGGCCACGCCGAACTCAGCGGCGAGCTTGTCCAGTTTGTGGTGGGTCCGCTCGGGCAACAGGGCCCTGGCCACGGCCAGGGTGTCGATGACGGTCGGGGACCAGTCGGGCCGACCGGCACGGCGCACGGCCGCCCTCAGGAAGCCGAGGTCGAAACCGGCGTTGTGGGCGATCAGGCAGGCTCCGCCGGCGAAGTCGAGGAAGGCGGCGATGGCCTCCTCGGACGGGGGCGCCTTGGCCACCATCTCGTCGGTGATCCCGGTCAGCTCGCCGACCTTGGGCGGGATGGGCCGCGACGGGCGGACGAAGGTCTGGAACTCGCGTGGGCCATCGCCGGCGATCCGGACGGCCCCGATCTCGATGATCTCGTCGACCAGCGGCCACAGGCCGGTCGTCTCGACATCCACGACGACCAGGTCCTCCTGGTCGAGCGGGGTCGCCCGCGGGCGCCGGCACGGCGGGGTGAGGTCATCGATGAGATAGGCCTCGACCCCGAGGATGACCTTGACCCCGTACTTCTTCCCGGCCGCGAAGGCCTCCGGGAAGGCCTGGACGACGCCGTGGTCGGTGATGGCCAGGGCCGGGTGGCCCCACGACGAAGCCCGGCGGACGGCTTCGCTGACGTCGACCACCGAGTCCATGGCGCTCATCTTGGTGTGCAGGTGGAGCTCGATGCGCTTCTCCTCGGCCGCATCGACCCGCTCGGGCCGCCTGCCGCGGACGATGTCCTCGGCCATGACGGTCAGTTCCTGACTGACCCGGTCGACCTGAGCCTGCCCGCGAACCAGCACCCAGGCCCCGTCACTGAGGTTCTCGCCCCAGTCGATGTCGCTCCCGGCGGCGGACGAGCCGCCCTTGCCGTTGCCGTTCTTCCCGTTGGCCTTGCCGGCGAAGGCCTTCACGGTGATGGAATCGGTGTAGTCGGTGAGGTCGAAGGTGATCAGCTTGCGTCCCGTGTTCAGCTCGCGCACCTGGGCCCGAGCCACCTCGCCGACCAGGACGACCTCGCGTTCCTCAGTGACCACGTCCTTGACCGGTCGGGGCGCCTTCTCGACCCGCCGCCCCAGAAGGACGCGGTCCCGGACGACCCCGGGCTTCTCGATGTAGCTGGCCACGTAGACCTCGGGGGCCAGGTCCTCGGTGCCCTCGGCCAATTCCGGCTCCGGCCCGGCGACGAGGGCCGCGGTCACCGCCGCGCCGGTCCTCGACAGGACCAGCCGCTCGAGTTCGCGGGTGACCCCCCGGCGGTTCAGGAACTCGGTCCCGGCGGCGCCCGCCACGGTCACCTCCAGGCGGTTCCCGTCCAGCCGCCAGGAGTCCCCGCGGAGAAGTGCCCGCACCGACGGGACCGACTCCTGGAGCGCGTCGAGGACGGCCTCCCACTGGGCGGCCAGAGCCTCCCGTGGGTCCGCCGGCGGGGTCTGGGGCGTCGCCCGGCAGATGAGGCTCACCCGCTCGAGTCCCGGCACCTTGCCGATGAGGAAGCGTTCGGCAGCGGCCGTCTCTTCCTCGCTGAGGAGGCGTGGCACGACCAACTCGACCTCCCAGGCCCGGTCGGCCAGGGAGATCCTCACCTTCTTGACCTCCGACGCGCTCAGGACCGGCCGAAGCCCGTCAGGCATGTCGCCTGACGCGACCAGCCGCCGGAAGGCCTCGACCGCGCCCTCGGCGCGGCCTTTCCCAGACGGACTCGACGAAGCCAAGGTCTCTCCCCCTGCCCCGAACGCGATGGGAGCCGCCCCTCCGGCGGCTCCTCTGAAAGTCGGTGATGTCTTCAGCCGGTATGGTCGACGGAGTGAACCCCGGGGACCGTGAAGAGCTCGTCCACCAGACGCTGTGGGGTGAACTTCGGCCCCAGGCGGACCTGGAGTTCCACCTCGACCTGCTTGTTGTCGAGCTCATGCATGGTGATGTTCCTGATGTCGACGCCGTTGGCCCCTAGGTGCGAGCCGATGCGCCCGATCATCCCCGGCTCGTCGCTCATCCGCAGGGTCAACAGGTGCAGGTGCTTACCGGCCAGATAGGCCCGTTCGGCCCGGCCCAGGACGATCAGGGCCACCAGGCTCAGCACCGTGGCCGCGGCGGCTCCCGAATAGAAGCCGGCGCCGGCGGCGAGGCCGACGCCGGAGACCACCCAAAGGCTGGCCGCCGTGGTCAGACCGCGGACGGTGGCCCCCTCCCGGAGGATCGTCCCGGCCCCGAGGAAGCCGATGCCGCTGACGACCTGGGCGGCGATGCGCCCCGGGTCGACCGTGGCCGTCCGGAAAGTCTCGAACATCTGGATCGAGACGACCATCATCAGGGCCGACCCGACGCTCACAAGGATGTGCGTCCGCAGTCCCGCCGGCCGTCTGGTGCTCTGCCGCTCCAGCCCGATCAGACCGCCGAAGACGAGGGCGGCCCCCAGGCGGGCCAGCATCTCCCAAAAGGGCACGTCTCCACCTCTCCCCGACTGCTACGAACTCCTCTGAGCGTAACGGACGATCTCCCAGTACATCTTCAGGCGGTCGCGTAGTCCTTTCCAGAACCCGCGCTTCTCTTCTTTCATGACGTGCGTCAACTGGTCGAGGACGACCTGCTGGACGCGCATCCCGGCCTTCTGGGCCTTGCGGGTCAGGGCCACCTCGATGCCGAAGCGGGCCACTTCCATCTCGTCCAGGTCGGCGAGGAGCGGCTTCTTCACCGCCCGCTGGCCGGACAGGAACGGCGTGACGATCTGAGCCAGGTCGGTCGCCAGCCGTCCGCCACCGAAGAGGCCGATGGTCATGTCGGCCTCGCCCTTGAGGACGGGCCCGATGAGTTGCCGGAGGTGAGTCCGGCTGAGCCCGATCAGGTCGGCGTCGAGAAAGACGACCACCTCGGCGTCGGTGGCGTCGACGCCCGCCTTCATGGCCGCGCCCTTGCCGCGGTTCTCGGTCAGTTCGATGACCTTGACCCCATGGCGACGCTGGGCCTCGCGGACGGTCGTATCGGTGGACCCGTCGCTGACCACGATGACCTCCCCGGCCTCGGGCACTTCCTGGATGGCGTCGAGGACGGAGCCGATGGTCTTTTCTTCATTGTAGGCGGGGATGATCACCGCCAGCCTTACGGCCTTGGACTGCTGGCTCTGCGTCACATTAACCTCCGCCGACGGACCCTGAGACCCATGGGTCCCGCCGGCCCTCGGCCTTTTCGGCCAGACAGGAGTATTCTCGGCCCGGTCGGGCGTCTCCTGCCGACGGCCTAATAGGCCCGCGCGAAATAGGCTTGGTGCTTGGCCTTGCCGCCGCACACGAGGCAGGCCC
The DNA here is from genome assembly GCA_021787335.1 of Bacillota bacterium. Lineage (GTDB taxonomy): Bacteria > Bacillota > Sulfobacillia > JAJYWN01 > JAJZPE01 > JAJZPE01. Next base: position 72,196 of record JAJYMC010000065.1, on the reverse strand, counting down.
CGGCGTCGGCCGGCTGATCCAAGGGCAGGTTCCGGATGGTCGCCCCGGTCTCTTCCTTGACCTTGGCTTCGCAGGCGGCGTCACCGCACCAACCGGCGACGACGAAGCCGCGCCGGTCCTCGATGACCTGCTTGAACTCGTCGTACGAGCCGGCCGTGGTGGTCTGTTCCTCCAGCCGCCGCCTGGCCTTCGCCAGCAGGGATGATTGCATGTCGGCCAGGGTCTCGACCACGCGCCCCTTGAGCTGAGTCAGGGGCACGGCCTCTTTGAGCCCAGTGTCCCGCCGGACCAGCACCGCCTGTCCGGCCTTGAGGTCGCGCGGTCCGATCTCCAGGCGCACGGGCACGCCCTTGAGTTCCCACTCGTTGAACTTCCAGCCGGGGGAGTGTTCCTCGTCGTCGTCGACGTGGACCCGGGCCACCTCGCGCAGCTCGGCCACGACCTTCCCGACCTCGGCCAGAACGTTCCCGCGCTCCTTGACCGGAGCGATGGGGACGATGACCACCTGGATCTCGGCGGCCCTCGGCGGGATGACCAGGCCGCGGTCGTCGCCGTGGACCATGACCAGGGCCCCGATGATCCGCGTGCTCAGCCCCCACGAGGTCTGCCAGACATATTTTAGTTGCCCGTCGGCGTCAAGGAACTGGATGTTGAAGGGAACAGCGAAATTCTGCCCGAGGAAGTGCGAGGTCCCTGCCTGAAGGGCCTTACCGTCCTGCATCATGGCCTCGATGGAGTAGGTCCGGACGGCCCCGGCGAACTTCTCCTTGTCGCTCTTGAGTCCCGGGATGACCGGGATGGCCAGGTCGTTCTCGACGAAATCCTGGTAGACCCGGAGCATCCGGATCGTCTCTTCCTCGGCCTCCTCGGCGGTCCGATGGGCCGTGTGCCCCTCCTGCCACAGGAACTCAGACGTGCGGAGGAAGGGGAGGGTTCGCTTCTCCCAGCGAACCACGTTGCACCACTGGTTCAGGAGCATCGGCAGGTCGCGGTAGCTCTGGATCCACTTGGCGTACATGGAGCAGATGATCGTCTCCGAGGTCGGGCGCACCGCCAACCGTTCGGTCAGCTTCTCGCCCCCCGCCTCGGTGACCCACGGCAGCTCCGGCGCGAAGCCCTCCACGTGCTCCTTCTCGAGCTGGACGAAGCTCTCCGGGATGAACAGCGGGAAGTAGGCGTTGCGGTGGCCGGTGGCCTTGAACCGCCGGTCCAGACCCTCCTGGACCTTCTCCCAGATGGCGTAGCCGCCCGGCTTGATGACCATGCACCCACGCACGGGGGCATAGTCCACCAGGTCGGCCTTGCGGATGACATCGATGTACCACCGCGAGAAGTCGACCGACCGAGCGGTTATCTCCTTGACGAAATCCTGCCCCGCCGCGCCCTTCTTGGACTCTTCAGCCAACTGAACCACCCTCTCCCATCGTTCCCAGAATCGTCCTCCAGAAACCACAAAGACCCTCGCCCACCAAAGGGGCGAAGGTCCGTAGACTCGCGGTGCCACCCTTCTTCGCCGGCGTGAACCGCCAGCCTCATCTTTTCCGTCAATGACGGCCCGCGTAACCGGCGGGGCGGAGGTTTGGGCCGGCCTCTTGGCCGGCTTAGTCCTGGCTTCGGGTTGGGTTTCGGAGCGGCCATCGCGCCCGGGCCTCTCAATCTCGGACCCGGGTCCCTGTCGCGCGGCCACAAGCTCCTACTCTTCCCGTCATCGCCTGAACCCTATGGCGTTCTGGGCTTTGTTGGTACACATCAATGGTAACAGAGCGGGGCGGGGCTGTCAACCGCGGGTCAACCGCGGGTGTCAACCACGGGTCAACCGCCGGACCTCCTCGATGAGGACCTTGGCCAGCTCTCCCTCGGGCACTCGGCCGACCACCTGGCCGCCTCGGAAGAGGAGACCGCCGCCCTTCCCCGCGGCCACTCCGACGTCGGCCTCCCGGGCCTCCCCGGGGCCGTTGACCGCGCAACCCATGACGGCCACCTTGATCGGTGCGCGGAGCCCGCGCAGACCGGCCTCGACCTCGCGGACCACCTCGGGCAGGCCCACCTGGCACCGCCCGCAGGTCGGGCAGGAGATTATCTCCGGCCCCGACGACCTGAGGCCGAGAGCGCGTAATATCTCGAAGCCCGCCCGGACTTCAAGGGCCGAATCCTCGGTCAGGGACACCCGAATGGTGTCGCCGATGCCCTCGGCCAGGAGCAGGCCCAGACCGACGGAGGACTTGACCGTCCCCGGCAAGAGCCCGCCGGCCTCGGTCACCCCGAGGTGCAACGGGTAGTCGCAGCGCCCGGCGGCCAACCGATAGGCCTCCACCGTCCGCCGCACGTCCGATGCTTTCAGGGAGATGACGATGTCTCCGAAGCCCAGGCCCTCCAGGACGGCTGCCTGGGTCAGGGCGCTCTCGACCATGGCCTGCGGAGTCGGCCCGCCGTATTTGTCGATGAGCCGGTCCTCCAGCGAGCCGGCGTTTACCCCGATGCGGATGGGGACGCCGCGTTCCTTGGCGGCCGTGGCCACGGCCCTCACCCGGTCGGCCCCGCCGATGTTCCCGGGGTTGATCCGGAGCTTGTCCACCCCGGCCCGGAGGGCCTCCAGGGCTAGGCGGTAGTCGAAGTGGATGTCGGCGACCAGCGGTACCGGTGAGCCGTGGACCAGCGCCGCCAGGGCTTCCGCGGCCTCGTGGTCGGGGACGGCCAGGCGCACGAGGTCGGTCCCGGCCTCCGCGAGCCGCCTGATCTCGGCCGCGGTCGCGGTCACGTCCCGAGTATCCGTCTTGGTCATCGTCTGGACGGCGATCGGGGCGCCGCCCCCGATGGCCACCGCCCCGACCTTCACCTGTCGCGAAGCTCTCCTGGTCATGACCGCCCCTCCCTCACCGGCTCACGATGAGACCCGCAGCCGCAGGATATCGCGGTAGGTCACGACGACGATGAGCAGGATCAGAAAGGCGAAGCCCAGGACGTGGATGAAGTTCTCCTTCTCCGGCGCGACCGGCCGCCCACGGAGCTTCTCGAAGCCTAGGAAGACCAGGCGCGAGCCGTCGAGGGCCGGGATCGGCAGGAGGTTCCATAGCCCCAGGTTGGCCGACAGGGCGGCGGCGAACGAGACCACGCTGACCAGGCCGGCCTGAGCCGCCTGGCCGATCATCTGGGTGATTCCGACCGGCCCGGTCAGGTCGGGCGAAGCCCGCCGCAGGACCATCATCACCAGGCCTTTCAGCCACAGGACGGTGATGCTGATGGTCTGGACGAAGCCGTCCTTGACGGCCGTCGGCAGAGGCTCCTTGCGGACGACGACCTCCCGTGAGACCCCCAGGAATCCGTGCGACTTGTCATTGGGGTTCTCCACCGGGGTCACTTCCGATCGGCAGGGTCAGGTTCCGCCCGGCCCTCTCCACGGTCAACTGCACTGGCCGGCCGATGTTCTTCTGGATGACCGCCACGAGCTGGTCCCAGTCATTGATGGCCACACCCTCGATGGCGACGATGCGGTCCCCGGACTGGACGCCGGCCGCCGCGGCCGGGAAGCCGGGGATGACCTCACCCACGACGGTGCTTCCGGGTACCGCCTCGGCCACGCCCGAGGCCGCGAAGAGGACGCTGAAGAGGACCACGGCCAGGAGGAAGTTCATCGCCGGCCCGGCGGCGATGACCCCCATCCGCTGACCCACGGTGCGACGGTTGAAGCCCCGCGGGTCGTTCATGTCCTCGGGGTCGTCGGGGTTGCTCCCGGCCATCCGACAGAAGCCGCCCAGGGGGAACAGGCGCAGGTTATACTCGGTCTCCCCGGCCCGGAAGCCGACGATCTTCGGCCCGAAGCCGAAGGCCAGCTCGGGCACGTGGATGCCGGCCCGCTTGGCGGCCAGGAAATGGCCGAGCTCATGGACCATGATCAGGAGGCCGAAGACGAGGATGGAGACGATGACTGTTGTCAAGTGACGGCCCTACCTTCTGCCCGCGGCGGCCTTCCTCGCCTCAGCGCGGGCCCATTCGTCGGCGGACATGATCCCGGCCAGCGTCGGCGCCGGCTGCGGGATGTGCCGCATCAGGACTTCCTCGACCACTCGCTCGATATCCAGGAAACCGAGGCGTCGCTCGAGGAAGAGGCCCACGGCCACTTCGTCGGCGGCGCTCAGGACGGCGGTCGCCGTCCCCCCCATTCTACCAGCCTCATAAGCCAGTCGCAAGGAAGCGAAGGTCCTCGTGTCGACCGGCTCGAAGGTCATCGTGGCCGCTTTGGCCAGGTCCAGCCCCGGCCAGGCGGCAGGGCGCCGGTGAGGATAGGTCAGGGCGTACTGGATCGGCCGGCGCATGTCCGGCGGTCCCATCTGGGCCAGGTATGTGCCGTCGACGAACTCGACCAACGAGTGGACCAGGCTCTGCGGGTGGACGACGACGTCGATCCGGTCGTACCCCACGCCGAAGAGCCAGTGGGCCTCGATGACCTCCAGCCCCTTGTTCATCAGGGTGGCCGAGTCGACGCTGATCTTCGGACCCATGGCCCAGGTCGGGTGGTTGAGGGCCATCTCGGGGGTGACCCCGGCCAACCGCTCGCGGGTATACCCGCGGAAAGGCCCGCCCGACGCCGTCAGGACGAGGCGCTTGACCTCGACCGTGCGGCTCCCGGCCAGGCACTGCAGGAGGGCCGAATGCTCGCTGTCCACGGGGATGAGGCGGACGCCGCGCTCGCGGGCCGCCCGGGTGACCAGCTCACCCCCGGCCACCAGGGTCTCCTTGTTGGCCAGGGCCACGTCCTTGCCGGCGGCGATGGCCGACAGGGTCAAGGGCAGCCCGGCCGAACCCACGACGGCCATGACCACCAGGTCGGCCTCGCCGGCCGTGGCCGCCGCCATGAGCCCCCCCCGGCCGGAGTAGACCGGGAGCCGCTCGCCCTCCAGACGCCGCCTCAGTTCGTCCGCGGCCGCCGGGTCGCGGACAGCCACCAGTTCCGGGTGGAAACGCCGGCACTGCTCTTCGATCAGATCGACGTTCTTGTCGGCGGACAGGGCCACCACCCGGAAACGCTCCGGGTCGGCGGCCACGACCTCCAGGGCCTGGCGGCCGATGGAACCCGTGGAGCCGATGATGGCCAGATGACGTTGGTTCTCGTTGCGGTCGGGCAAGGGTGTCACCTCATGCGACTGGTCGGGATGGGGGCCGCTCGGCCGCGCTCGGTGGACCGTAGCTGGGCCAGAGCCCCGATTGAGCCAGGGCCTTGAGGACCACGGCAGCCAGCGGCCCGATGAGGAGGCCCTGTCCGCCGAAGATGGCCAGGCCCAGATAGATGGCCATCAGGGTGGCCAGAGGATGCAGGCCGATCCTGGCTCCGATGACCCTGGCCTCGACCAACTGGCGGATGGCCGTCACCGCCCCCAGGACGATGAGCAGGCCAAGGCCAAAGCCGTGGTCGCCGAGGAAGACATGGTACAGTCCCCACGGCAGGAAGAGGGTCGCCGGGCCGACCATCGGGAAGAGATCCAGGATCCCGGCGCCTATCCCGATCAGCAGCGCGTACGGCGCGCCGACCAGCCCCAGGCCGATGATGCAGCCCACCGCCGTCAGGAGGACCAGGACCAGTTGGGCCCGGATGTATCCGAGGAACGAGGCCAGGACCTCGCGCTCGACGGCTCGGGCGTGGCCACGCCAGGCCGGCGGCAGGAGCCCGACCAGGAACCGGTTGAGCTCTCGCTTGTCACGGCTGACGAAGAAGGTCGCCAGACAGGTCACGAAGATGAACATCAGGGCCCGCGGCAGACCGGCCAGCGAGTTGACGAGGCTTTCGGCCAGCCCCGAGAGCCCGCTGGAGACCGAGGTCATCTGTTTCTCGATGGCCTGGCGGGCCGGGTCCGGCAGATTCATCGAGACCTCCCCCAGGCGGGCCAACCAACCCTCGGCCGTGGTCTGCCACCGCGGGAGGTCATCCGTCATCTCCTTGGCTTCCACGGCCAGCCTGGAGACGCCGGCGATGATCCCGGTGGCCAGGGCCGCGAGGACGATAAGGAGGATGACCGCCACCGCCAACCCGCGGCGCATCCTGAGCCGCCCCTCCATCCAGCTGACCAGGGGGTCGATGAGCACGGCGATGAAGGCCGCCAGGACGAACGGCAAGAGATAGGGCAGGACGAACTTGAGGGTCAGGAACCCCAGAAGCAGAGCGGCCCCAAGGTATAGCCAGGTCGCGGGACGCAAACAATCACCGCCTCATCAGGGCCAGCAGGTTGAGGGCGTAGTAGGCCACCGGGGCGCTGAAGAGCAGGCTGTCAAAGCGGTCCAGGACCCCCCCGTGACCCGGCAGGAGGCGACCCGAGTCCTTGATCCCGCAGGACCGCTTGAGGGCCGACTCGGCCAGGTCTCCCACCTGGGCGGCCGCCCCGGTGACCAGCCCGAAGGCCGCCGCCCCGGCGACGCTCAGGCCGGCCAGGTAGACGCCCCCCAGGCCGCCGAAGACGACCGCCGCGATCATCCCGCCGACCGCCCCTTCGATGGTCTTCCCCGGACTCAGGTCGGGGCAGAGCTTCCGCCGCCCGATGGCCATCCCGGTGAAGTAGGCGGCCGTGTCGGTCGCCCAGGTCACCCCGACGGCCAGGGCCAGCGGCCACAGACCGAGGTGCCTGAGGAGCCCCGGATAGGCGTTCAGGTAGCCCAGATAGACCAGCCCGGCGAGGGTGGCATGGGCGTCCACGACAGTGTATGCGGAGCGCCGGAAGACCTGGACGCCGAGGGCCAGAATGACCGAGACGGCCAGCACGGCGGCCAGGACGTCCTCCCGCCCGGCGACGCCCGCGGCGACCATGGCCACGGCGGCCGCGCCGCTCAGGGCCCGCAAGCCACGGACGCCCTTTTCCCCCAGCATGCCCCAGAACTCGCCCATGGCCAGCAGCGAGAGGGCGGCGAGGAGAACAAAAAGAGGGGCTCCGCCCCAGTACCCGCAAGCCAACACGACCGGTACGCCCACCAGGGCGGTGATGACTCTCGTCTTCAGCACTCAGGTCACCTGCCTTGCTCGGGTAGGGCGCCGAAGGTACGGCGGCGATTCCGGAAGTCGTCGATGGCCGCCCGGAGGTGCTCCCGGCGGAAGTCGGGCCAGAGGACCTGGTCGAACCGGAACTCCGTATAGGCCATCTCCCACAGGAGGAAGTTGGAGATGCGGAGTTCCCCGCTGGGCCGGATCAGGAGGTCGGGATAGGGCATCCCGGCCGTGCTGAGCCGGGCGCGGAAAGACTCCTCATCGATGTCCTCCGGTCGCCCGCCGCCGGCCGCGGCTTCTTCGGCCAAAGCCCGGCAGGCATCGACGATGTCCCCGCGGCCGCCGTAGTTCAGGGCGAAGGCCACGACCAGCTTGTCGTTGGCCCGGGTGGCCTCGATCGCCGCCTGGACCTTGCGGCTCTGCCGCTCCGGCAGGTCGCGCCAGCGACCTATGGCCCTGATCTGCACGCCTTCCCGCTTCAGCTCGGGCAGTTCCCGGTCGAGATACTCGACCAACAAATCCATCAGGGCCGAGACCTCTTCGAGCGGCCGGCTCCAGTTCTCCGTGGAAAAAGCGTAGAGGGTCAGATAGCGGATCCCCCACGCCCGGCAGGCTTTGATCACGTCGCGGATCGACTCGGCGCCGGCGCGATGACCAGCCACTCTCGGGAGTCCGCGCCGCTGGGCCCAGCGGCCGTTTCCGTCCATGATTATCGCCACGTGCTCAGGGACAGGGCCGACGCCCGGTCCGGGGTCAGGCACGACGGTGTCCTCCTTCAGCTTGCGCGGCCCGGTGGTACCCTTCGTGGGCCATGACCAGGATCACGCCTCTGGCTGCCTCCCGCACGGTGATCACGCGCAGGGAGCCATCCGGCTCTCCCGGCCAGGGCGGCCGGGTGACCAGTTCTTCGATGACCGGCGTGCCGATCCGGCGGAGTTCCTCCCGGGCCTCCTCCGCGGTGAGGCCGATGACCGGGGAGAAGCTCAAACCTCCATGATCTCCTTCTCCTTGGCCTTGACCACGTTGTCGACCTCGGTGATGTACTTGTCGGTGAGCTTCTGGACCTCATCCTGGCCCCGCCGCAGCTCATCCTCGGTGATCTCGCCTTCCTTCTCGAGGTCCTTGAGGAAGTCGTTGGCGTCCCGACGGACGTTGCGGAGGGCGATCCGCTGCTCCTCGGCCTTCTTGCTGACCTGTTTGACGAGGTCCCGCCGGCGCTCCTCGTTGAGCGGCGGGATGACCAGGCGGATGATGCCGGCGTCGGTCTTCGGCGTCAGACCCAGGTCGGACTTGAGGATGGCCCGCTCGATGCTCTGGACCTGGCCTTTGTCCCACGGCTGGATGACCAGCAGCCGGGGCTCGGGGACGGACACGTTGGCCATCTGGTTGACGGGTGTCGGGGTGCCGTAGTAGTCCACCACCACCCTCTCCAGGAGGGCCGGGGTCGCCCGGCCGGCGCGAAGCCCGGCCAGTTCCTTCCGGAACAGCTCACAGGTCCGCTTCATCTTGTCCTCGGACTCCCGCAAGACATCCTTGACCATTTATTTCTCCCCTCCGACGTAGGTTCCAACACTCTCCCCCATGATCACACGCTTGATGTTACCGGGGCGGTTCAGGTTGAAGACCACGATCGGGATGTGGTTATCCATACACAGCGAGGCGGCCGTCGAATCCATGACTTTGAGCCCCTTGTTCAGCACGTCCAGATAGGTGACGCTGTCGTACAAGACGGCCTTCGGGTTCTTCCGCGGGTCGGAGTCGTAGACACCCTCCTCCTTGGTGGCCTTGAGGACGACCTCGGCCCCGATCTCGGCGGCCCTGAGGGCGGCCGCGGTGTCGGTCGAGAAGTAAGGGTTGCCGGTGCCGGCCGCGAAGATGACCACGCGGCCTTTCTCCAGGTGATGGATGGCCCGGCGCCGGATGTACGGCTCGGCCACCGCCCGCATCTCGATGGCCGTCTGGACCCGCGTGTCGACCCCCAGCTTCTCCAGAGCGTCCTGGAGGGCCAGGGAGTTGATGCAGGTGGCCAGCATCCCCATGTAGTCGGCGGTCGCCTGGTCCATGCCCTTCAAGCTGCCGCTGGCGCCGCGCCAGATGTTGCCGCCGCCGACCACCACGGCCACGTCGACGCCCAGGGCTCTGACCTCTTTGATCTGCTCGGCGGCGGAGACGATGACCTCCGGGACGATACCCGCCCCGGCAGTCCCGCCGAAGGCCTCGCCGCTCAGCTTGAGCACGACCCGCCGGTACTTGGAGCCTTCCATCCAGCGATTACCTCCCGCTTTCCCCATATTATCTTCTACAGCCCGGACCCGATTCCTACCTCGCCCGCGCGCGGGGCGGCCTCAGTCGGCGGGACACGGACAAAGAAAGAAGACAACACCGGGTGTTGTCTTCTCTTCTCGTTCAGCACCCCTTGGCAGCGTCCTCACCCACCATGAAGCGGGCGAAACGCTTGACGGTGATGTTCTCACCGATCTTGGCGACCTTGGCGGCCATGAGGTCCTTCACCGTCTGGTCGGGGTCCTTGATGAAGGGTTGCTCCAGCAGGCAGCGCTCCTTGAAGAACTTGTCCAGCCGGCCCTCGGCGATCTTCTCGATCACCTGGGGCGGCTTCTTGCCGCCGGACTCCGTCTCGGCCTGCGCCTTGAGGATCCGCCGCTCATTCTCGACCACCTCGGCTGGGGCTTCCTCGCGGCTGACCCACTCCGGGCTGGCCGCGGCGACCTGCATGGCCAGGTCGTGGACCAGGGCCAGGAACTCCTCGTTCCGGGCCACGAAGTCGGTCTCGCAGTTGACCTCGATGAGGACGCCGACACGGCCACCGCCGTGGATGTATGAGCCGACGACCCCCTGGTTGGCGGCGCGGGCGGCTTTCTTGGCCGCCGAAGCCAGGCCCTTGGTCCGGAGGACCTCGACGGCCTTGTCGAAGTCGCCGCCGGTCTCGGTCAGAGCGTGCTTGCAGTCCATCATCCCCGCGCCGGTCTGCTCGCGGAGTTTCTTCACCATCTCGCTGGTTATCTCGGCCATTTCTTTCCCTCCAAAGCAGCCCGGTTCGGCCGGGCCGAAGAACGGGCCGGGCCTGGTTCGCCGGCCCGGCCCTGGCTTACACTGGCAGTTATCACCGGCCGCCGCGCCCGTCGCGCGGACCGCGGCCTGAAACGTCACACCACCGGCTGTTCCGAAGGCGCCGCTGCGACGGCCGCCGGCTGCTCCTCGGGCTCGATGGCCGCGCGGCCTTCGATGACCGCGTCGGCGATCTTGCTCGTCAGCAGCCTGACCGCCCGGATGGCGTCGTCATTGCCCGGGATGATCAGATCGATCTCGTCCGGGTTGCAGTTGGTATCGACGATGGCGATGACCGGAATCTTGAGCTTCCTGGCCTCGGAGACAGCAATCTTCTCCTTCCGCGGGTCGATGATGAAGAGGGCGGAAGGCAGTTTGCGCATCTCCTTGATGCCGCCGAGGTACTTGGAGAGCTTGTCCTTCTCCCGCATGTAACCGGCGACTTCCTTCTTCGGCAGGAGGGCGAAGGTGCCGTCCTGCTCCATCCGCTCGAGCTCATGGAGCCGCTCGATGCGGCGGCGAATGGTCGAGAAGTTGGTCAGCATCCCGCCGAGCCAACGCTGATTGACGTAGAACATCCCGCACCGCGCGGCTTCCTCGCGCACGGCATCCTGGGCCTGCTTCTTGGTCCCCACGAAGAGAAGCGTTCCACCCTGCTGGGAGAAGCTGCGGACGTGGTTGTAGACTTCCTCGACCTTCTTCACCGTCTTCTGCAGGTCCACGATGTGGATGCCGTTCCGCTCGGTGAAGATGTAAGGAGCCATCTTTGGGTTCCAACGCCTGGTCTGGTGCCCGAAATGGACGCCCGCCTCAAGGAGTTGCTTCATGGAAATGACCGACATTTGTGTTCACCTCCCCCCCGCTGGTTTTGTCCTCCGCCGGCATCTTCCCGGGCCGGAACCCCTTTCTTCAAGGGGCACCACCGGCCGGTCCGCCGACGTGTGTTTTGGAAAAGACGCCAAATGACAGTATACCATGGCCCGGCACGGCTTGGCAACAGACAGCCCGCCGCCGACCGCCGCCGACCGTCAGCGCCGGCCGGTCGGCCGATGACCATCATTTCCCGGTGAGCATGACCGGCACGGTCAGCCACGGCAGCACTCTGACTTCCACCGGCGTCCCCGTGGCGGCGGTCAAAAAACGCTCACGGACCATCCTCTCGGCCTGATCGGCCAGCTCATCGGCGGCCGCGTCGGTGTCCATCTGGTCGAAGACCTCATTGACGACCGCCTCGACCATCACCACCACGCGCGCCTCGAGGGCGGCGACGACCGACGGGGGGAAGGCCAGGGTCAGGTCAGCTATCTGCAGGCTGGCCCCACCCAGCTTCCCCTTCACCTCGGCGGCCACCTCGGTGGGAACGGCCCGCTTGGCTGCCTCGATCAGGTCCGGCAGGGCCTCGGCGGCCTGCGCCCGGACCTCCTCCCGCACGGAGGCCGCCAGCGGCTCGAGGTCCACGGCGAGCCCGATCCCCCGGTGAGCCACGCCAAGGGCCGCAAGGCCCATGGCCAACAGCGTGGTGATGACCCCCAGGGCGAACCCAAGGACGAAGCGGCGAGCACCCATCGTTCCACCCCCGGACAAGCGTTCCTCGGCCTTATTCTACCGGGAGGCTGGCCCGATTATGACGGGAGGCCCCACACGCACCGGGCCGGCCACCCTTCCCGGGGGCCGGCCCGCCTGACGTATGAGGACCTCCGGACACCCCCGGGCGCCGGCCCGAGGGGTGGGGCCTACCTCCTCATCTTGA
>JAJYMC010000065.1:0-60403 GCA_021787335.1 Bacillota bacterium | reverse complement strand
TTTGATCAGCCGGTCATTGAGGACCTTGATGTGGGTGCCCTTCATCCCCAGCGACCGGGACTCGATGACCCCGGCGCTCTCGAACTTGCGCAGGGCGTTGACGATGACCGAGCGGGTGATGCCGACGCGGTCCGCGATCTTGCTGGCCACGAGCAGCCCCTCGTTCCCCTGGAGCTCGTCGAAGATGTGCTGGACCGCCTCCAACTCGGAGTAGGACAGCGTCCCGATGGCCACCTGGACGGCGGCCTTCTTGCGCGCATCTTCCTCCACGCGCTCAGCCTTGGCCCGCATGGTCTCCATGCCGACCACGGTGGCCCCGTACTCGGCCAGGATGAGGTCTTCTTCGCTGAACTTCGTCCCGAAACGGGCCAGGATGAGCGTGCCGAGGCGTTCCCCGCCGCCGTAGACCGGCACCAGGGTGGTGACCTTCAGGGAGGCGATGCAGTCCTCGTTCTTCTTGAAGGCGCACCGCTGCTGTTCCTGGGTGACGTTGGGCAGGGTCTCGTCGACCCGCTGGAGGCCCTGGGTGTACTCGGCCGGGAAACGCCCGGTCTTGAGGACCTCGTCCCGCATGATCTCGCACTCGAATTCATGGACCAGGGCGTAACCCAGGACTTGCCCCTGGTTGGAGACCAAGTAGATGTTGGCTGAGATAAGGTCCGAAAGGACCGTGGACATCTCTTCGAACTGCACGGGATGTCCGACTGTCCGTTGGACCAGCTTCGAGATTTGACGTGTTTTCTCCAGTAGGCTACGCATCTGATTCCCCTCCCGCATGTGCTTGCCTGTAACCGGTTTTCATCTCGAGCCGCCCTCTACAGAATGTAGCGGCTCAAGTCTTCATCCTTGACGATATCGGACAACTTCGTCTGCACGTACTGGCGGTCGACGACCATCTGCGGCCGGGCGACCTCCGGCGCCTCGAAGGACAGGTCCTCCAGGAGACGCTCCATCACCGTGTGCAGCCGTCGCGCGCCGATGTTCTCGGCCTGCTGGTTGACTTTCTCGGCCAGGCCGGCGATCTCGTCGATGGCGTCCTCGGTGAACCTCAGGTTGACCCCGTCCGCGCCGAGCAACGCCGAGTACTGCTTGGTCAGGGCGTTCTCCGGCTCGGTCAGGATGCGCTTGAAGTCATCCCGGGAGAGCGCGTCGAGTTCCACCCGGATGGGCAGGCGCCCCTGCAACTCGGGGATGAGGTCGGATGGCTTGGAGACGTGGAAGGCCCCGGCGGCGATGAAGAGGATGTGGTCCGTCTTCACCGGCCCGTACTTGGTGATCACCGTCGAACCCTCGATGATCGGCAAGATGTCGCGTTGGACGCCCTCCCGAGAAACGTCGGGTCCGTGTCCGCCCTCGCGCCCGGCCACCTTGTCGAGTTCGTCGATGAAGATGATGCCGGTCTGCTCGGCCCTGGTCACGGCGTCGGCGGTGACCTCGTCCATGTCGATGAGCTTGGCCGCCTCTTCCTGGGCCAGGATCTTCCGGGCCTCGGCCACCGTCACCTTGCGCTTCCGCTTCTTCTTCGGGAGCATCCCGCCGAAGAGGCCCTGGAGGTTGATGCTCATCTCCTCCATCCCCGCCCCGGAGAGGATGTCCACCGTCGACGGCCCGCCGGCTTCGACCTCGAGTTCGACCATGTCGTTCTCGAGTTCCCCGGCGGCCAGGCGACGGCGCGCCGTATCCCGGTGATGGCCGGCTTCGACCTGCTGCTCCCGGAAGTCCTCGTCGTCATCCCGCTCGTCTCGCTGGCCGGACAGGCTGCCGAAGAGCGCCTCCAGCGGGTTACGCGGGGCCACCTCCCGGCGCGGCAACGGAGCGACCACGTCCAGTAGACGCGCCTCGGCCGCCTGCGCCGCCTTGTCCTGGACGGATTCCATCCGTTCCGCCCGGACGATCCGGATGGCCGTCTCGACCAGGTCCCTGACCATCGAGTCGACGTCGCGGCCGACGTAGCCGACCTCGGTGAACTTGGTCGCCTCGACCTTGACGAAGGGGGCCCGGACCATCTTGGCCAGGCGCCGGGCGATCTCGGTCTTGCCGACGCCCGTCGGGCCGATCATCAAGATGTTCTTCGGGACGATCTCATCGCGGATGGCCCCCTCGAGATGGCGACGGCGGTAGCGGTTGCGCAAAGCGATTGCCACCGAGCGCTTGGCCTTCTGCTGTCCGACGATGTATTTGTCGAGTTCCTTGACGATCTGCCGCGGGGTCAGGTCCTCACCGGCGTTCGGCATTGTTCAAAGCTCCTCGATGGTGATCTGGTCGTTGGTATAGATACAGATGGTCGCGGCGATCTGAAGCGCCTCGCGGACCAGGTCACGGGCCGGCAGGTCGGTGTGGGCGACCAGCGCCCGGGCCGCGGCCAGGGCGTAGGGCCCGCCCGAACCGATGGCCACCAGGTCGTCATCCGGCTCGATGACCTCGCCGTTGCCCGAGACCACCAGAAGGTGGTCACGGTCGGCGACCACGAGGAGCGCCTCCAGCCGGCGAAGAGCGCGGTCCGTCCGCCACTCCTTGGCCACTTCGACGGCCGCCCGGGGGAGGTTCCCCTGGAACTCCTCCAGCTTGGCCTCGAACCGTTCGAAGAGGGCCAGGGCGTCGGCCACCGACCCGGCGAACCCGGCCAGGACCTTGCCGTCGTGGATCCGCCGGACCTTCTTGGCCCGGTGCTTGAGGACCGTGCGTTCCAGGGTGACCTGGCCGTCGCCGGCGATGGCCGCGTGCCCGCCTCGCCTGGCGGCGACGATGGTCGTTCCCATCAGCCGGAGGTTCTCCTCCACCGGCAGTCCCTCCTTAAGCCCGCGGGTGGGCCCGGTCGTATTGCTTTTTGATCGTCTGGCGACCCACATGGGTGTAGATCTGCGTGGTCGAAAGACTGGCGTGGCCCAGGAGTTCCTGGATGGTCCGCAGGTCGGCCCCGTTCTCCAGCATGTGCGTAGCCATCGAATGCCTGAGGGCGTGCGGCGTTATCCGTCGGGCGATGGCCGTCTGGCGGATGTACTTCTGGAGGAGCCGGCGCAGGCCGCGGTCGCTGAGACGCTGGCCGTACCTGTTGACGAAGACCGCCTTGTCCGCGGCCCCGAGGGCCTTCCGTCCGACCTTGAGGTACCCGCCCATGGCCCGGAGGGCCCCCGTTCCGATGGGCACGAGCCGCTCCTTGGAGCCCTTGCCGAAGACCCGGACGTACTCGGTTTCGAAGTCCAGGTCGTCGAGGTTCAGCCCGACCGCCTCCGAGGCCCGCAGCCCGCAGCCGTAGATCATCTCGAGGATGGCTCGGTCGCGCATCCCGCGCGGGGTCCGCGTGTCCGGCTGGGCCAGCAGGGTCTCGATCTCGTTGGTGTAGAGGAAGGCCGGCAGCTTCTTCTCCAGCCGCGGCGTGGAAACGCCGACCATCGGGCTTTGCTCGATGATCTCCTCGCGGCACAGGTATTTGAAGAACGACCGCACGGCGGCCATCTTCCGGGCAATGCTTCGACGGCTGTAGCGGCGGCGTTGCAGGTCAGCCAGGTACGACCTGATCAGAAGGTGGTTGATGGGTTCGAGGGCTCGGTGCCCTCCGAGTGCTTGCTCAACAAAGGAAAAGAACTGTGCCAGGTCGTGCCCGTAGGCCTCAAGAGTGCGAGGCGAAGCGTTGCGCTCTGCCCTCAGGTGGAAGAAGAAACCCTCGGTGAGCGTTTCGACTTCTGTTCTGCCTCTTTCCCCATCCGTCACCATATTGTAGCACCCCGCTTTCGCGGTGTCCAGGTTCAATTCGCAATATTCATGAACTCTTCAAGGGTTTTCACAGCGCGCAATATCAAGAATTGTTTCTTCAGTTTCTTTTGTATGCCCGGAGCCGGTGGCAATATCCCAAAATTGGCATTCATCGGCTGAAAGTGGGCCGGGTCTGCCTTGGAGACGTAACGGCAGAGGGCCCCGATCATCGTCTCCCGGGGTAGAGTCAACGGGATCAGGCCGGCGACCAGCCGGGCCGCGTTGATCCCGGCGACCAGTCCGGTCGCGGTCGACTCCAGGTAGCCCTCGACCCCGGTGATCTGCCCGCCGAAGAGGAGGTCGGTCCGCGAGCGGGTCATCATCGTCGCCTCCAGGAGCCCGGGCGAACGCAGGTAGGTGTTGCGGTGCATGACCCCGTAACGGGCGAACTCCGCCTTCTCGAGGCCGGGGATGAGGCGGAACACCCGGCGTTGCTCAGGGAACCGCAGGCTGGTCTGAAAACCGACGAGGTTGTAGAGGGTCCCCTCCCGGTTGTCCTGACGCAGCTGGACCACGGCATAGGGTAGCCGGCCGGTCTGTGGGTCAGGTAGGCCGACCGGCTTCAATGGTCCGTAGCGGAGGGTTTCCTCGCCGCGGCGGGCCAGTTCCTCGACGGGCAGACAGCCCTCGAAGAACGCCGTCTTCTCGAATTCCTCGCGCGGGTGCTGTTCGGCGGTGATCAGGGCCTCCCGCAGGGCCCGGTACTCCTCCACCGAGAGCGGGCAGTTGAGGTAGTCCTCCCCGCCGCCCTTGCCATAGCGCGAAGCCCGGTAGACCCGGCCGAGGTCGACGCTCTCGAGGGTGACGATGGGCGCCGCCGCATCAAAGAAAAACAGAGCCTCACTGCCGGTAAAGCTGGCGATGGCCTGGGCCAGGGCCTCCGAGGTGAGCGGCCCGGTGGCCACGATCACCGGCCCGGTCTCAGGTAGGGACGTGACCTCTTCACGGATGATGGTGATCCTGGGGTGGCCTTCGACGGCGGCCGTCACCGCCCGGCCGAAGACCTCCCGGTCGACGGCCAGGGCGCCGCCGGCCGGTACCCGGCTGGCATCGGCCGCCCGCATGACCATCGACCCCAGGGACCTCAGTTCATGCTTCAGAAGGCCGGAGGCGTTCTCCCGCCCATCCGCCCCGAGGGAGTTGGAACAGACCAACTCGGCCAGGAGTCCCGTGTGATGGGCCGGCGTGGACTTGAGGGGGCGCATCTCGAACAGGTAGACCGGCACTCCGCGTTCGGCGGCCTGCCAGGCGGCCTCCGCCCCGGCCAGGCCACCGCCGATGACGGTCACTCGATCCACGGCGTCAGCCCCCCGTCACGGCGCTTTTATCAGCTGGGCTCGTCGCCCTCCGGCTCGCCGTACTCAGTGTAGCCGCAACCCTCGCGCGAGCATTGGTAGGAGACGCCCTCCGTCTTGCTCTTCCGTTGGACCAGGAAGGCGCCGCAGGTCGGGCAGTTCCGGTCCATGGGTTTCTGCCATGAGACGAAGGTACATTCCGGGTAGTTGCTGCAGCCATAGAAGCGCCGGCCTTTGCGGCTCTTTCGCTCGACCATCTGGCCCCCGCAGGCCGGACACTTGGCTTTCAGCACTTCGACGATGGGCTTGGTGTTCTTGCATTCAGGGAACCCCGGGCAGGCGAGGAACTTGCCGAAGCGGCCGTACTTGACGACCATCTTCCGCCCGCACTTGTCGCAGACGACGTCGCTCTCTTCCTCGGGGATCTCCAGCGGCCCGATGACTTCCTCGGCCCGCTTGAGGTCGGCCGCGAATGGTTCGTAGAACTGGCCGACCACGGCCTGCCAGCGCCGGTCGCCCTCTTCGATCCCGTCGAGTTCCTCCTCGAGGCTGGCCGTGAAGGCGACGTCGATGATCTTCGGGAAATGCTCCTTCAAGAGGTCCAAGACCAGGATGCCCAGCTCGGTCGGGGCAAACCGGCGGTCTTCCTTGAACACGTACCCGCGGTACTGGATGGTCTCGATGATCGGGGCATAGGTGCTGGGCCGGCCGATGCCCTTCTCCTCCAGGGTCTTGACCAGCATGGCTTCGGTGTAGCGCGGCGGCGGCTGGGTGAAATGTTGCTTGCCCTCGACGCCCAGCACCTCCAACCGCTGGCCCTCCTGGAAGTCGGGGAGGAAACCCTCCTCCTCGGACGGCTTCTCCTCGTCTTGGCCCTCGGTGTAGATGGCCATGAAGCCGGCGAACCGGACCGTCGAGCCGCTGGCCCTGAAGGTCTCGTCCCCGACGGCGATGTCGGCGGCCACCGTGTCCAGCACGGCCTGGCTCATCTCGCTGGCCAGGAAACGCTCCCAGACCAACCGGTACAGCTTGAGCTGTTCCGCGGTGAGGAACTCCTTGACGACCTCGGGGCCCCGCTCCAGGCTCGTCGGCCGAATGGCCTCGTGGGCCAGCTGGGCGCCGCGCTTCTCTTCGTAGACACGCGGTTGCTCCGGGACATAGTCGGCCCCGAACTTCTCCTTTATGTACGCCCGGGCCTCACGCCGAGCCTCGTCGGCGACCCGGGTCGAGTCGGTACGGATGTAGGTCACGAGACCGACCGTTCCCGCCGATCCGAGGTCGAGGCCTTCGTAGAGCTGCTGGGCGATGGACATCGTCCGCCGGACCGTGAAGCCGAGTTTCCGCGAGGCCTCCTGCTGGAGGCTCGAGGTGGTGAAGGGCGGGGGCGGCGTGCGATGGCGCTCACGCTTCTTGACGTTGCCGACGGTGAACGGCTGGGGACGCACCCGCGCCAGGATCCGGTTCACTTCGTCCTCGGTCTTCAGGTCGACCTTCTGCCCGCTCGGACCGACGTAGCGGGCCACGAACGGCTGGCCCTGATCGCCCGTCTTCATCTGGGCCTCGATGGTCCAGTACTCTTCCTTGATGAAGGCCCTGATCTCTTCTTCGCGGTCGGTGATCAGGCGGACGGCCACCGACTGGACGCGGCCGGCCGACAGCCCTCGCCTGACCTTGCGCCACAACAGCGGCGACAGGCGATAGCCGACGATGCGGTCCAGGATGCGCCGAGCCTGCTGGGCGTCGACCAAGTTGGCGTCGATGGCCCGCGGCTTCTTGATGGCCTTACCGATGGCGTCCTTGGTTATCTCATGAAACTCGATGCGGCACTGCCCATCTGGGTCGAGCCCGAGGACCTTGGCGAGATGCCAGGAGATGGCCTCGCCCTCACGGTCAGGGTCAGTGGCCAGGAAGACCTTGGAGGCCTTGCGAGCCCCCTCGCGCAGCGATTTCAGGACATCCCCCTTGCCGCGGATGGTGATGTACTTCGGCGTGAAGTCTTGGTCCACGTCCACCCCGAACTGGCTCTTGGGCAGGTCGCGGACATGACCCATCGACGCCTTGACCGCGTAGCGCCGGCCGAGGAACTTCTCGATGGTCCGCGCTTTGGCGGGTGATTCCACGATGATCAGGGGCTTCGCCAAGGGGTTACCTCCTAGACGTTGTCCTAGTCTTCGGCCAGACGCATGTAACTGGGTCCAGGCGCCCGCCGGATGAGGCCTTCGACCTCCAGGGCGCCGAGGGCCGCCGCCACCGCCGACGGATCCAGGCTGGTCGCCTGGATGATCTCGTCGGGCCCGGTCGGAAGCCCGGTGAGGGATCTGTAGACCAGTTCGGCGTCAGGGCCCAGGAGCCCGCGGATGTCGCGGGCGGGCCGGCCCGCGGCCGCGACGCTCCGTCCGCCGTCCCCCCAGCTGATGGCCTCAAGGATGTCGGCGGCCTCGGTGACCACCGTCGCGCCCTGCTTGATGAGGCTATTGGGGCCTCGGCTGAAGCGGCTGGTGATCGGGCCGGGCACGGCCATGACCTCGCGACCCTGTTCGAGGGCGCAGTCGGCGGTGATCATGGCCCCACCCCGCTCTTCTGATTCGACCACCACGACGCACCGCGAAAGACCGCTGATGACGCGGTTGCGGGCTGGGAAATGACCGGGTCGCGGCTTGGTGTCCAGGGGGTGCTCGCTGACGACGGCCCCCGTCCTGGTCATCCTCTCAGCCAAAGGACGGTTCTCGCTTGGATAGACGTGGCGGAGGCCTGAGCCTAGGACGGCGACCGTCTTCCCGCCGGCCGCCAGGGCCGCCCGATGGGCTTCCCCATCGATGCCGTAGGCCAGGCCGCTGACGGTGACGACCCCGCTCCGGCCAAGGCCGCCGGCGATCCGCCGCGTGGCCTCGAGACCGTACGCCGTCGCCCGGCGAGTCCCGACCACCGCCACCGAAATCTCCCCGAGACATCCCGGGTCGCCCAAGCCGAAGAGGACGGGTGGCGGGTCACTGATGCACCGCAGCAGTTCAGGGTAGCCGGGCTCGTCCACCCCCAGGGCCCATCCACCGAAGGCCTTCAGCCGGGCCAGTTCGCGCTCGGCTTCCTCCAAGCGGGCCGGCCAGCCCGCCGGCTGAAGGAGGGCCTCGCCCACGCGGGCCGCCTCCGCAAGTTGCGCCGGGGACACCCGCATGGCCGCTTCGACCGAGCCGAAGCGCTCACGAATCCAAGCCACCCGGCGCGCCCCGATGCCGGGGACGCTCGCCAGCGCCAGAAGCTCCTTGACCGCCATTAGATCGCCTCCCGCACCGGGTCCCGATGACCCTCAATGGTGCGGGCGGCATGCTTTCTACGGCGTGGCTCTTTTTCCTTCTTCCCCCAGTGAGACGGCCTGGAGGTCGGCCCCGTCGCAGCCCGAACGCGCAGCTATAACTGGTTTTTGCGGGCATCCTGGTCCGCGTTATGTGACGGCGAAAGAAGCCTTTTGTCGCTTTACATAAAACGCCTCACTGGTCGGCCTGCGGGTTTGGGCATCAAAAAAGGACCTTGCGGTCCTTTTCGGCCCTCAGACCTTGGCTCCCATCCGGAGCCGTTCAACTTTACCGGCCTTGAGGCAACTCGTACAGACGGTCAGCTTTCGTGGCGTCCCATTGACCACGATCCGCACCGTCTGCACATTCGGATACTGGCGCCGAAGGGTCGAACCGGTGATCTTCTGACCGGCCCCGCCGCGCCGCTTGGCCGCGCCGCGACGGATGATCCTCCGAGCGGTGATGGGGCCTTTACCGCAGATGTCACAACGTGTCGCCATGCCACAACTCTCCATATCTTGGCGCCGACGAGATCAATCGTGTCCCTATTCTCCGTCGTCGGGCCCGCAAGTATGACCTTAGCCAGCCCAGAAACATCGGGCCAGCACGCACAACGAGTACATTTTACCACGCCCCGCGAAAGCTCGTCAAGGAAGCGGCGACCAAGCGGCGACTCAGAGCACCTCGACATTGGCCTGCGGCACGCTGATGACCGTCCCATCTTCAAGCCGCACGCGGACCACCTTGACGCGGGCCTCGGTGCCGAGGGCCTGTCGCTCCGCCGGCACTTCGACCACCTGTCCGCGCTGGCCGAACCGCCGCGGCCCGACCAACCTGACCGCAGCCCCCTCGACCAGGGCCGGCTCCAGCCGCGCCGCACCGCCCCATTCGGCGGTCCCGGCCTCGGCCGTGCCCGACTCGCCGAGGCCCGCCGGTGGGCCGACGATGACGAC
Organism: Bacillota bacterium; assembly: GCA_021787335.1. Lineage (GTDB taxonomy): Bacteria > Bacillota > Sulfobacillia > JAJYWN01 > JAJZPE01 > JAJZPE01. The sequence continues at coordinate 51,112 of JAJYMC010000065.1, read as the reverse complement.
CTCCGGACGGATGACCCCGGCCCGCACGTGCGTCGAGCCATTGACCGAGGAGACCCGGCCGTCGGCGGCCAACAGCGTCGCGAAGACCGCTTCGTCCATCGGCGTCGCCCCGAAGCCTTCCGTTAGGATGAGGGTGAAGTCCACGTCCTCCTGGCCGGTGATGCCGACCTCGATCTCCTGGCCCAACCACTCGACGAGGTCCAGGTTGTCGACTCCCCCGCAGATGGCCCCGCAGGCGCCGGCATCGACCGCCCGTCGCAGGCCTTCGAGGGTCACGCGCCGGCCGGCGACGATGATCTTGCCCTCGTGGGCGTCCGTGATCGCCGCCGGGTCGAGGTCCTCCTCCGGGCTGCGGGTCAGAACGGCCAGCGGCCCGTGGTGTTCGAAGCCGATCCCGAAGACGCCCTCGATGAGCGTCCCGGTGGCGGCGATGACCGCCCCGCGCTCGGGGATGACCGATTCGACGCGGCCGGCGAAGTAGGCGTCAACGGTCGTCTCTTTCACCGGTCGGACGATGGTCACCGTCCCCGTCTTCGTGCAGACCTTCTCGATGATCCCGCTGATGGGCGAATAGGCGTAGTCCATCCCGGCCGTCGATGGGCTGGCCGCCAGGACCATCCCCTGGCGGACCTCATCGCCTTCGCGGAAACGCATGTAGGTCTTCAGGCTGGACGGCCAGACATCCAGCTTCCTGGCCACCGCGACGATGGCCGTCGGCTGGGCGGAACGGGGGTCCTCCCGGATCAGGATCCGGGCGAACGAGCGGGAGATGAACTCGACCGTCCCGCTCACCGGGGACTTGCAGGTGGCCACCTCGCCCCAGAAGCCGTGGCTGTGCCGAGCGATGACCTCCTGGGCCTTGACCTGCTCCCCGACCTTCTTCAGGACGGCGCGGTCGACGTCTTCGGCCGCCAACTTCGGGGCCTTCAGCTCGGCCCGAAGGTCGATGACATAGGGCTCCCCCGGCAGTTCTTCGGTCCTGGCGATGATCGTGTCGGCGGCCACGTCCTGGCCTTCCGTGACGAGGACGTCGCCGGGCAACGGCAGCAGCCGTTCACGCCGGATGATCGTGCCCTTGAGCGGGCGAAGCTGACGGGCGATGGCCATCAGTGAGCCCTCCCTTCCGGGCCCTCGTTCCGGCCCACGCGGTCGGCCGGATACGCTTCGAGGGCCTTCCACCATTCAAGCAGGGCCTGGCTCCGGCGCTCCGCGTCCGGCGGCAAGGCCAGCGGCCGGCCGCGTCCATCGAGGATGAGCCCGACCACGCCACCGCCGACCTCTCCCTCGATCCGGCGCCCGGGGCCTCGCCCGAGGTCGATCCCGCGAGCCGGGTCGATGACCACCTTGGCCTGCTGCCCGGTCGCCAGGGGGACGACTTTGAGCGTCCCGCCCTTGATCTCTTCCTTGCGGCTGCTCCCGTCGGGCATGGTCACGGTCATGGTGGCCAGGACGTCGCCGGGACGGGCCCGGCCGATGGGGGCGACGCAGGTGCCCAGGGGAACGAGGCAGTCCTTCTCGAAGACCTCGAGGGCGATCGCCGGATCAACCTCGGACAGCACGCCCAGGTGCGGCATCATGAAGATGCTGTCGACATACAGCCGGCAGATGCCGCCCGGCTCGAAGGCGTCGAGCAGCATAAGGGCCGCCTGCGAACGCCGTGGGGCGTTGGAGATCACTCCGCCACTGCCGATGATGACGTCGACGACCCCCGTCCTGACCAGAGGCTGGCCGTTCATCTTCTGCTCCAGGGCATCGTCGAAGGTCCGCTTCTGCTGGACGCCCTTGAGGGTGACCGCCAGTTGGTGGTGTTGCCCGAGGGACAGGCGCAGGGCCTCGCGGGCCGTGGCGTGCTCGAGGAGCAGTTCCTCCTGGTCCTCCGGGAGCGTCGTCGGCCTTATCATCTTGTTCGCCGCCCAGTTGCGGAGGTCTCGCTCGGAGGCGGCCCCCGGCACCCAGCGGGCGATGTTGGCCGGACCGGCCTCGACGAGGACGTTGGCCAGGCTGTAGCTCATCCCGATATTGGCGCTGACCGTCCGGTTGAAGACGCCGTTGACGATGGAGAAGACGTCGGTGGTCGCGCCGCCGATGTCGACCCCCAGGATGTTGACGCCATAGCGATCCGAGGCCAGCCGCATCATCTTCCCGACGGCCATCGGGGTCGGTTGGATCCGGTGGGCCGTCCAGTCCAGGAGGGCCGCGTAGCCCGGCGCCTTGGCCATCACATGTTCCAGGAAGAGCCGGTGGATCTCCGCCCTCGCCGGCTCGAGGTTCTCCCGGTCGAGGCTCGGCCGGATGTTCTCGACGAAGTGGACGTCGCAGACGCCCTCCAGGGTGTCCTGGACATAGTCGCGGGCCTTCTCGTTGCCGGCGTAGATGACGGGAACGCGGAAATCGCCGCCCAGTCTGGGCCGTGGCCCAGCGGCGGCGATGTATTCAGCCAGCGCCACGACGCCCGAGATGTTCCCCTCGTCGGTGCCGCCGGAAAGCAGGATCATGTCGGGGCGGAGTTCCTTCAGGCGACGGATGCGCTCGACCACGAGGCGGGAGTCGTCCACGGAGATGACGTCCATGACGATGGCCCCCGCACCGAGGGCCGCCCGCTGGGCGCTCTCGCCGGTCATCGCCTTGACCAAGCCGGCTACGGTCATCTGCAGACCCCCGCCGGCGCTGGAGGTGGACACGAAGACGTCGACGCCGCGGCCGTCCTGTCGCGGAGTGATCAGCCGGCTCCCTTCGAGGAAGACCCGGCCGGTCTCCGCTTCGACCTGGCGGATGGCCTCGAGCACGCCGATCATGACGTCCTCGTGCGGCGCCTCGACGGTCGTAGGGGCTTCTCCCCTGGCGGCCAGCCGGTATTCGCCGTCCTTCTGTTCGATGAGGACGGCCTTGGTCGTGGTGCTACCGACGTCCGTCGCCAGAATCGAGCCGATTCGCCGTTCGTCGACCATCCAAACGTCACCTTCCTTGATCCACCTTGCGGGTTCGCCCCGTACTACGCGCGAAGGGGGCCAAAGTTTCGGGCCACCGAACATCGCGCCCACGGCGATGACACCTGCCGCGGCCCCTCAACGCCCGGGCCGGGCATAGGCACCGTAGAGGAGCACTTCGTCGGCCCCGCCGACGGACAGGCCGGCCAGGTTCCGTCGCGCCAGCACGGGCGTCGTCTGACCGGCCAGCGGTACCCAGACATAGCTCGATTGGATGTCCTTGGCGACGGAGGCGTAGGCTTCCGAGCGCGCCGCCGGCTCGACGACCTGGAGGGCCTCCTCCAGGGCCCGGTCGATGGCCGGGTCGGTCAGGCCCGAGCGGTTGGTCTGCCCGAGGCGCGACGAATGGAACAGGTAGAAGAGGATGTCCGGGTCATACCAGCCGTAGGTCAGGACGAACGCGCCCGCCTGGCCGTCCCGCGTGCGTCCGAGGACCTCCCTCGGCTCCAGGGGGGTGACCGACGCGTCGATACCCACCGCCTGCAGCTCGGCCGCCACCTCGGTGGCCACCTTGCGCTCCCACTCGTAGCCGTATGTCAGGATCTCCAGCTTCAACTTCTCCGGTTGCGACCCGCCCGGGCCCGGCTTCTCCAACCGGCCGTCGCCGTCCAGGTCCTTCCAGCCCGCGGCGGCCAGGACCGACCGAGCCTTCTCCGGGCTGTAGCGGACGGATTGGGGGGCCCGCCCCGTCTCGACGGACCACATGCCGACCGGCAGGATTGACGTCTCCGCCCGGGCCGGACCGGCCGCGGCCTTGAGGATGGCCACCCGGTCGACGGCTCGCGCGGCGGCCTCACGGACGGCCTCTCCCACCGCGTTCCCACCCGTCACCCTGAATCCCAGATAGGTCAGGGACGGCCGGGGGACCAGGAGAAGCTCCGCCCCGGCGAACGTGGAGGCCTTCGCGTAGTCGGCCTGATCGAGCTCGGCCAGGTCCACCTGACCATGTTCAAAGGCCGCCAGCCGGGCGCCCGGCTCGGGCAGGAACCGGAAGGTGATCTTCTCGAGACGGGGGCCGTCCGTGTCCCTGGCGAACGGCGGCAGCCAGTGGTAGTCCTGGTTCCGCGAGAGGACCAGGGTGTCTTCCGACCAGCTCACCGGGACGTAGGGGCCGCTCCCCGGGGGGCCCAGGACGGCGTCCGCGGCCGGGCGGCCGGCCGCCGGCGGGGCAACGATGCCCAGGCCGGACCATGAGAGGACGCTCCAGATGGGCGGGTAAGGCCGCTCGAAGACCAGCCTGACGCGGTCCGGGGCCAGGACGACGATGTCCTTCAGCGGCCCCAGCGCCGCGGCCAGGGCTTTGGCCTTGTCGTCGGACATGAGCCTGGCCAGCGTGTACTTGACGGCGGCCGCGTCCACCGGCCGCCCATCGTGAAAGCGGGCCTCGCGCAACTGGAAGGTGATCTCACGCCCGTCGGGCGAGACCTCCCATCGCGAGGCCAGATGCGGATAGAGCCGGCCGTCCGGTCCGGTGATGACCAGGGTATCGTAGACCAGGCGAAACGGGCTGATGGCCTCCGGCTGGTTGAGGTCAAGGGGCTGACCCAACGGGTCGAGGGACTTCAGGCGATAGGGCACCCCGATGGCCACCGTGCCCGCGGGGCGCCCATGGGCCACCAGCACCCTGGACCCGGCGACGATGAGGCCGACCAGGACACCGATGGCGGCGACCAGCCCGGCGGCGGTCAACACGGTCTTCCCCACGGATGGTTTCACGGCGCACCTTCCCTTGAAAGCAGAAGGAGGGTGGACCCGACCGGGCCGCCCCCCATTGGCGTTACTTCCGCGCGACTTCATGGCAGCGGCGGCACCGCGCCTCGTAGCTCTCCTTACCGCCGATGACGATGATCGGGTCGTCGATGGCCGCCGGCCGCCCGTTGATCAGGCGCTGGTTGAACGTGGCCGGTTCGCCGCACTTGACGCAGATCGCCTTGAGCTTGGTCACCTCATCGGCCAGGGCCATCAGGACCGGCATGCTGCCGAACGGGCGCCCGGCGAAGTCCATGTCCAGGCCGGCGACGATGACCCGCCGTCCCGCCTCCACCAGTCTCTGCACCACCGGGATGATCTCGGCCCCGAAGAACTGCACCTCGTCGATGGCAATGACATCGGCATCCTTGGTCGCCGCGAGGGTCAGGATGTCTTCGGGCCGGGACTGATCGATGGAGTGGGCCCTGAGACTCTTGCCGTCGTGGGAACTGACCCGACGATGCCCGTAGCGCGTGTCGATCTTCGGCTTGCAGACCACGACCCGCTTGCGGGCGATGAACACGCGCTTGGCCCGGCGGATGAGTTCCTCCGACTTGCCGCTGAACATACTGCCGCAGATGATCTCCAGATAGCCCGGTTCCTTGCGGGCCTTGAGGACGGCCTTCGGAGACCGGCCCCGTCTGCCCCCGGTCTTGATGTCTTGTGCCAAGCCCCTCCCCCCCATGGTCATTGTACATGCTGGCTTGGCCCAGCGTCAATCAAGAACCTACCAGCTAGACCAACAAGTGGATGCCCCATCGCATAATCCACCGGCCCTCGGTGAAAACTCTCTCTGAAAGGGGGGAGTCAAATGGCCAGCGACGTCAAGTGTTCAGTGTCCTCCTGTAATTATTGGGGTAAGGGAAACCGTTGTGAGGCAGAATCCATCCACGTCGTCAACTCGGTCGGCGGCGGCGGCGTCAGCATGGAAGCCGGGACGATGGGCCGCCAAGAGCAGGCGGGAACCTCTGCCGAGACCGCCTGTAGGACCTTCAAGCCAAAGGGGCTCTGACCCTTCCGAAGACGCAGAAGCCGCCCGTCTGGCAGGGGCGGCTTCCGTGCTCAAGGCCATCAACAAGACCGCGAGGAGGTGATCTCTTTGGGTAAATGGACCGCCGCCATCATCGCCATCATCGTCGTCGTCGCCGCGGGCTGGGTGTTGACCAGCGTCCTCGGCCTGGCCTGGTTCCTGGCCGCCGGGGCCATCCGCGGGCTGCTCGGACTGGTCGTCCTGGCCGTCATCGGCTACATCGTCTACAGCCTCTTCGCCCGGGGCAGGCAACGCGTCTGAACTCCATCGTCCAGCCCCTCCTGCGGCCCTTCCGCCGGCCCGAACTCATGGAGCCGGTACTGAAGGGCCTCAGCCATGTGCCCGGGGCCGATCCCATCGGCGCCGGCGAGGTCGGCGATGGTCCGGGCGACCCTGGTCAATCGGTCATACGCGCGGACGCTCAACCCGAAGCGGGCGAACGCCCGTCGCAGCAGGTCGGCGGCTTCCGGTTCGAGCCGGGCGACCCGGCCCAGGCGCCGCCGGTCCAGGTGGGCGTTGAGGACTCCCCCGTTGCGCCGACGTTCGAGGTCATGGACGTCGGCGATGCGGCGCCGCAGGGCCGATAGTGACCCGTCGCCCGGGCCCCGGGCCAGTTCGTCGAAATCCGGCCGCGGCACCTCGACCTGCAGTTCCAGGCGATCGAGGAGGGGCCCGGAGACGCGGGCCCGGTACCGCCGGACCTGCCCGGGCGTGCACACGCAGGTTTGCCGAGGATCCCCGAGATGCCCGCACCGGCAGGGGTTCATCGCCGCCACCAGGGTCATGCGGGCCGGGAAGGTCACCGCGCCGCCGGCCCTGGCCACCGTGATGAAGCCCTCTTCCAGCGGCTGCCGGAGGGCCTCCAGGACATCCCGCCGAAACTCGGGGAGTTCGTCGAGGAAGAGCACGCCGAGGTGGGCGAGGCTGATCTCGCCCGGCGTGCCGAGGCGACCGATGAGGGCCGCCGTGGACGTCGTGTGATGCGGGGCCCGAAAGGGCGGCCGGACCACCAGGCGCCCCCCGGGCAACCGGCCCGCCACGCTGTATAACCTGGTCACCTGGATGGCTTCGGCCACCGGCAGGTCGGGCAGCAGGGCGGCGACCCGCCGGGCCAGCAACGTCTTACCCGTCCCGGGCGGCCCGACCAGCAGGATGTTGTGCCCCCCGGCGACAGCGACCTCCAGCGCCCGTTTGGCCTGGGCCTGACCCCTGATGTCGGCCCAGGCCTCGTCGTCTTCGGGCGGCTCGTCCGCGCGGCCGCCGGTGGCCCGGTGCACCGCCGGCTCGTCGTTCAGGTCGGACAGAGGTCCGCTCGGCCGGTTCTGCCCGGCCGCCACCTGGACGGCCTGCCTCAGGTCCGGGCAGGGGTAGACCGAAGCCTCCTTGACGAGCGCGGCCTCCCGGCCGTTCCCGGCCGGCACGAGCAGGCCCCGCAGGCGTGCGCCGCCGGCTGCCATGGCCATCGACAGGACCCCCGCCACCGGCCGCAACGACCCGTCCAGCCCGAGCTCGCCGGCGGCGGCCAGGCCTCCCAGGGAGGCCTCCGGCAGCACCCCGGTGGCCGAGAGGATGGCCAGGGCGATGGGAAGGTCGAAACCCGGCCCTTCCTTTCGCATGTCGGCCGGGGCCAGGTTGACCGTCACCCGCCGCAGGGGGAACTCGAAGCCTGAATTACGCAGGGCAGAACGGACCCGCTCCCGGGCCTCCCTGAGCCCCACGTCGGGCAGACCGACGATATCGAAGGTCGGCAGCCCGTTGGTCACGTCGACCTGGACCTGGACCTCCACGGCCTCGATGCCGCGCAGGGCGTAACCGCGGGCCATCGCCAGCAATGGGTCTCCCCCCTAGGTTATCCCGCGGATGAGGCTCAGCGCGCCCGGAGACCGGACTCCGCCGGCACCCGGGCCGGCCAACACCGCGTCGAACCGGCAGAGTGGCTCTCCCCGCCGGAAGTGCGTCGCCAGGTAATGACCGGCGGCCGCCCGCAGGCGCCGTAGCTTCCGCTCGTCGATGGCCTCGACCGGCGCCCCGGCTTGGCCCTGACGCCGGGCCTTGACCTCCACGAAGACAAGGACCGGGCCGTCCCAGGCGATGAGGTCGACCTCCCCGGCCCGACACCGGTAGTTGGCCGCGACCAGCCGGTATCCCCGCCCGGCAAGGAACTCGGCGGCGACAGCCTCGGCCAGGCGACCGTATTCCCGAGCGTTCACGCTTCACACCCCCTGCCGCGACGGGGGGGGCTTTCGACCCCTCGCCGGCCACTCCTGCCGGGCACACAAAAAATCCGGGCTTCCGGCCCGGATTCGTGCTGTCAGCTCTTCTTTCGCTGCTAGAGCAACTGTTTGACGTCGCGGGGGTCCACCGGCCCACGTTCGTCGATGGCCCTGGCGATTCGGACGTCGCGGTGCTGGGTCAGGTCGAGGTCATATGGTTCGCCGACCGGGTGCCCCCGGCCGTCCTTGATCACTCGGAGGATGGGGTGACGCGGATAGGCCCGGCGGACCTTGACCACGACGGCGACCTCCTTGGTGCTCATCTGGACCAGGCTGCCCACCGGGTACGGGGCGATGTTGTCCCCGAAAGCCTTGGCCACCTTCGGGTCGAAGAACCGGCCGGCGTTGCCGGCGATGATATCCAGAGCGTCGGCCGGCAGGAAGCCCCGCCGATAGACGCGGTCGGCGACGAGGGCGTCGTAAACGTCGGCAACGGCGGTGATCCTGGCGAACTCGTGGATCTCCGTACCGATCAGCCCGCGCGGGTACCCCTCGCCATTACTCCGCTCATGGTGCTGGTAGGCGACGTGGGCCGAGAGCGAGCTCAAACCGTCCTGGCGGCGGACGATCTCGAAACCATAGGTGGGATGCTTCTTGACCTCTTCGAACTCCCCGGCCGAGAGGACCCCGGGCTTGTTCAGGATCTCCTCGGGAATCTGCGTCTTCCCCACGTCGTGGAGGATCGCCCCGATCCCCAGCTCACGCAGGCGTTGGGGCTCGTACCCCAGACCGATGGCCGTCATCAGGGAGAGGATGCAGACATTGACCGAATGCCCGAAGGTGTAGTCATCGGCGGCCCGGATGTCGGTCAGGTTGACGACCAGTTCGCGGTTCTGGATGAGCTCGTCGATGATGTTGTTGACCTGGTCCTTGACCTTCCGGGCCTCGGTGCCGGTGAGCTTGCCCAGGCCGGACTTGGCCCGGTCCTTGACCTCGCTGAGGACTTCCTTCGCCGCGGCCATGGCCTCGACGCGGGTCTCCGCCGAGACGACGTCGGCCGTCTCGATGTCTGGGAAGCGCTCGTCGACGATATAGACGGAGGGCACGCCGCGACGCCGCAGTTGGCTGATGAACTGCGGCTTGACGACCATCCCGGAGGCCAGGAGGACCTGGCGGTCGGCGCCGAAGACGGTCTTGGCCACGACCATCCCGGGTTGCAGTCGATCTACGGTTACCAGTTTCAACTAGCGTTCCTCCGCTACGGTGCCCTGACTGAGGTTAGCGGCCCCTCCCCTCTTCTTTAGTATCGAAGATAAAGGCGTCGAACTTTAGCTGCTCGGGTGGGGAATCCTCGTCCCACTTGAAACTCCGGCGATGAATCGGGCTGGGACCCAGGCGCCGCAAGGCTTCGATGTGCTCGGCAGTAGCATAACCCTTGTGTTCGGCGAAGCCGTAGCCCGGATACCGGCGGTCGTACTCGACCATGACGGCGTCCCTGGCCACCTTGGCGATGACCGAAGCGGCGGCGATGGAGAGCGAGAGGCTATCCCCCTTGACGATCGCCCGCTGGGCCAGGTGCAGGTCGGGGATGGGAAAGCCGTCGACGAGGACGAAGTCGGCGGTCACCGGGAGCCCGGCCAGGGACCGGCGCATGGCCCGGAAACTGGCCTGGCGGATATTCACTGTGTCTATCTCCTCGACCTCCGCGCGGCCGATGCTCACGCCCAGGGCGGCCTCCCGGATCAGCGGGCACAGGCTCTCACGTTCCGAGGGCGTCAGGCGCTTGGAGTCATCCATCCCGGCTATCCTGACCCCCGGGGGGAAGACGACCGCGGCGGCGTAGACCGGGCCGGCCAACGGCCCGCGCCCGACCTCGTCGACCCCGGCCACCAGCGTGGCGCCGCCACGCCGGGCCTCGTCCTCGAAGCGCCCGAGGGCCGTCAGGCGGAGTTCTTCAGCCTCTTCTCGGGCCACCTCGTTGAGGATGACCTCAGCCAGACGGCGAGCCCCCGCCCGCGGGTCTCGGCGCAGGCGCCCGGCGGCGCGGGCGCGTTCCGCCGCCGCCAGGCCGGCGATGGCGGCGCGGACTTCGTCCAGGCTCATTCGGTCAAAAGGTCGCACGAATCATCACCTGTGGTGCATCTACGCTTTCGCGGTGGGTTCTTCCTGCCCCGGCAGAGGCTGGGCGAAAAGAAAGGACCGGTCCCTCAGTGGACCGGTCCGATTTCGTTCAGGGGCCAGTATCACACGAAAGCCCGACCGACCAGGTCGCTCAGGGGAACCGGGCCGAACCTCCGGCTGTCTTCGCTATCCGGCCGGTTGTCGCCGAGGACGAAGACCGTCCCCGCCGGTACCTCGGTCTCGCGCGACGACCTCGCCCCGGCTTCCACCGCGCGACGTGCGTGAGCCTAAGCGCTTGGCGCGGGGTCGAGGGTGAAGCGGCCCAGGCGCCCAGACCGGAACTCACTCAAGACCACCTGGGCCGCGCGGGTGGCGTCAGGCGTCCCTCCCCCGGCCCGCAGCAACCCCCGGGCCGCGGCGATGCCGTCCAGGACCCCCTGAGGGGACCCGGGCGCGACCCCGTAGCGCTCCTGGAGGACCTCCGGCCGTTCGGACTGGAGGTACTCGATCAACTTGCGCGCCGCCTCGACCTCGTCGAAAGCCCCGGCCTCCAGGGCGCCCGTGACCGCGAGGCGAAAGACGACGTCCGGGTCGTTCAGGCGCGGAGGCAGAGTCCCCGGCAGGTCCAGGAGTTCGAAGGCCGAGCCGACCCGGACCCACTGCTGTCCGCGGGTCACCCCGGGAAGGGCGCCCGTGCGAGTCTTCGCCCGCCGGACGAGGCGGTTGATGAGCGAACTCTTGCCGACGTTCGGGATGCCCAGGAGCATCGCCCGGCGGGCCCGTCCACCTGCCCGCGCGCCCGCCGAGGCCTGGACGGCCGCGGCCAGTTCGTGGATGCCCTTCCCTTCGGTCGCCGTCAGGACCACCGCCTGGTGCCCCTGGCGGGCGAAAAAAGCCGACCAGCGGGCGGTCTCGGCGACCGCCGCCAGATCGGCTTTGTTCATGGCGATGATCCTACGCTTCCCGCCAACGAGGGCGTCGACGTCCGGGTTGCGACTGCTCGCCGGAACCCTGGCGTCGATGACCTCGATGACCACGTCGACGTGCTTCAGGAGGTCCTTGACGACGCGCTTCGTCCGGGCCATGTGCCCGGGGTACCACTGCCCCTTCATCGTTCAGCTCCCGGTGATCCGGGCGCCCGGGCCCAGCCCTCGGTCGCCCTACTTGATCAGCCCGACCGTGTTCAGCGGCCAGAAACGGATGAAGGCCTTGCCCTTGATGTTCTTCAGCGGGACCGGCCCGAATATCCGGCTGTCCTCGCTGTTGGGCCGGTTATCGCCGAGGACGAAGACGGTGCCCGGCGGGACCAGTGTCTCGGCGAAATCGAAGGCTTGATGAACCATCGGATGGTCCTCCGCCAGCGGCTGGCCGTTGATGTAGACCACGCCGCCCTTGAGGGCGATCCGCTCACCCGGCAGGGCGATGACTCGCTTCAGGTAGTCCTTCGACGGGTTGAAAGGATAGCGGAAGACGATGACCTCGAACCGGCGCGGCTGGCGCAGATGGTAGACGGCCCGGTTCAGATAGAGGCGCTCACCGGTGTGGAACTCGGGCTGCATCGAGGGCCCGTTGATGAGAAACGGCTCGATGACGAAGGTCCGGATGAGCATGGCCACGATGAACGCAAAGACGATGGTCTCCACGAGGTCTTGGAGCAGACTCTTGCGTTCGGCGCGCTCGGGCATTCGCTATGCTTCCCCCTAGCTCCCATGGCCATGAGACGCTGCGACAATGAGAACAGGGACTGAATCCTCAGTCCCTGGTCACCCTGACGTTGCTCTCCTTGACCTTGGCCGCGCGGCCGGTCAGGTTCCGCAGGTAGTGCAGCTTGGCCCGGCGCACACTGCCCCGCCGGACGACTTCGATCTTCTCGACCCGGGGTGAGTGGAGCGGGAAGATACGCTCGACCCCGACTCCGTAGGAAATCCGGCGGACGGTGAAGGTCTCCCTGGCCCCGCCACCACTGCGGGCGATGACGATACCTTCGTAGGCCTGGGTCCGCTCACGGCCACCCTCGACCACCTTGACCAGCACGCGGACGCTGTCGCCGGGCTTGAAGGCGGGAATATCCTGCCGCATGTTCTCCTGTTCGACCAACTTGATGAGGTCCACGGAACTTCCTCCTTTGACCATGAACGGTCCAAGCCAGAATTATAGCATAGGGCCCCGCAAAAGACAACCTGAGCAGGCCCTGGACAGGCTATCGGGACTCCTTCTCCGGGGGCTCCCCGCCGGGGGCCTCCCGGCGCAACTCCTCGAGCAGCCGCCGGTCTTCATCAGTCAGGTCGGCCGTCGCCAAAAGCTCGGGGCGTCGGCTGAGCGTCCGGCATAGGGACTCCCGTCGTCGCCAGAGCCTGACCTTCTCGTGGTGCCCCGAGATGAGCACCTCTGGCACGGTCAGGCCGCGGAACTCTGGCGGGCGCGTGAACTGCGGATACTCCAGGAGGCCTTCGGCGAAGGACTCCTCGCGGACCGACTCCTCCTCGCCGAGCACTCCCGGGATCAACCGGGACACGGCGTCGACGAGGACCATCGCCGGCAGTTCGCCGCCGGTCAGGATGAAGTCGCCGATGGAGACCTCCTCGTCGACGAGCGCCGACCGGACCCGCTCGTCGATCCCCTCGTAGTGGCCGCACACCAGGAGCAGCCACTTCTCGGCGGCCAAGCGGACGACTGTCTCCTGGGTCAACCGCTGGCCCTGGGGGGTGAGCAGGATGATCCGCGGGCGTTCGGCCGAACGGTCCGGGCCGGCGACCGCCTCAACCGCCTCGAAGACGGGCTCGGGTTTCAGGACCATCCCGGCCCCGCCGCCGTACGGGTAATCGTCCACCGTGCGGTGACGGTCGTGGGTGTAATCCCTCAGGTCATGCAGCCGGATGTCCAAGAGGTCGCGGTCGATGGCCCGCTTGGTCATGCTCTCGTTGAAAGGGCCCGTGAACATGGCCGGGAAAAGAGTGATGATGTCGACCCGGAGAGCGCTCATTTCCACTCCTCCAGGGGGCGGGCGACGATGACCCCGGCCGCGAGGTCGATCCGCCTGACAACCTCTTTGGTGGCCGGCAGGAGCAGTTCACGCGGGCCGCCGTCGACGACATAGATGTCGTTGGCCGGCCCACTGACGATCTCCCGCAGGCGCCCCAGTTCCTGACCGGCCTCGTCGGTCACTTTCAGGCCGACGAGCTGGAAGTGGTAATACGACCCCTCGGGGAGCGGTGGGACCTCGGCCTCAGGCACCTTCAACACGGCGCCGGCGAAGGTCTCGGCCTCATTCCGCGTGTTCACCCCGGCGAGGGCCACGAGGTAATGCGATTTGTGCGGGACGGCCCGGGTGACCTTGACCGGCACCCGCGAGCCGTCCGACCGCTCAGCGTACACATGCCGCCGGTCGGCGTAGAGCTCCGGGAAATCGGTCAAGGGCAGGACCTGAAGGAGCCCCTTGAGGCCGTGGATGGCGACGACCTTGCCGATGTCCACCAGCTTGTCCTGAGGTGACCCAGCGCTCACCTGAGCCCCTCCTATTCGCGGATGGCCACGACGCGACCATCCTCGACGACGATCTCCGCTTCGAAGACGCGGTCCCAGTCATCGCCCGCCTTGACCTGGACCAGGCCCTGGACGGTACCCTGGGTGATCTCCGCGCCGGGCTCCAGCCGAGCCAGTTCCTTGATATTGTCGAGGAGCCGGTTCTTCTGGTCCGCCCGCTTCTGGCGCTCCGCCTCGAGACGTTCCACCGCGGCGCGCCGCTCCGGGCCGCCTTCGGACTGCTCCGAGAGGCGCTTCAGCTGCGCTTCCAGCTGGGCCAGTTCGGCCTCGGCCTGGCGCAGCGATTCCTGGAACTCGGCCGCGAGCCGTTTCTTCAAGGCCTCGGTGACCTTGGCCTTGACGGTCACCGGTCGCTGGATGAAGACGGCCACTACTGGACGACCTCGACGGAGACCTTCTTGCCCTGCTTGATGCCGGCCGCCTTGACCACCGTGCGGATGGCCTTGACCACCCGACCCTGTCGCCCGATGACCTTGCCCATGTCGTCAGGGTCGACCCGCACCTCGAGGACGACCGTGCTGGTGCCGCCGGTCTCGGTGACCCGGACGGCGTCCGGCTTGTCAACGAGGGCTCTGGCGAGGACCTCAACCAGTTCCTTCACGGTAACACCTCCAACGGTCAAAGCTCAGGCCATCAGACCTTGTCGGGAACGGCCGCCTCGGCCGCGCCGGTTCCTTCGGCCGCCTTTTTCTTGAGCCCGGCCTTGACCAGAAGGGCCTTGACCGTCTCCGACGGCTGCGCGCCCTTGGCGAGCCACTCCTTGACCCGGTCTTCCTTCAACTTGAAGATCGCCGGTTCCTTGGTCGGGTCATAGTAACCCAGTTCCTCGATGAACCGGCCGTCCCGCGGCGACCTGGAGTCCGCCACGACCACTCGGTAACTCGGGCTCTTCTTGGCCCCGGCACGCTTCAGACGAATCTTGACCGCCACTCCGTTCGACACCTCCACCGTGAATTGCCGCGCCAGGCGCGGCCTCGGGGACCGCTTCTCGCGGTGCCCGATTATGAACGGGGCAACCGACCGGGACCGGCCGGACCCCATTTCACACCCTTGTCACCCATGTTCATGACCTGTTTGATCATCCGCCGGGTGGTCTCGAACTGCTTCAACAGCTGGTTCACCTGGTTCACGCTGGTCCCGCTGCCGCCGGCGATGCGGCGCCGCCGCGAACCGTCGATGATCTCCGGCCGCCGGCGTTCTTCCGAGGTCATCGAGTTGATGATCGCCTCGGCCCGGTCCAGTTGACGTTCGTCGACTTCCTTGGGGAGGGCGCCCTTCATCTTTGCCGCCCCCGGGAACATCGACATGATCTGGTCCAGCGGCCCCATCTTGCGGACCTGCCGGAGCTGGTCGACGAAGTCCTCCAGGGTGAACTCGGCGGCCCGTAGCTTCTTCTCGAGCTCGGCCGCCTTCTTCTCATCGAAGTTGGCCTGCGCCTTCTCGATGAGGGTCAGGACATCGCCCATGCCCAGGATGCGCGAAGCCATGCGCTCCGGGTGGAACGGCTCGAGGGCCTGCATCTTCTCGCCGACCCCGACGAACTTGATCGGCTTGCCGGTGACGGCCCGGACCGAGAGGGCCGCGCCGCCGCGGGCATCGCTGTCGAGCTTGGTCAGGATGACCCCGTCGATGCCGACCCGCGTGTTGAACGACTCGGCGACGGTCACGGCGTCCTGGCCGCTCATGGCGTCGACCACCAGGAGCACCTCGTGAGGGCCCACGGCGGCCTTCATCCGCACGAGCTCATCCATGAGCTCGTCGTCGACATGCAGGCGGCCGGCGGTGTCGATGATGACCACGTCACGGGCCTGCTTGTCGGCCTGCTCGAGGCCGGCCGAAGCGATGGCCACCGGGTCCTCCCCGGGCCCGCCGGTCCAGACCGGCAGGTCGAGCTGGTGGCCGAGGATGCGCAGTTGCTCCACGGCCGCCGGCCGGTAGATGTCGGCCGCCACCAGGAGCGGGCGCCGCCCGCCGGAGCGCAACTGGTTGGCAAGCTTGCCGGCGGTCGTCGTCTTGCCGGAGCCCTGCAGCCCGATGACCATGACCACCGTCGGCGGCTTGGGGGCCAGGTTCAGACGGGCCACCGTGCCGCCCATGAGCTCCGTGAGTTCCTCGCTGACGATCTTGATGACCTGCTGGGCCGGGGTCAGGCTGTCGAGGACCTCGGCCCCCACCGCCCGCTCGTTGATCCGGTCGATGAAGTCCTTGGCCACCTTGTAGTTGACATCAGCTTCGAGCAGGGCCAGTCGCACCTCGCGGGTGGCTTCCTTGACGTCGTTCGGCGTCAACTTGCCCCGGCCGCGCAGGCGCTTGAAGGTCTCCTGCAGTTTTTCGCTGAGGTTTTCGAACATCTCTAGAACCTCGCCTTGAGCCGCTTGATGAAGCGCTCCATCCGCGGCTTCTGGGGATTCCCGGGTTCGAGCGCGGCCACCGCCCTGGCCAGCGCGGCCACCAGCCGCCTGGCCTCGCCGTCGCGGGCCACCAGCCCGAGACGGGCTTCGTAGTCCTCGAGGGCCTCCTCGGACCGGGAGAGTAGGTCGTGCACCGCCTGCCGGCTGACCCCGAGCCTCTCCGCGATCTCCCCGAGGGAGAGGTCGTCCTCGTAGTGCAGCGACAGGATGTCTCGTTGCCGCTCGGTCAGAAGTTGACCGTAATAGTCGCCGAGGAGGATGACCCGGTTGGCCCGCTCGAGCCGGCTTACGCCGCCCGTCGAAACTCGCTTGTCCATGCGCGACCCGCCTTCCATCGCGGCGTCCGCCATTTCACGGCATCGCGCCGCCATCTGACGGTGTCAAGGACAAATCCTTTACGGACCTATTCTAAACGACGGCCGGGGCGACGTCAAGTCACCCGTGCAAAAAGAGCGAACCGGCCGCGCTTCCGCGGCCGGACAGGACACGCTGGCCTTCAGCGCCGGAGCGGTTCAGCCGGCTTCAGCTTTCCGGCGGCGCGGCGTCGGGAAAGAGCCCGGCGACGAACTTGTCGGCCGAGAACGGCTGGAGGTCCTCGGCGGTCTCACCGAGGCCGACGTACTTGACCGGCAGGCCGAGTTCGCCGGCGATGGCCACGACCACGCCGCCTTTGGCCGTCCCATCGAGCTTGGTCAGGACGACCCCGGTGACCCCGACCGCCTCGCGGAAGACCTTGGCCTGCTGAACGGCGTTCAAGCCGGTGGTGGCGTCGACCACGAGGAGCACCTCGTGCGGCGCCCCGGGCACCTCCCGGGCCAGGACCCGCTGGACCTTCTTGAGCTCTTCCATCAGGTTGACCTTGGTGTGCAGCCGCCCGGCCGTATCGACGATGACCACATCGGCCCCATGAGCCTGCGCCGATTTGACGGCGTCGAAGGCCACCGCGGCCGGGTCCCCGCCCTCCTGGTGGCGGACCACCGTGGCGCCGGCCCGCTCGCCCCAGATGGCCAGCTGCTCCGCGGCGGCCGCCCGGAACGTGTCGCCGGCAGCGATGACGACCTGCTTCCCCTCGTCCCGCAGGCGGTGGGCGAGTTTGCCGATGGTCGTGGTCTTGCCCGTCCCGTTGACCCCGACGACCATGATCACCAGCGGCTTCGCGGCCCCTCGCCCGGCACCCGCGGCCCCTTCGACGCTCGGACCCTCGGCCAGCGCAAGCCGCCGGCGGAGTTCCTCGCGGAGAAGGTCCCTGACGGCGCCGGCTGAGGCGATGCCGTCCTTCCGACAGCGCTCCCGGATGTTCTCGACGATGGCCGTCGCCCCGGCGACACCCACGTCGGCCTGGATGAGGATGGCCTCCAGTTCCTCCAGGAGGTCTTCGTCGACCCGCCCGGCCCGCGCGGCGAGGGCCTGAACCTTGTCGGTCAGGCCCTGTCTCATCTTCGACAGGCCGCGGCTGAAGCGGCCGAACCAGCCCTCTTTTTCGCTCACCGGCGCCTTAGACCTCCCGGTCGTCAACTGGCCCTGGCCTCGAGCTTCACCGAGACGAGCTTGGAAACGCCGCCTTCCTCCATGGTCACGCCGTAGAGGACGTCGGCCACCTCCATCGTCCGTTTCTGGTGGGTGATGATGAGGAATTGCGTCTTCCGGGCCGTCTCCCGGAGGAAGCGGGCGAAGCGCTCGACGTTGCTCTCGTCGAGGGCCGCGTCGATCTCGTCCAGCAGGCAGAACGGGCTCGGTTTAACCTCGAGCACCGCGAACAGCAGAGCGATGGCCGTCAGGGCCTTCTCGCCGCCGGACAGGAGAGAAAGGTTCTGCAACGTCTTCCCGGGCGGCTGGGCGAGGATGTCGATGCCCGTCTCCAGGAGGTTGCCCTCGTCCAGAAGGATCAATTCCGCCCGGCCGCCCCCGAAGAGCCTCTGGAAGACCTGCGAGAACTGCTCCTTGATGAGCAGGAAGTGCTCCAGGAAGCGCTTCTTCATGACCTCGTCGATCTCGTCGATCAGCTTGAGCAGTTGTCCCCTCGCCTGCTCCAGGTCGGCGAACTGGGTCTTCAGGAAGTCCAGACGCTCCCGGGCCCGCTGGAAGTCGTCGATGGCGGCCAGGTTGACCAGGCCGAGGGCGTCGATGCGGGCCTTGAGTTCCTCGGCCTCGGCCTCCATCGCCGGCCGGTCGGCCAGCGGTTTGCCCTCACCGGCCTCGGTCTCCAGGCCCAGCGGGTCGAGGCCATACTGACTCGACAGGCGATCACGCAGGCGCTGCAGCTCGGCTTCGACCTTGGCCTGCTCAACCTCGACCGCGCGGAGCCGGGCGGACGCGTTGTCCGACTGGCGGCGCAGCGTCCGGCTCTCCTTCTCGGCCGCGATGAGGCCCTCCTCGATGCCCTTGCGCTCAGCTTCGGCCCGGGCCAACTCGGCCTCCTCGGTCGACTTCCTGGCGGCAAGGAGCGCGGCTTCGGCCTCGTCGGCCTCGCGCGCCTTGACCACCTCGGCCGCCTGCGCGGTCAGGGCCTGCCCCTGGGCCTCGAGGGCGCCGAGGTCCACCGTCAGTTCCTCGCGGCGGTGGCGGCGTTCGGCGGCCGCGCTGGTCAGCCCGACCAGTTCCTGGCGCTTGGTGGCGACGGCCACCCGACAGTCGCCGACCTGGGCGCTGAGGGTCCCACGGGCGGTCGTCGCGTCGGCCACGGCCTTCTCTTCGCCGGCGATCCGCTCGCGGATGTCCGTCTCCTCGTTCTTCAGGTCCTCCAGACGCCGGCGGGCCTTGTCCACGGTCCGTGAGGCCTCGGCCTCCTGCCGGTCGAGCTTCTCCTGTTCGAGCCCGAGGAGCTGCCGGTGGTAGGCTCCCTTCTTCGCCTCGTCCTCGGCCCTGGCCCGGT
Organism: Bacillota bacterium; assembly: GCA_021787335.1. Lineage (GTDB taxonomy): Bacteria > Bacillota > Sulfobacillia > JAJYWN01 > JAJZPE01 > JAJZPE01. Next base: position 32,186 of record JAJYMC010000065.1, on the reverse strand, counting down.
CGCGGTCGCCGGTGGCCAGGCGGATCTCCAGGCGGTGGCAGGCCTCCTGGGCCTTGGCCAGTTCGGCCCCGGCCTTCTCCCGTTCGGCAGCCAGGCCGTTGACTTCGGTCTGGACCTTGTCCCTGGCCAGTTCCTCACGGGACAGGGAGTCGGACAGCTCAGCCAGCTCACGACGCCGTTCAAGGGGGCTTCCGGCCGGCGAACGCGACCCGGCCCCGGCCGTGACGACGCCGTCCGGAGCGACCACCTCACCGCCCCTGGTCACCGCCGCCCGGCCGGCGAAGGCTCCGACCAGCCGCCAGGCCGCGGAAAGGTCCGAGGTCAGCACGTAACTGTCGGCCAGCCAGGCCACCAGGTCTTCCCCGCCGCGCCTGGCCTTCACCCACGACTCCAGACCCTCGCCGGCGCCCAGACGGGCAGCCGCCGCGGCCGCCTCGCGCCTGGCCGGCGCGGCGTTCAGCCGCTTGACCAGATCTAGCGGGATGACCAGCAGGCGTCCCTCTTGCCCCGAGCTCTCGACCGCCAGGCGTTCGGCGTCGGCCGTCGTCTCGACGACCACGGCCTGGACCAGTTCCCCAAGGGCCGCGTCGAGGGCCCGTTCGTGGCCCGGCTCGACCTCGATCAACTCGGCCAGGCTGCCGACGACGCCGGCCCCGGCCGGCCGGTTCTCCTTCCTGGCCAATAGGACGCGACGGGAGGCCTCACCGTAACCCTGGTAGCCGGCCTCCATCTCCCGCAGGAGGTTGAGCCGCGTCCGCAGGCCGCGGCTGGTCTCTTCCAGACGGGCCAGCTCCTTGCCGGCCGCCTCAAGCCCGGCGGCGGCCTTCGCCCCGTCCTGACGCCAACGGGCCACGGCGGCCTGCCCTTCCACCAGTTCGCGGTGGACGGTATCCAGCTCGTCGCGAATGGCGACGACGTTCTCATCCGCCGCCCGCTGGGCCTCGTCGGCCTCGGCCAGGTCGGCCTGCAGCCGCTCGCGGCGCACCGCCGCGGCCTGCTTGAGCTGTTCGGCCTCGCGGGTCCGGTTGCGCTCGTCGGCCGCCTCGTTGAGGGCCTCGATGAGCTCGCCCTTCAGCTTCTCCAGGGTCTCCCGGGCCTGGCCCAGGCCCCGGTCGGCCTCCTCCAGGGCGGCCGTCCTGACGGCCAGTTCTTCCTCGCCGAGCCGCAGTTCCTCAGTGAGTCTGGCCTGGCGCTCGTCCTCGACCGCCAGTGACCCGGAGACCTCGGCCAGCTTACCCCGGACGACCTTGGCTTCCTTGCCCTTGGCCGCCCGCTCACGGTCGATGGCCGACAGGCGCTCAGCGGCCACCTCCCGCCGTCCCTCCAGGCGCACCAGGGCTTCGCTGGTCCCGGCCAGGGCCGCCTGGCGGGCGCTCACCCCGGCCTCGGCGGCGGTCAGCCGCTCGCGGCCCTCGTCGACCTCGGCCTCCAGAGCGGCCAGCCGCTCCCCGGCACGTTCCGCCTGCTCCCGGTGGGTTTGGGACTTCTCCTGCAACTCGGCCAGGCGCCGGCGACCGGCGGCCGCGTCGGCCACGTAGAGTTCCGTCTCGAGGGCCTGCAGCCGCGTCCGGTACTCCTGGTACACCTGGGCCACCTGATACTGCTTCTCCAGCGGTTCCATCTGGGCTTCGGTCGCGGCGATGATGTCGGCCACGCGGACCAGATTCTGCTGGGTCTCATCGAGCTTCTTCTGGGCGTCCCGCTTCCGGTTCTTGTAACGGACGATGCCGGCGGCCTCTTCGAAGATGCCGCGGCGATCCTCCCAGCGGCCCGACAGGACGTTCTCCACCTGGCCCTGGCCGATGATGGAATAGCCCTCCTTGCCGACGCCGGTGTCGGCGAAGAGGTCGGTCAGGTCCTTCAGGCGGCAATCGTTCTTGTTGATGAGGTACTCGCCCTCGCCCGAGCGGAAGACGCGCCGGTTGACGGTCACCTCGCTGTAGTCGATGCCGAGACCGCCGTCCACGTTGTCGAAGGTCAGCCCGACCTCGGCCATGGACAACGGACGTCGCTCCGAACTCCCGGCGAAGATGACCTCTTCCATCCTGGTCCCGCGCAACTGACGGGCGCTCTGCTCACCGAGGGCCCAGCGGATGGCGTCGGCGATGTTGCTCTTGCCGCTGCCGTTGGGGCCGACGATAGCCGTCACGCCGGGCTCCAGGTTGAGCTCGACCTTGTCGGCGAAGGATTTGAACCCGAAGACCTCTAGACGCTTTAGGAACACCGGGGCACCCCCGATACCAGGAGAATGGCAGCCTGAGCGCCCCGGCTGCCAGCTTCTCGGTCATTATCCTCTAACGATTTTACCATAGGCTTCCCTGCCTCGAACAGGGGGCGGGCCCAGGCCCAAACAAAAAGGCCCGCCGCGGAAGCGGCCGGCCTCGTAGATCACAGTGCACTCGAGTTGGTGATGGGCCCGTTCAACGGGGCTCGACGATGAACTTGATGGCCGTCCTGTCTTCCCCGTCGATCTGGATCTCCGCGAAGGCTGGGATGGCGATGATGTCCATGCCGTTGGGGGCAACGAATCCGCGAGTGATGGCGATGGCCTTGACCGCCTGGTTGACGGCTCCGGCCCCGACCGCCTGCACCTCCGCCGACCCCTTCTCGCGTAGCACCGCCGCCAGCGCTCCGGCCACGGACTTTGGCTTGGATTGGGCGGAGACTTTTAGAACATCCATTGCGCCTAGGTTGCCTCCCTTAACGCGATGTGGAGCCATGTGCCCTTCCGCGATTGTGCCTAGAATATTCGACCTGATGTCCTTGATTCCTGCCCTGTCTGAAAATAAAGCCGATTGTTGGTAATGTCAGGGAGCAGCACCGACGCGTTTCGAGGGGAGACTCGAAACCCCCAATCCCTTCCAGATTTCCGAGGGCCTAAGGACGCGGGATGGTGGCCGCCGCGACCACGGCCCCAGCCGGGACAGGCTCGTGGGCGGGGACCTTCGCCGGGGGGGCGCTGGGGCCTGAAACCGCCCGTATCGGCGCCGGACCGCCCGGCACCTTGGCCGCCGGGCCCTTGACCGCCGGGCCCTTGACCGCCGGGCCCTTGATCGCCGGGCCCTTGATCGCCGGGGCCCCGATCGCCGGTTCCGCGGCCGCCTTCCCGCGCCCGGGCTTCGCGGCGCCCGCCGCCTTGCCCTTTCGCGCCTTCTCCAGGGCCTTCCGGGCGGCGACCTGCTCGGCCTCTTTCTTGCTGGTCCCCTTGCCGCGGGCGATGACCCGCCCATGGAGGACGACCCCGACGGTGAAGACCTTGGCATGGTCCGGGCCGCCCTCATCGACGAGCTGATAGCTGAGGCCGGACGCCTCCTTCTGCATCTCTTCCTGAAGGGCGGTCTTGTAGTCGGACGGCTGTCCGCCGGTGCCGGCCGCCTCGAGGGCCGGCCCCAGCAGGCGCAAAACGAGGTCCCTCGATGCCGTCAGCCCGCGGTCCAGGTAGACCGCGCCGATGACGGCCTCGAAGGCGTCGGCGAGGAGCGACCGCCGGGTCCTGCCGCCCGAGGCTTCTTCGCCCCTTCCCAGGTACATGTGTTGACCCAGGTCCAGTTCGCGGGCCTTCTCGGCCAGGGACGCCTCACAGACGACGACCGCGCGGATCCTCGTCAGGTCGCCTTCCGGCAGGTCGGCGAAGCGTCGGTAGAGGTAGTCGCTGACGGAGACCTGGAGGACCGCGTCACCGAGGAACTCCAGGCGCTCGTTGTCGTCGATCCGGCCCTCCCGCCGCTCATTGGCAAACGAGGAGTGGGTCAAGGCGTTCAAAAGGTGCTGTGGGCGTTTCATGCGCAGGCCGAGCTTCTCTTGGAGCCGGCGCAGGTTCTCCTCAGGGGAGGAGAAATCGACTGGTTCAGTCGCCGCGGGCGCGGGAGGCAAAGGCCTCACCCCTCAGTGCTCTCGTGATAATATGTCCGTCTCAGGCGTACTTCTTGACGATCAGGGTGGCGTTCTGCCCGCCGAAGCCGAACGAGTTCGACATGGCCACCCTCAGGTCGGCCCGTCGGGCCTGGTTGGGCACGTAGTCCAGGTCGCAATCGGGGTCGGGCTGCTCGTAGTTGATCGTCGGCGGGATGACGCCCTCCTTGAGGGCCATGACGCAGGCGATGAACTCGATGGCCCCGGCCGCCCCGAGGAGGTGGCCGGTCATCGATTTGGTCGAGCTGACCGCGAGCTTGTGGGCGTGCGGACCGAAGAGAGCCTTGATGGCCTGGGTCTCGCCGAGGTCCCCCAGGGTGGTCGAGGTGCCGTGGGCGTTGATGTAGTCCACGTCCTCAGGCCGCAGGCCGGCGTCGCGTATGGCGGCGGCCATCGAGCGGCGTCCGCCCTCGCCCTCCGGGGCCGGTTCGACCATATGGTGGGCGTCGGCCGTCAGCCCATAGCCGATGACCTCGCCGTGAATCGTGGCCCCACGGGCCACGGCATGCTCCAATGACTCGAGGATGACCACCCCGGCCCCCTCGCCCATGACGAAGCCATCGCGGTCCTTGTCGAACGGCCTCGAGGCCCGCTCCGGTTGGTCGTTGCGGGTCGATAGGGCCTTCATCGCGCAGAACCCGCCGACGGCGAGCTGGACGAGGGCCGCCTCGGAGCCGCCGGCGATGACCACGTCGACCTCCCCCCGCTGCACGGCGCGGGCCGCTTCGCCGATGGCGTTGGACCCCGACGCGCAGGCGGTGACGAAGGTGAGGCTGGGGCCCTTGGCTCCGAAAAAGATGGAGACATTCCCGGCGGCGATGTTGCCGATCATCATCGGGACGAAGAACGGGTTGATCCGCCCCGGTCCCTTGACCCGCAACGCCTCGGCCTGGTCGGTCAGGGTCTCCATGCCGCCGATACCGCTGCCGATGAAGACCCCCAACCGCTCCGGGTCCTCCTTGGCCGGGTCGAAGCGGGCATCCTCGGCCGCCATCTTGGAGGCGGCCAGGGCGAACTGCGCGAAACGGTCCATATGACGGGCTTCCTTGCGTTCCATGTAGGCCGTCGGGTCGAAGTCCCTGACTTCCCCGGCGATCTGGCTGTCGAGGGCGGACGGGTCGAAACGGGTGATCCTGGCGACGCCCGACCGCCCGGCCTTGAGGCCATCCCAGAACGTGCTGACCCCGGTACCGAGGGGCGTGATGGCCCCCATACCGGTCACGACGACTCTCTTTTTCTCCATTCTCCCACCATCATCATGGGCTGCGTACAACCGCCCGTAGTGTAAGAAATCCCGGGGGATGCCCTCGGGACTTCTTTTGGTTCTATTGCCTTGTTCCGGCGCCCTAACGGGGCCGTTCACTCCTCAGGCCGCCGAGTTCTGCTTGATGTAGTCCACGGCGTCCCCGACAGTGACCAGTTTCTCGGCGTCCTCGTCCGGTACCTCGAGATCGAACTCCTCCTCGAGGGCCATCACCAGTTCCACGAGGTCCAGCGAATCGGCCCCGAGGTCATCGATGAACGAGGCCTCGATGGTCACTTCGGTCTCACCGACCCCGAGCTGATCGACGATGATGGCTTTGACCTTTTCGAAGATGGCGTCTTTACCGGCCAATGTTGGCTACCTCCTCATATGGTCTCTCTCTTTTTAGCGGCTCCGGGTCAAATCGAAAGGCCGCCGTCCACCACGACGGTCTGCCCGGTGATGTATCCCGCGGCGGGTGACGCCAGGAAGACGATCACCTCCGCGACTTCCTCCGGTCGCCCGAAGCGTTCGAGGGCGATGCGCTTCAGGTAAGCCTCGCGGGCCTCGGCGGAAAGCTCCCGGGTCATGTCTGTATCGATGAACCCCGGAGCGACCGCGTTGACCGTGATGTTCCTCGACCCGAGCTCGCGGGCCAGCGTACGGGTCAAGGCGATGACGCCGGCCTTGGCCGCGCTGTAGTTGGCCTGCCCGGGGCTGGCCATCAGGCCGGCCACCGAGGCCACGTTGACCACCCGGCCGAACCTCTGTTTGAGCATCGGCCGCGCGGCGGCCCTAAGGCAGTTATAAACGCCCTTGAGGTTGGTGTCAAGGACGGCGTCCCAACTATCCTCACTCAGGCGCAGGAGTAGATTGTCCCGCGCAATCCCGGCATTATTCACCAGTATATCCAGCCGGCCATACCGGCCGAGCACTTCCGAGACCATGCGGGCCGAGTCTTCGGACCGGCTGACGTCACCCTGGACAGCAAAGGCCTCGCCGCCTCCCTGGGCGATCTCATCGACCACCCGGCGGGCGGCTTCCTCGTTGGTCGAGTAGTTCACGGCCACCTTCGCCCCGGCCCTGGCGAGGGCCAGCGCGGCGGCCCGCCCGATGCCCCTGGATGCGCCAGTGACAAGGGCCGCGCGTTCCTCAAGACCCATCTTAGCAAACCTCCCCCCAATAATCAAGGAATTTTTCCAGGCTGCTTCCATCCTCGACATTGAGGGAACGGGCTTCAGGCGCAATTCGCTTGAGGAAACCAGATAGTGTCTTTCCAGGTCCGACCTCGACGAAAGTGTCGACCCCGTCGGTGGTCATCCGGCGGATGGAATCCTCCCACATGACCGGCCGCGAGACCTGATCGATCAGCGCGCGCCGGATGTCCTCGGGAGCCCGCACATAATCGGCGGAGACGTTGGCCACCACGGGCACCTGGGCTTCCCTGACCTCGATCCGGTCGAGGTCCACGGCCAGACGGTCCCCGGCCGACCGCAGCAGGCGGCAGTGGAACGGCCCGCTGACGGCGAGCTTGACGGCCTTGGCCGCGCCCATCTGGCGGGCCAGGGCCACCGCCTTCTCGACCGCCGCGGTGACTCCGGCGATGACGATCTGCCCGGGGCAGTTGAAGTTGGCCGGCTCGACGACGCCGGCGGCCGCGGCTTCCCGGCAGGCCCGTTCGACGTCGGGCCGCCCGAGGCCGATGACCGCGGCCATGGCCCCTTCGCCGGCGGGGACGGCCTCTTGCATGTATTGCCCGCGTCGGCGGACGAGCTGGACTGTTTCACTGAACGAAATCGCCCCGGCGGCCACCAGGGCCGCGTACTCGCCGAGCGACAGCCCGGCCAGGGCGTGGGCTTCCACGCCTTCCTCCTTGAGCACGGCCAGGCAGGCCACTGAGGTGGCGAGGATGGCGGGCTGAGTGTTGACCGTCTCCCGGAGGACCTCCTCCGGCCCTTCGAAGCACATCCGGCCCAGGTCGAAGCCAAGGCTGTCGCCGGCCTCCTCGAAGACCTGACGCGCCTTGGGGTAACGATCGGCCAATTCCTTTCCCATGCCGACGTACTGGGCCCCCTGGCCCGGGAAGATCAAGCCGACGCTGCTCATAGGGACTTGGGAACCTCCGGAGATGGTGACGTGGCTCTGTGGTTCATCGAGAGGTACCGCGGCGAGGCGCGGCCGCCTCAGGAGCGCGGGGGCAGACCTCCCACGCCGTAGAAGACGATCCCGAGTGTGCCCGGGCCGGTGTTGGCCCCGACGACCGGGCCGATGTCGCTCATGGTCGCCTCATCGACTTCAAACGCCCCGCGAATCGCCGCCAGCAGTTTCTCCGCCTGCTCCCTGGCGGCGGCGTGGATGATGGCCACCCGGATGTGCTTCTCGGGCCCCATCTTCTGCTGCATCAGTTCCACGAGCCGCGCGGTCACGCGGTTCTGCCCGCGGAGCTTCTCGAAGGGCGCGACGATGCCGTCCTCGAGGGTCAGGATGGGCTTGATGTTCAGCATCGAGCCCAGCAGGGCCGAGGCCTTGCCGATGCGGCCGTTCCGCCTCAGGAACTCGAGGGTGTCGACGCAGAAGTAGACGCTGACGCCCTTCACCATCCGGTCGACCAGGGCCAGGACCTGCTCCTTGGACCAGCCGGCGCGGACGGCCCGGGCCGCCTCGATGACCATCACCCCGAAGACCATCGAAGCGCCCTTGGTGTCGACGACCTCGATGTCCGCCCCCTCGACCATCCCCTTGGCCAGCATGGCCGATTGGAAGGTCCCAGACAGGGCGGACGAGATGTGGAGCGAGAGAATCGTATCCGCTTCCGGCTTCAGTCTTTCGTAGACGGCGGCGAAGTCCGCCGGCGATGGCTGCGACGTCTTGGGGTGGTGCGGGGATGAGACCAGTTTGGCGTAGAACTCCGGGGGCGTCATCTCGACGCCGTCGAGGAAGCTTTCGGGGCCGAAGAAAACAGTAAGCGGCACGACCGTCAGTCCGAGTTCCCGGGCGACATCCGGCGGGATGTCCGCCGTGCTGTCTGTGACGATCTTGATCCGGGCCACCATGATCCCCTCCCTACCAGAATCAATGCGTCTCTATGGTCGGCGACGCGCCGGGCCTACCGGCTCCAGCGTATCGCCGCTGAACCCCAGGTCAAACCAGCTCCGAAGGCGACCAGGACGACCACGTCCCCCCGCTTGATCCGCCCGCTGCGGACCGCTTCGTGGAGGGCGACGGGGATCGAGGCCGACGACATGTTGCCGAACTCTCCGATGTTGATGACGACCCTGTCCTCAGGCAGCCCGAGGCGCTTGGCCGCGGCGTCGATGATCCGCCGGTTGGCCTGGTGCGGAACCAGGACGTCGACGTCGGCGCGGGTCAGCCCCGCCCGCTCAACGGCCGCGTCGGCCGCTTCGCCCATGACCTTGACGGCGAACTTGAAGACGTCGCCCCCACTCATGTGGATGTAGTGCAGCCGCTGGTCCACGGTCTCGTGGGTGGCCGGCCTGCGGGACCCGCCGGCCGGTTGCATCAGCAGTTCTCCACCGCCGCCATCGGCCCCGAGGACGGTCGAGAGGATGCCTTCGCCCTCGCCAACCGGTCGGAGCACCGCCGCGCCGGCCCCATCGCCGAAGAGGACGCAGGTCGACCGGTCGGTGTAGTCGGTGATCTTGGACAGCGTCTCGGCCCCGATGACCAGCACCGTGTCGTACATCCCGGTGGCCACGAACTGCCTCCCGGCGGCCAGGCCGTAGATGAACCCGGAGCACGCGGCGTTGAGGTCGAACGCGGCCGCGTGGTCCGCGCCGAGCCTGGACTGGAGGAGGCAGGCGGTGGACGGGAAGGGCATGTCCGGCGTCACCGTACCGACGATGATCAGGTCCAGGTCAGCGCCGGTCAACCCGGCGTCGGCGAGGGCCTCGACGGCGGCCCGGTAGGCCAGATCCGACGTGGCCGTCTCGGGTTTGGAGATATGGCGGGTGCCGATGCCGGTCCGGGTCCTTATCCACTCGTCCGATGTGTCGACCATCTTCTCGAGGTCGCTGTTGGTGAGGAGGTCCTCGCCGGCCGCGGTCCCCAGCCCGACGATGCCCACGGGGCGGAGACGTTCAGGCATCGGCTTTCTGACCCTGGGCCGACATGGCCCGCTCCATCTCCGCCAGAGCCCCCGTGCGGGCGAACTCAGCGGCGACGCGGATGCCGTTCTCGATGGCCCGCGTGCCGGAACTACCGTGACACTTGATGAACATACCCTTGACCCCCAGGAAAGGAGCGCCCCCATACTCGGCGTAGTCCAGTCGTTTTTTGACCCGGCCGAAGGCCGGCTTGAGCACGGCCGCGGCGAGCTTGGTGGTGGTGCCCCGGGTGATTTCTTCCTTGATCATCCCCAGGAGGCCCTGGACCACGCCCTCCGCCGTCTTGATGATGGTGTTGCCGGTGAAGCCGTCGCAGACGATGACATCGACGTGACCTTCGAGGATGTCCCGGGCTTCGAGGTTGCCGGTGAAGTTGATCGGGGCCGCCTTGAGGAGGGCGTGGGCTTCCTTGGTCAGGCTGGTGCCCTTGACCTCCTCGACCCCCACGTTGATCAGCCCGACCTTCGGCCGCGCGCGGCCGAGGACGCGCTCGGCGTAGATGCTCCCCATGAGACCGTAGGTCAGGAGGTTCCGCGGGGTGCACTCGACGTTGGCGCCGACGTCCAATAGGACGCTGCCGCGCCCGTCGATGGTGTTGATGACCGTGCAGAGGGCCGGCCGGTCGACGCCCTCGATCCGCCCCGCGGTGAGCAGAGCCGAAGCCATGAAGGCCCCGGTGCTCCCGGCGGAGACGAACGCCTGGGCCTGCCCCTCCTTGATGAGGCGAGAGCCGACGTTGGTCGATGAGTCCGTCTTCCGCCGCACCGCCTGGACCGGCGCTTCATCGGCGCCGATGACCTCGGTCGCGGCCACCTTGCTGAGGCGCGGCGTATCCGTCGCCCCGGCGGCGGCCAGCTCGCGGTCGATGTCCTCGGCTCGACCGATGAGGATGACCTCCAGGTCCGGCGACCCTTTGGCGGCGGCCACCGCTCCCCTGACGATCTCCCGGGGGGCGTTATCGCCTCCCATCACGTCTACAGCCACGCGAATCATCGGTCCGCACCTCCCCGGCGCTCGGGCCGTTCGCTCCCGGCCACCTTGGGTTCGACGGCGAACACGACGAACTTCCCACGGAAGACCGGCTCCTGGCCGACCCTGGTCTGGACCAGGACGACGAACTTCTTCCCCTTCTTGCGCAGGACCTCGGCCTTGGCCACGAGCTTCTCGCCGACCTGGACCGGCCGCTTGAACTTGATGTTGGCCAAGCCCGTGAGGACGACGTCGGCATCGATGAGGGCGATGGCCAGCGAGTCAGCCTGGGCGAAGATGTAGTGCCCGCGGACGATCCTGGTCTTCTCGAAGACCATGTCCTCGGTCGTCTCCAGGATGGAGATGCCCCGCTCACCCAGGGAGATGTCGATGAGCTCACCGACGATCTCCTTGCTGCCCAGGGATTTGACCTGCCCGTACGTCCGGGCGGCCACGACCTTCATCCGCTCGCGCAGCTCCGGGATACCCAGGGCGAGCCGGTCGAGGCGGATGGTCTGGACACTGACCCCGAAGTGCGCGGCCAGCTCGTTGTCGGTGAGGAAAGGATTATCCCGGATCTTCTCGGCCAGTTGGACGTATCGTTCGTGCTTGCCCATTCCTCGTCGCGTGGCCCCTGCCTCCCTCCGGTTAGGGACTTATATCGCCCTATGCTACCTCGTCTTATGACTTACTGCTATTATATAGCACCGGTCAACCCCAGGCAAGAAACAAAAAGCCCCCGAAACCGGGGCCAAGCAATGGAAAAGGGCCGCTTTCGCGACCCTATTCAATCTCGAGCACTTCACGGTCACGGTAGTATCCGCAGTGAGGGCAGACCCGGTGGGGTAGCTTAGGCTTGTGGCACTGGGGACATTCGACCAGACCAGGCACGGTGAGCTTCCAGTTCGCCCGCCGACTGGCCTGCCTAGCGTGGGAGGTCTTTCTTTTTGGCTGGGCCATCGTTTCCACCCCCTCTATCGTCCGGGTTGTTCACCGCGGGTTGCTTGAAAAAGTCGGCCAGACCGGCCAGACGGACATCCACCTGAGGCTTGCACTCGCAAGGTCCTTCATTGAGGTCCTTACCGCAGGTGGGGCACAGGCCTTTGCAGTCGGCCGAGCACAGGGGCTTCATCGGTAGGGCCAGGAGGAGTCGCTGCCGGACCTCGTCGTCGAGGTTGATCTCTTCCCCTTCGTAAGGGGCTCTCTCCTGTCCTTCGTCGTCCTCGATGGGGCCGCCATCGGTCCGACCGGGGACGAACTCGACCTGCAGGGCCGCCTGCACCGGGTGCTCGAAGACTTTGGCGCACCGGCCACAGGTCAGTACCACCCGGGCCCGGGCCGTCCCGCGGACGACCACGCTGGAGCCCGAGTTATAGGCCTCGCCCTCGGCGCTCACCGGGCCCTTCAGGTCGATCGGCCCTTCCTCGCCTTCCAGCGGCGGGAAAGGCTCGGTGAACGAGAAGTGCTGGACGGCACCGGCCTTCTGTTTTAACTCGGAAACGTCGATTTTCAAACGGCGCCACCTCGCAGGGAACCATGGTACATTATATCCAGCGCCGTGAACCCTGTCAACGCGGGGCTTCCGCAGCGGTCGCGACCGACCGCAAGGCTTCGCGCACATCGTCGGCCTCGATGACCTTGATCCGGCGGGCCGCGGACCGCGCCGCGACGGCCTCCTCGCGCGGGACGACGAAGTACGTCGCGCCGGCCGCTTCAGCGGCGGCGACCTTCTGGGCGATGCCACCGACGCGGGTCAGACGGCCGTCCGGGAGGAGCATCCCGGAGCCGGCCACGACCACCCCGGGCGGCGGACCTCCGCCCCCCGCCTGACGGATTATCTCGAGGGCAAACATACCCCCGGCCGACGGGCCACTGATCTCCCCGACCTCGAAGCGGACCGCGCCGACATCACGGCTCAGGTAAGCCGAGGCCACCCGGACCGCGTTCCGCTGACTTTCGGTCATCTGCGCGGCGGCCCGGCGGAGGTAGTCCTCGACGGTCAGGTCGGCCGGGATGAGCGCCGAGCGCGGGACGACGGTCCACGACGGTCGGAAAGCAGCCGCCAACGCGACCAGAGCGGTGGCCCGGTCGGCCCGCACGGTGACCATCAGGTAACGACCACCGGCGGCCGGGTCGCCCCCGGGTACGATGACCGCTCCGGCAAGAGGCAGGACCGGTCCCGGCTTCAAAACATAAAGGCCCGTCGGGACCAGGCCGGCGACGAGCCCCAGCGCCACCAGGACGGCAAGCCACCGGAGGCGGGCGAATCCGGGAGAACCGCGGCGGGCGATCATCGGTCGGTGATCAAGAGGCCCGCCCCTTGTTCTGGGCTCCCGGTCGGGCCTTCGGGTTCAACCGTTCCTTCCCGTGGCGGACGATCTCGAGGACCTTGAGCAACTCGTTCTCAAAACGGGACAGGACATCGCCGGCATAGGCTTCGGCCCCGTCCCTCATCTCGGCCGCCTTCCGCTGGGCTTCGGCGACGATCTCCCCCGCCTTGGCCTGCGCCTGACGGGTGACCTCGTCCTGGGTGATGAGCTGGCCGGCGCGCCCCTGGGCCTCGATGACCGTCTTCTCGGCGATGGCCCTCGCGTCGGCCATGATCTTCTCGCGGTCCCGGATGATCCAGGCGGCTTTCTGGACCTCGTCGGGCAACGCCCGGCGGATCTGATCGACCAGTTCGAGGACAGTCGCTTCGTCGACCATCACCAGGTCGGTCAGGGGGACCCGCCGGCCCTCGCCCAGGGCCGACTCCAGTTCATCGAGGAGGGCCTCTAACTCGGACTTGCGTTCCGGTGCCTTCATTTGCCCTTCACGCGCTCCTCTATCCTTTTCTTCAGGGCCACCTCGACCTCCGGCGGCACCAGGCCCTCGATGGACCCGCCGAAGCGGGCCACGTCCTTGAGGATGCTGGAGCTAAGGTAGGAGTATTCCACCCGGCTCATCAGGAAAACCGTCTCCACCCGCTCATCCAGCTTCCGGTTCATCATCGCCATCCGGAACTCGTACTCGTAGTCGGAAACGGCGCGGAGTCCTTTGACGATGACGTTGGCGCCGTGCTGCCGGCAGTAATCCAGGAGCAGACCGTCGGACGACTCGATGATGACGTTGGGCAGGTCCCTCGCGGCGGTCTTCAGCATGGCCAGCCGTTCCTCGAGGGTGAAGAGGGGCTCCTTGCCCGAGTTGGTGAAGACCGCGACGTAGAGGCGATCGAAGATCTGGGCGGCTCGTTCGATGATGTCGAGGTGTCCGTTGGTCACCGGGTCGAAGCTTCCCGGGCATACGGCCGTGCGCACGCTGTTCTTACCCCTTTTCGTTGGTCGGTCGAGTGGTGTCCGTCCCGCTCATGATCCGGCGGGTCGCCGCAGGTAGCTGAGGAGAGTGTGTCCGTATGAAGCTTCATGGGACTTCACCAGCCCCGGCGGGAGGGCGCCGATGGGCTCGTCCCGACTGTGCTGGATGACGATGACCCCGCCAAGGGCCAGGAGACTCGGCTTGGCCGCCAGACGGCGCACCGTGTCCAGGACCAGACCCCGGCCGTAGGGCGGGTCGACGAAGATGACGTCGAAGCCCTGGCCGTCGTGGTGCTCCAACCAGCGCAGCCCATGCTCGACACGACCCCTGAAGACGACGCCGTCCGCCGTCAGACCGGTGTGGTCGAGGTTGTCCTGGATCAGCCGCTGGCAACGCGGGTCTTCCTCGACCATGACCGCCCTGGCCGCGCCGCGGCTCAAGGCCTCGATGCCCACCGCCCCGGTCCCGGCGAAGAGGTCGAGCCACGACCGGTCGACGACGAACTCGCGGAGAGTGTTGAAGAGGGCCCCGCGGACGAGGTCAGAGGTCGGTCGAGGATTGTCCCCTTTTAGGCTCTTCAGCTTGTGGCCTTTGGCCGAACCGGCGATCACGCGCATGGCCGCTCCCCCTAAGCCGGCACTTAATCTACCCTTCCACAATATTCCACGCCGTGTAGCGCATAATGCGACGGCGGCGCACTCATACTACGGCTCAGAAAGTTCGGTTTCAACCCTCCCCATAGGCTCTTCCTCCGGTTTCTCCTCTCCCAACTTGGCTGCGAGCGATCGCAGCCCTCTTTTTTGACCCGGGTCGATTCTTCGTCGCACCTTTCGCAAATTCCTCCCACCCCGCCCGCGCGGGCCTGCTGCTCGCATACGGTCCCGGTGGCGGGTAGACAATAGCGGTAAACGGGGCGGCAGAGGGTGCACATATGGTCATGAAAGGTTCCCCGAGGCATCACCGCGACGTCCGGACGGACCTGGCCCTCGAGACCCATGAGTATCTCTCGGGTCCCGAGGGTGAACGTGTTCCGGGCGTCGACACCGAGGAGTTCGAGGAAGACGGGGTCATCGTCTCCAGGGTGGCCATCCGATCCGAAGAAGGGGCCCAGCGGATGGGCAAGGCGCCCGGCCACTACGTGACCATCCAGGCGCCGGGCCTGAGGAAGCGGAACCGGGCCCTCCAAGAGCGGGTCGGCTCGACCTTCGCCCGCGAACTGACGAACATCCTACAGCTCGAACCGCACGAGACGGTCTTCATCGTCGGGCTCGGCAACTGGAACGCCACCCCTGACGCCCTCGGTCCACGAGTGGTCAACGCCGTCCTGGTCACGAGGCACCTTCTGGAGTACGTTCCCCAGGACCTTCGCGGCCGCCTGCGCGCCGTGAGCGCCCTCGCCCCCGGCGTCCTGGGACTGACCGGTATCGAGACCGGGGACATCATCCGGGGGATCGTCGACCGATTGCGGCCCGATGTCGTCATCGCCGTGGACGCCCTGGCCGCCCGGAAGCTCGACCGCATCCTGACCACGGTCCAGGTGGCCGACTCCGGCATCAACCCCGGCTCCGGCGTGGGCAACAAGCGGGTCGCCCTGAACCGCGACACCCTGGGCTGCCGGACGGTGGCCGTCGGCGTGCCGACCGTCGTTCACGCGCTGACCATCGCCAACGACACCCTTGACATCCTGGTCGATCAGCTCAAAGACAAGGCCCAGTTCTATGAAATGCTCGACGAACTGGGGCAGAACGACAAGGAGGCCGTCATCCAGGAGGTGCTGACCCCGGCGTACGGCGACCTGATGGTGACCCCGAAGGAGATCGACGTCTACATCCAGGACATCTCCAAAGTGGTCGCCGGCGGACTCAACGCCGCCCTGCACGAGGGCGTCGCCCTCGATGAGATCATGCGCTACCTGTCCTGACCGGTGGCTCCGGCCGCCGGTCTTTTCGCTATTTGGCGCCTGTAATGAAGAGCGCACTCTGACGAGTGCGCTCTCTTCTTGCAGGTTGTCCTTCTTCTTACCGGGTGGCCGTGCCGCCACCGGTCGTGCCACGGGTCCCGGCGAGCTGCCTCTCGGCCAACTCGATCATCCTCTTGACCATGTGGCCGCCAACCGCCCCGCACTGGCGGGCCGGCAGGTCGCCCCAGTAGCCGCCCTGGATCTGGTTCTCGATTCCGATCTCGCGAGCCGCCTCATACTTGAAGTTATCGAGGGCCTGCTCAGCGCCGCGGACGAGAGCCCTGTTGGAACTCTGACCCTGCGCCATACGCTCACCTCCTTTTCAAAGCCGAGTTTAGTATCCTCAGGCAAAGTGCCTGTATGCAGGTAGGTTGTGGCAACAGCAGGTTTGTCAGGCTTCTTGCCGACCATTATGTAGCTGCGTTTATTATGGCCCAGAGCGGACGCGATATGTTAGAAGTATTTGCCTTGGGAGGATGAGTCGAACCACGTGGGCAAAACCAAAGCCGGCCTATGGCCGGCTGGTCTGGCGCTAGCGATGGTGGCGCGGCAGCGTGGTCTGACGGCGAACCCGGACGGTCCGAGGGGTCTCGCCTAGCCGATGGTCCCGGCGCCCGGGCGACCCGCGAAGGCGCGGTCAACCTCGGCCCGGAGCGGTCCATGCTCGGCCCGGGCGAGGCTTGGGTCGGCGGCCACGACGGCCTCCGCGGCCGATCTGGCCAGGTCGAGGAGTCCGCGGTCGCGGACGAGGTCGGCCGCGTGAAGGTCGGGTAGGCCGTGCTGGCGGGTCCCGAAGAACTCGCCGGGGCCGCGGAGCCGCAGGTCCTCCTCGGCCAAGGCGAAGCCGTCGCGAGCGGAGGCGATGGCCCGTAGCCGGGCCTGTCCCTCGGCGGTCCGCGGGTCG
This sequence comes from Bacillota bacterium, assembly GCA_021787335.1. Taxonomy (GTDB): domain Bacteria; phylum Bacillota; class Sulfobacillia; order JAJYWN01; family JAJZPE01; genus JAJZPE01. Next base: position 15,780 of record JAJYMC010000065.1, on the reverse strand, counting down.
GCCACGAGCAGGCAGTACGACTGGTCGGCGCCGCGGCCGACGCGCCCGCGTAATTGGTGCAACTGGGCCAGGCCGAAGCGGTCGGCCCCTTCGATAAGCATCACGGTGGCCTCGGGGACGTCGATGCCGACTTCGATGACGGTCGTCGCCACCAGCGCCCGCAAGCGTCCGTCGCGGAAGGCACCCATCGCCTCCTCCCGGGCGGCCGTCGACAGGCGCCCGTGGAGCAGCCCCACCGGGACGTCGGGCCAGCCGACCTGCAGCTCCTGGTGGAGCCGCGCGGCCGCCTTGGCCTGCTTTTCCTCGGACTCCTCGATGAGCGGGCAGACGATGAAGGCCCGGCCGCCACCGGCCACCCGTTCGTGGAGCCAGGCGTAGGCCCGCTCTCGCTGGGCCAGGGGGACCACCCGGGTGACCACCTGACGCCGCCCCGGGGGCAGCTCGTCGATGAGCGTCAAATCGAGGTCGCCGTAAAGGGTCAGGGCCAACGTCCGGGGGATGGGGGTGGCCGTCATCACCAGCATGTCCGGGTGGGACCCCTTCTCCCGCAGGCTCGCCCGCTGGGCCACTCCGAACCGGTGCTGCTCGTCCACGACCACCAGGCCGAGCCGCGCGAAGCGGACGTCCTCTTCGAGGAGGGCGTGCGTGCCGACGACGACCGGCACGCTTCCGTCGGCGAGCCCGGAGAGGAGCCGCTCGCGCTCGACGCGCGGCGTTCCGCCGGCGAGGAAGGCCGGGGCAAGGTCGGCCGGGCCGAGCAACTCGCGCAGCCGCCGCCAGTGCTGTTCGGCCAACACCTCGGTCGGAGCCAGGAGGGCCGCTTGAAACCCGCCCTCGGCCGCCTTCACCAGGGCGGCCGCGGCGACGACCGTCTTCCCGGAGCCCACGTCGCCCTGGAGAAGCCGGCTCATCTGGCGCGGCGATTCCATGTCGCCGAAGATCTCATCCAGCGCCCGGCGCTGGGCCGCGGTCAAATCGTAGGGCAGCGCGCCCAGGAAGGCCCGCAGGCGCGGACCCTCCGGGCGATGGCGGACGCCGTCGCTCCGGGCCGCCCGACCGGCTCGGCTGAGGGCCAGGCCGACCTGGATGATGAACAACTCGTCGAAGGCCAGCCGCCGGCGCGCCCGCTCGGCCTCCTCGACGTCATCGGGGAAATGGCCATGCCGTAGGGCCCAGGCCAGGTCGGGCAGTTCGTCCCGCCCGCGGAGCTCCGGCGGAAGCGGGTCGGCGAGGTCGGCGGGGAGTCCCTGAAGGGCTTCGAAGATGAGCCGGCGCAGGACGCGCGGGGTCAGCCCGCCGACGCCGCGGTGCACCGGCACCACGCGGCCGAGGTGGATCGGGTCTCCCTCATCGTCGGCCGGCTCCCACTCCGGGCGGGACAGATGCAGCCCTCGCTCGTCGCTCACCAGACCATAGATCAGGAAGCGGGCCCCGGGAACGAAGGTCTTGGCCAGATAGGGCTGGTTCCAAAGGCGCATCTGGATGGACCCGCCGCCATCGGAGAGGGTCACCCTGGTGAGGGACAGCCCGCGCCGGATGTAGTCGGTCCGCACCCCCGCGACCGTCCCCCGCACGGTGGCCCACTCGCCCGCTTGGAGCGAGGCGATGGCCCTGAACGATGTCCGGTCCTCGAAGCGATAGGGCAGCCTCCGCAGGAGGTCGCCGACGTTGGCGAGGCCGGCCTTCTCGAGGGTCGCCAATCTCGCCCGGCCGATGCCCTTGAGGTCCGTCAGGGGCCGCGTCAGATAGTCCATGGTCACGAGAGACGTCTCACTCCACCGACAACAAGTAGTAGTAGAGGGGCTGCCCGCCGTAGTGCATCTCGACCTCGCGGTCGGGAAGGCTCTCTCGGAGCTTGTCGGCCACCGCGTCGGCCCGGGGCTTGTCGACGTCGCTGCCATAGAAGATGGTGATGACCTCGTCGTCCTCACCGACCAGCTGCCGGACCATCTTCTCGAGCACCTCGTCGCAATCGGCGCCGACGGCAGCGATGGCATCCTCGGTGATCCCGATGATGTCCCCTTCCTTGACGGTCACGTCCTGATAGGTGGTGCTCCTGACGGCATAGGTGACCTCGCCGGTCTTGACCCGGCCGAGGGCGTCCTTCATCCGCTCGGCGTTGGCCGTCAGGTCCTGTCCGGGGTTCATCGCCAAGAGGGCGGCCACGCCCTGCGGTACGCTCTTGGTCGGGATGATGCAGACTTCCTTGTCCGTCAATGTGCGGGCCTGTTCGGCGGCCATGACGATGTTGCCGTTGTTGGGCAGCACCAGCACCTGGCGGGCCGGCACACGGTTCAAGGCCTTGACGATCTCCTCGGTGCTCGGGTTCATCGTCTGCCCGCCGTCGATGATCTCATCGACGCCGAGGCTCCGGAGGATCTTCACCAGTCCCTCTCCGACGGCCACCGAGACCACCGCGACGTCCTTGGCCTCGGCCGGTTCGGGCGCCGGCCCGGGCTCGAAAGCCGGCGGGTCGGCGACATCCTCGCCCTCTCCCTCGGCCGCCGTCACCAGGCCATCGTATTGGGCCTTCATGTTCTCGATGGTGACCTCGGTGAGTTGCCCGAACTTCAGGCAGTAGCCGATGACCCGGTCGGGGTCGTTGGTGTGGACGTGGACCTTCAGGACTCGGTCCGAGCCGACCACGAGGAGGGAGTCGCCGTATGGCTCGAGGGCGCCGCGGATGACGTCCTGAGGAAGGTCGCGCCCGTGGATGAGGAGCTGGGTGTCGTAGATGAACTTGATGTCGCCGAGGTCCTCGGAGACCTTGAACCCCGGCGCCTTCTTGACCGCGGCGGCCTCGACCGCCGACGGGTCCTCCAGAGCCTTCAGAGCGCCGTCCATCAGGACGCAGAAGCCCTTGCCCCCGGCGTCGACGACGCCCGCCTGCTTGAGGACGGGGAGCATCTCCGGGGTCCGGTCGAGGACGCGCACGGCGTGCTCGAGGGCAGCCCGCAGGACGCCCAGGCAATCGGACCCGGCCCTGGACGAATGGACAGCCGCGCGGGCGTATTCACGGGCCACGGTCAGGATGGTCCCCTCGACCGGCTTCATGACCGCCTTGTAGGCCGTGTCGACGGCCTCCTGGAAGGCCCACGCCAGCTCGGCCGAGTTGACCCGGTCCTTCCCGGACACGCCACGGGCGAAGCCACGGAAGATCTGTGACAGGATGACGCCCGAGTTGCCCCTGGCCCCCATCAGGGACCCGAAGGACACGGCCTCGGCGATTGCCGACAGGTTATCACCGGCGAGTCCGTTCATGTGCTTGACCGCCGAGCGGACGGTCAAAGACATGTTCGTCCCGGTGTCGCCGTCCGGCACGGGGAAGACGTTCAAGGCGTCGACCGAGTCCTTGTTCTGTTCCAGGTGTTCGGCGGCGGCCACGAGCATAGCCCGGAAGCCGGGTCCGCCGAGGTACTCGAAACTCAAGCCGGGGTCCTCCTCATTTTCCGGTGGCGGAGTTGACACCCTGGACCGTGATGTTGACCTGCGAGACCGAAAGCCCGGTGGCATTCTCGAGGGTGTACTTGACCTTCTCGCGGACCATCCGGGCGACCTCGGAGATGCGCGTGCCGTAGCCGATCACGACGTTGAGGTTGACCACGACGCTCTCCTGGTCGACGACGACGTCGACCCCCTTGGACAGGTTCTCACGCCCGAGGAGTTCGGCCAGACCGTCCTTCAGGCGACGGGCGGACATGCCGACAATGCCATAGCACTCGGTGGCGGCCACGCCGGCGATGGTGGCGATGACCTCATCGGTGATGGCGATCTTACCGAACTCGGTGGTTATCTCTTTGCCCATGGGCCTGTCCTCCCGCGCCGTGCCGGCCGCCATAGGTCGGCAACAGACTTTCTCTGCCAAGGTCTATTTTTCCTGCCTTGAAACCAGGGGATACCGCCCATCCGAGACGGCAATTCCTTGAGTGACGCACATTTTCGGGCCTTCATTGATACCAGGCCGTCATTCCAGGTAATAAAACGGGGCGGCCCAGACCGGGCTGCCCCCCGCTCGACGCTCGTTTCCGGCCGCCGTTACCGCCGGCCGAAAACCCTGAGAACCAGCTTGACCACCGTGCCCAAACCGCGGGGCACCTTGACCACGTAGAACCTCAACCGGCTTCCCCCCCGTCAACGGCTGACCGGTCTCAACCGGAGATCGTGGACCAACCCCATAGGGCTAGGGCCACGCCGCAGAGGGCGGTCCAGAACCAGCCCGGCAGGGAGGCGACGATGAGGCCGACGCCGAGCAGGACGAGCACCCCTCCAAGGATCTTGGAGTTAAGGCCCCGAGCTCCCCAACGCATGCCTGACCCATCCCCCCCACCGCCAATCTGCCGTATATGATATTCGGTCGGGTGGGAGAGGTTCGTCGGCGGCTACGGCTCGTTCAACGGGGGCGGGAGGCGTCGCCGGCGGCCCTGATGGCGGCGATGGCCTTGGCCGCGTCGCGGGCCCCGAAGACGGCCGAGCCGGCCACCAGGACCTCGGCGCCGGCGGCGGCGGCCGGTCCGGCCGTCTCGGCGTTGATGCCTCCGTCGATCTCGATGATGTACGACCGAGGCCGGGCGGCCAGGGCCTTCACCTTCGGCACGACCTCGGGGATGAAGCCCTGCCCGCCGAAGCCGGGATTGACCGACATGACCAGGACCAGATCGACCAGGGACAGGTATGGTTCGAGGGCCTCGACCGGGGTCGGGGGATTGATGGAGATGGCCGGATGCACTCCGAGCCCACGGATGTCCTTCAGGACGCGGGTCAGGTCCCCCTGCGCCTCGACGTGGATGGTCAGGTAGTCCGCCCCGGCCTTGGCGAACGGGACGATGAAATCGGCCGGTCGCTCGATCATCAGGTGGACATCGAGCGGCAGCTCGGTGACCTGACGGACGGCCCTGACCAAGGCCGGCCCGAAGGTCAGGTTGGGCACGAAGTGCCCGTCCATCACGTCCAGGTGAAGCCAATCGGCGCCGCCGGCGGTGACCCGGGCGACCTCATCGGCGATCCTGGCGAAGTCGGCGGACAGCAGCGAGGGGGCGATCTTGACGGCCATCGTCTTCCTCCGGACAACAATGTCCCGGCCGGTCGGCCGGGCGAAGGGCGGTGCTCAGTACCGGTGTTTCTGGGCCTCCCGGGCTTCCCCCAGGAAGTCGAGGTAGTGTTGATACCGCGTAGGGGCGATGGCCCCGGCGGCAACGGCCTCTTTGACCGCGCAGCCGGGCTCGTGGTCATGCAGACAGCCGGAGAAACGGCACTTCCCGTCGTACTTCTCGAACTCGGGAAAATCGGCCGCCAGCTCATTCGGGCGGATCTCGCCGATCTCGATGTTGGTGAACCCGGGCGTATCGGCGACCAACCCATCGCCCGTGTCCAACAGGCTCACGTGGCGCGTGGTGTGCTTCCCCCGCTGGACTTTGCGGCTCAACCCGCCGGTGACCAGTTCGGCGCCAGGGACGAGCCGGTTGAGGATGGTGGACTTGCCCACCCCGCTCTGGCCGGCCAGCACAGAAACCTTGCCGGCCAGCGCCGCCCGCAGGGCGTCGATGTTCATCGCCTGCTTGGCACTGACCGGGATGACCTCGTATCCGGCCGCCCGGTAATACCTGACCGCCTCGGTGACCTCGTCGTCGGGGAGGAGGTCACGCTTGTTCAGGCAAAGAGTGACCGCGAGCCCCTTACCTTCGGCCATCACCAGGAAACGGTCGACGAGGGCGTAGTTCTTGTCCGGCTGGACCTGGGTGAAGACGACCACCGCCTGGTCGACGTTGGCGATCGGGGGCCGCGTCAGCTCGACCTTTCTGGGTTCGACGCCTTCGATGTAACCTTCGCCGGCGCCGGCCTCCCGGAAGACGACCATGTCGCCGGCCAGGACCCGGGTCCCCTCCAACTTGAAACGGCCACGGGGGCGGCACCGATAGACCGCCCCCCCGACCTGCACGTCATAGAAGTTGGAGTGTGACGCGATAACCCTTCCGGTGGGCATCCCAGGCCTCCATATCATCCTTGGTCGGCGGTCACTTCAGGGGGAACGAGCCGATCTCCGCGCCGTTGGCCATCGTCCTGAGGGTGGCCGTGGTGCCGACCCATTGCACGTCGATCTTGATCGGGTCACCGGCGTCATTCAACTGGTCGTAGATCGCCCGCGTCCCGAGGGCGTCGATGAGGAGGACCTTGATCTGCTGTTGAGGCGCGTCGGTCGGCGCGCTGAAGACGTATTGGTAGCTATGGACCGTCTTATAGCCGCCGCGGCTGACGACCAGCGAGACCTTGTCCCCCGGCCTGACCGACGAGCCGGCCGCCGGGACCGTGCGCAGCACCGTGTTGATGGGCTTTCCGCTCATCTCGGTCGACAGGTCACCGGGGACCAGTTTCACCTGGCCCAGCCGGACCTGCACGTTCTGCCATGTCTCACCGGAGTAGTCAGGCAGCGGGAAGGCGGCCGGCTTTGGCCCCTGACTGACGACGATGTCGACCGAGGCACCCTCACGCAGTTCGGTGTCGGGGTTCGGGCTCTGGCTGATGATGTAGCCTTCCTGAACCTCGTCGGAGTAGTCGGTCGTCCGCTGGCCGACGATCAGGTTAGCCCCCTGCAGCAGGACATCGGCCTGGCGCTCGGTCCCGCCGGTCAGGTTCGGGACCTTCACCAGCTTCGGGCCGAGGGACAGCCAGACCTGGACCGTGCGGCCCTCCTTGACCTGATCGCTGGAGGACGGGTCCTGACGGCTGATGGACCCCGAGGGGACATCCTTGTTATACTCACCGTCGCCGACGATCTTCATCTGCAGCCCGAGGTGGCCCAGGGCCGACTCGGCGTCGGTCGGCTTGTGGCCCACCAGGTTCGGGACGATGACCGTCGGCACGTTGAACCAGTCGGCCACGACCCGCAGCCCGACGATGAGGGCCACCGCGGCCACGACGATGGCGGCGACGCGCACCGCGCGGGCCGCGCCCGGACGCAGCCGGCGCCCCTTCGACCGCGGGATCAACGGGCCCTGCATGACGAGGGTCGGGGCCAGGTCGGGCGGCAGTTCCGGGATCTTCTCGCCCTGCGCCGCCCGCTGCAGGTCGACGAGGAACTCGCCGACCGTCTGGTAGCGCTCAGACTGAGTCTTCCGAAGGGCCTTCATGACCACCCGCGACAGGCCCTCAGGGACCTTCGGGTTCATCTCCTTGGGCGGCACGACCTGTTCCTGGACGTGCTTCAGGGCTACCGAGATGGGGCTCTCGCCCTCGAACGGCACCTTGGCCGTGAGCATCTCATAGAGGACCACGCCGAGTGAATAGATATCGGACTTCTCATCGATGAGCCCACCACGGGCCTGTTCCGGCGAGAAGTAGTGGACCGACCCGACGATGCTCCCGGTGGTCGTCAGGGTGCTGGTGCTGGCGGCGCGGGCGATGCCGAAGTCGGTCACCTTGACCCGCCCGTCCTTGCCGATCATGATGTTGTGCGGCTTGATGTCGCGGTGGATGATCTTGTTCTGGTGAGCGTGGCTGAGGGCCTGTCCGATCTGGAGGGCGATCGAGACGACCTCCTGCCCGCTGAGCGGGGCGGCCTCAGTGATTCGCTCCTTCAGGGTCTGCCCATCCACGTACTCCATGATGATGTAGTAGATCCCGTCTTCCTCACCCACATCGTAGATGGAGACGATGTTCGGGTGCGACAGGCTGGCCGCGGCCTGGGCCTCGTGCCGGAAGCGGCGGACGAAGTCCTCGTCGTCGGCGAACTGGGCCCGCAGCACCTTGACGGCGACGCGGCGGTTGAGGAAGCCGTCGCGGGCCTTGTAGACGATGGCCATGCCCCCTCCGCCGATGCGCTCGATGATCTCATAGCGGCGGCCGAGGACCTTGCCGATGAGTTGGGCGCCTTCACCATGCATGTTCTGGCTCATCGTCCGCCCCCCTCCGCGCTGAACCGAGCGGCCACGACGGTGATATTGTCGGGTCCGCCTCTCTCCTTAGCCAGTTCGACCAACCGGTCAAGCGCCGCCTGCAGGTCGCGGGCGGCGCCGATGACGGCGGCCACCTCGTCCTGAGCGACCAGGCTGGAGAGCCCGTCGCTGCAAATCATGAAGGTGTCCCCGCCGGCCGCCTCGACCGTCCCCGAATCCACGGGCATGCGGTCCTCGGTGCCCAGGGCCTTCGTCAGGATGTTCCGGTGCGGGTGGTTCATCGCTTCGGCCTCGGTCAGGTCGCCGTTCTTCAGCAATTCGCCGACGAACGAGTGGTCGTCGGTGAGCTGCCGCGCCCGACCGTCGTTGAGCCGGTAGGCCCGGCTGTCGCCGACATGGCACAGGACGGCCGACCGCCCCGGACCGGGAGGGACGAGGATGGCCGTCAGAGTCGTCCCCATGCCCCGGTACTCCGGCAGGTGCTCGGCCAGCTGGAAGACTCGTTCGTTGGCTTGCTCGAAGGCCTTGACGAGGGCCTCGCGGACCGCGCCCGGATCCACCGGGTCGGCGTCCCATGGGCCCGGGCCGGCGATGGCCTCCCGGATGGTGTCGATGGCCACGCGGCTGGCGACCTCGCCGCCGGCGTAACCACCCATGCCGTCGGCCACCGCCAGCAGCTGGTAACCCCGGCTCCCCACCGGGCCGAGGTGATAGCTGTCCTGGTTGGCCTTGCGGACCAACCCGATGTCCGTCCTGGCGCCCGTCTGCATCTTAGCGATCTTCGCGCCCATCTGAGCCATCTTCACCTGCCCTTGACCGGGCGGTCGGTCCGCCCTGCCCCTTCCCCGCGCGCGGCCCCCTCCTTCGCCCGCGCGCGGCGGAGTTGCCCGCAGGCGGCGTTGATATCCGCCCCCATCTCCCGGCGGACGGTGGCCGCCACGCCCTTCCGTTCCAGGCTCTGCTGGAACTCACGGACGGCGGCTCCTGGCGACGGGCGGAAAGCCCGTTCAGCCACCGGGTTCAGGGGAATGAGGTTGACGTGAGCGAGGTGTCCGGCCAACAGGTCGGCGAGTTCGCGGGCTTCCCGCCGGCCGTCGTTGACCCCGTCGATGAGGGTGTATTCGTAGGTAACGCGTCGTCCGGTGGCCTCCCCGTAAGCGTCGGCCGCGCCGACCAGTTCCTCGAGGTCCCAGCGCTTGGCCACCGGCATCAGCTGGCGGCGCAGCTCGTCGCGGGGGGCGTGGAGCGACACCGCCAGGGTCACCGGCAGCCCCTCGGCCGCGAGCCGCTGGATGCCGGGGACCAGCCCGGACGTGGAGATGGTGATGTGCCGGTAGCCGAGGCCGAGCGAGTATGGCTCATGGAGGAGACGGACGAACTTGATCGTGGCGTCATAGTTCTCGAGCGGCTCGCCCGTCCCCATGACGACCACGCGCCCCACCGCCTGCCCGGTCAGCGCCTGCACCCGCAGGACCTGGTCGAGGATCTCGCCCGCGGTCAACTGGCGGACGAAGCCGCCGATGGTGCTGGCGCAGAAGGAGCAACCCATACGGCACCCGACCTGCGTGGACACGCAGGCGCTGGCCCACTGGCGATAGCGGATGAGAACGGTCTCGACGGCCTCCCCGTCACGCAGACGGAAGAGGAACTTGGTCGTCTCGTCGCTGGTCGAGACGTTCTTGGTGGCCGGGGCGAGCCGTAGGATGCGCCCGATGACGGTCAACCGCGAGCGAAGTTCGGCCGGCAGGTTGCTCATCTCGGAGAAACTGGGCGCGTCGCGACGGTAGATCCACTCGAGGACCTGTCGCGCGCGGTAGCGCGGTTCGCCAAGGGCGGCCAAGACCTTCTCGGCTTCGTCGAGGAAAAGCCCTTTGAACTCGACCGGGACGCTCAGTCCGGCCGCACTGATGGCGGCCGCGTCGCCGCTTTGCCCGTTTTTAGGCGTACTTTTCATAATTCGCCCCATCCTCTTGTTTTCCTTTAGACAGCATCTGGGCGGGCTCCCATGCCTTGGCCGCGCGCCGGCCGGCCGACTCGTTCAGGTGCGGTCGCGGTCGAATTCAGGTGCGGTCGCGGTCGAAGCGCGCCAGGAAGAAGCCGTCGGTGCCGTGCCTCGAAGGCAAAAGCTGCAGAGCGCCGGCGGCCGCGCCGGGCTCTTCGCGCAGCGCCGCCGGAAGAAATGGCCGCAGGTCGGCCGGCCGGAAGTCGGGATGCGCGGCCAGAAAGGCCCGGACGACCTCCTCGTTCTCGGTCCCGGCGATGGTGCACGTGCTGTAGACGATCCGCCCGCCCGCGACGACGGTCTTCGCCGCCGCGTCCAACAACGCCAGCTGCAGCGGGGCCAGGGCGGCCGGGTCCTCGGGCCGTTTTCGCCAGCGGCTGTCCGGCCGGCGCCGGAGGACGCCCAGACCCGAGCACGGGGCGTCGACCAGGACCCCGTCGATCGGGCCGGGGGCGAGTTCGGGCAGGCGCCTGGCGTCGCCCTGGACCGGCGCCACGCCGGTGAGGCCGAGCCGACGGCAGTTCTCCGCGATCTGCGGCAGCTTCTCGCGGACCAGTTCGACGGCCACGATGCGGGCCTGGTCACCGGTGAGTTCGGCCAGATGGGTGGCCTTACCCCCGGGGGCGCTGCAGGCGTCGACCAGGGTCTCGCCGGGACGTGGGGCGAGGAGAGGCGCGACCAGCATGGCCGCCTCATCCTGGACGAAGAAGCGCCCCTCGCGGAACGTGGCCAGTTCGGGCAGGGACGAATAGTCGTCGATGGTCAGCCCGTCCGGGGCCAGAGCCATCTCGGTCACGGTGACGCCCTCGGAGCGCAGTCCCGCGGCCAGTTCCACCCGGTCGTTCTTCAGCCGGTTGGCCCGGACACACGTCGGGGCCGGCTCGTTGTCGAGCCGGCAGATGGCCTCGGTCTGCTCCGGGCCGAGTTCGGACAGCCATCGCCGGACGAGCCACTCCGGGTGCGACTCGGTGACCGCCAGATAGGTCTCCAGCCCGTCCTCCCGCCCCGGGAGGGCGAGCGAGCCGTCGGCCAGCCCGCGGGCCATGTTCCGAAGGACCCCGTTGACGAAACCGGTGATGCCCTTGTGGCCGTGGCCGGAAGCCTGCCTGACGGCCTCGTCGACGGCCGCGTGGTCGGGGATGCGGTCGAGGTAGAGAAGCTGGTAGGCACCCAGCCGGAGGATCCAGAGGACGCGGGGTTGGACCTCGTCGAGCGGCCGCCGGGCCAGCTTGGCGAGGACCCAATCGAGGGCGTTCCGCCGGCGCAGTGAGCCATAGACCAGTTCGGTGGCCAGGGCCCGGTCGCGTTTGGGGGTCTCGGTCCCGGCCCACTCGGTCTCCAGGGCGGACTGAGGGGTCACCCCTTCCCCGTCGACCCTGAGGAGGGCCTCGAGGGCCGCCTCTCTGGGTTTCCGCGGCGCCCGGCTCATCGCTTTCCCTCCCCGGCCTTCCCCCGCACGGTCTCCACGAACAGGTCCATCGGCACGACGCTGGCCGACCGGCCGAAGAAGCCGGCCATCACGGGTTGACCGATGACCCTCCGGATGGACAGGTTCCGCCCGGGTCGGGTCGTGGTCAGGTGGCTCTGGACGAATCTCCCGAAGACCGGCCCGGCCAGGTTGGCCGCCGCCAGCCACAACAAGACCTCGAGCGGACCGCGCCGCCCGAGGCCCAGGAGAACGAAGAGGACGACGGCCGATAAGAGCAGGTTGGCCGCGAAGATACTGGTCCCACACTGGCGCCGCAGGGCCAGACGCCCCTCGCCGGCCGATAGGCGGCGAAGGGCCTCCCATGCCGCTTCCTCGACCAGGGCGACGTTGGCCGGGCCGCGGAGATAGAACCCGTCGGGACGGGCCCGACCGACGAAGAACACCGGCCCCTGGCTGAACCTCTGCTCGAGGACGTTGATGGTCGCGTGCTCGAGGGCATGGTTCTCCCTCATCCGCCGGTCCATCGTCATCCGGGCCAGGCCGAGGAGGGTCGCCAGGAAGCGGCGCGGCGAGCGCCAGCTGAGCGGGCCAGGCTGAAGGACGACGTTCAGGGCGACGAAGAGCAGGATCGCCCAGAGCCAACCAAGGCTGTGCAGAATGGCGTCACCCACCCCGCTTCAGTCGCGCCGCTCGGAGCGAAGGGCCAATAACCGCACGAGCTGCAGGACGGCCATGAGGGTCGCCGCCAGGTAGGTCAGGCCGGCCGCCGACAGGACCGCGCGCGTCGGCCCGACCTCGGACTCGGTGATGTACCCGCCCGACTGCAACAGGGCGATGGCCCGGTTGCTGGCGTTGTACTCGACCGGCAGGGTGACGATCTGGAAGACCACGGCCGCCGCGAAAAGGATGATCCCCAGGTCCATCAGGGGCAGGGCGTTGATGAACAGGCCGAGCAGGAAGAGGATGAAGGCCCCCTGGGAGCCGATCTGGGCGACGGGAAGGATGCTGTTGCGCAGGCGCAGCGGGGCGTAGCCCACGTTGTGCTGGACGGCGTGACCCGCCTCGTGGGCGGCCACCCCGAGGGCGGCCAGCGACGGCCGATCGTAGACGTCCGGGGACAACCGCAGGACGCGCTGCCGCGGGTCATAATGGTCGGACAGGCCACGGCCGCTGGTCCGCTCGATGGCGACATCCTGAAGGCCGGCCTCATTGAGGATGCCGCGGGCCGCCTCGGCCCCGGTCACGCCACGCTGTGACCGTACCCGCGAGTACCGGTTGAACGCGCTCGACACCTTGGCCTGAGCGTAAAAGGCCAGGATAAGCGCCGGGATGATCAGGACGAAGGTCGGGTCTCCCAGGAAGTACATGTCTCTAGCGCCTCCTCACCCATCTCTTTGGATTCACTCGGCTCTTCGGATTGGTTGTTTGTCTGGCTTCAGACCGGGCGCGGCTCGCCGAGGACTTCCCCAGCCTGGAGGCGGTGGCCGCGGGCGTACTCGTCGGCCCGCATCCGCCGGCCGCCGGCCGGCTGGACCTCGGTCAGGGCCACCCGGTCGGTCCCCGCGCCGCAGGCCACCTCGAGACCGTGCGGTCCGAGGCCGGCCACGGTCCCGGGAGCCAGGCCCTCGCCCGGCGGCCGGGCGACCGCCCGCCAGACCTTCAGGTCCTTGCCCCTCCGGACTGTCCGACACCCCGGCCAGGGGTTGAGGGCGCGGACCTGGTTGGCCAGGTCGCGTCCCGGCCGGTGGAAGTCGAGCCGCTCGTCCTCGGGCGCGATCAATGGCGCGTAGGTGACCTTACTCTCGTCCTGGGCCCTCTGGCGCAGCGCCCCCGATGCGAGTTCCGACAGGGTCTCGACCATCAGGTCGGCGCCGAGCCGGGCCAGACGGTCATGCAGTGAGCCGGCCGTCTCATCCGGCTCCACAGCCAGCGGCGCCTGGGCCAGGATTGGCCCGGCGTCGAAGGTCGGGGTCACCTGGATGATGGTCACCCCGGTGATTTCCTCCCCGGCCATCAGCGCCCGCTGGATGGGCGCCGCCCCGCGGTACTTGGGCAGCAGCGAGGGATGGACGGCCAGACATCCGCCTTTCGGCAGGGCCAGCGTCTTCGGCCCGATGAGGCGGCCGTAGGCGGCCACCGCCCCGACCTCGGCCCGGGCCTCTTTCAAGACTTTGTATAGTTCGGACCCGGTGGCCGGCTGGGCCACCGAAAGCCCTCTCGTCTCGGCGAAGGCCTTCACCGGGGAGGACCCGGTCCTCAGCCCCCGCCCGCCCGGGCGGTCTGGCTGGGTGATGACCAGGGCCACTTCGTGCCCGGCGTCGGCGATGGCCTCCAGCACGGGCACCGCGAACCGCGGAGTGCCCATGTAGACTACTCGCATTGCCCTTCACCTTCCGGGCCCTTCCGCGTCTCGCCCCCGGCCGCTTTGGGCGTCGCGCCCTGGCCTTCCGCGGTCTCCGGCTCCTCGCCCTCGGCGCCGTCCTCCCCGTCCTCATCCTCTTCGATGGTGATGGAGGTGGCCTTGTCGATGAAGAGGATGCCGTAGAGGTGGTCGATCTCATGTTGCAGCGCGCGGGCGAGCATACCCTCGCCCTCGATCCAGGTGCGGTGGCCGTTGGCGTCGAGCGCCTCGACCTTGACCTTCTCGGCTCGGGGGACTTCGCCCCACATGCCGGGCAGGCTCAGGCAGCCCTCGGCGGCCGTCGCTGAGCCTTCGGAGCTGACGATCTTCGGGTTAACCAGTTCGAGCAGGCCTTCCCCAACGTCGACGACGATCATCGCCCGGTCCAGCCCGACCTGCGGGGCGGCCAGCCCGATGCCCTTGGCCTCGTACATGGCCTCGGACATGTCCTTGAGGGTCTTCCGGATGGCCGCGCCGACCCGCTTGACGGGCTTGGCCTTCTGCCGGAGGACGGGGTCGTCGAACTTGTGAATCTCAAGAAGGGCCATCGAAGCGTCCTTTCCTCCAAGCGGCGCGGCCGGCCGCGGGATGCGGAGCCGGTGGGGCCGCTGTCTAGACCGTCTAGAGCAGGTTCTGCGGGTCGATGTCGACCGTCACGCGCAACTCGCCGGGTCCACGGCGCCCCCTCGCTTCATCCTGCGCCGAGCGCAGGAGGACGGCCAGGTCTTCCCCGGCACCGCTCTTGACCAGGATCTGCCATCGGTAGCGGCCACGCAACCTGGCGAAGGGCGCGGGGGCCGGCCCGAGAACCTCTGTCCCCGGAGCGGCGTCCTGCCTGACCCTCGCGCTGACCGCTTCGGCCAGGGCGATGACCGCCCGTTCGTCGGTCCCGCTGGCAATGACGACGCCGATCCGTGAGAACGGCGGGTAGCGAAGGGCCCGGCGGTTCTCCAGTTCGGCCGCGAAGAAGGCCTCGAAGTTCTGATCCCGGGCGAAGGTCAGGCTATAGTGCTCGGGCTGATAGGTCTGAAAGATGACCTCACCTGGTTCGCCGCGCCCGGCCCGCCCGGCGACCTGAGTGAGCAGTTGGAAGGTGCGCTCGGCGGCGCGGAAGTCCGGGAGGTTGAGGGCCGTGTCCGCGGCCACCACGCCGACCAGGGTCACCCGCGGGAAGTCGAGCCCCTTGGCGACCATCTGGGTCCCGACGAGGATGTCGGCCTCACCGTCGCGGAAGGCCTTCAGGATGGTGGCGTGGGCCCCCTTGCGGGCGGTGGCGTCCGCGTCGAGCCGTGTCACGCGGGCATCCGGGAAGACCTTCCTGACCTCGTCGGCGATGCGCTCGGTGCCCGCCCCGAAGTAGCGTATGTAGGAACTGCCGCAATGGGGGCAGACGTCCGGGACCGGTCGCCGGAAATCGCAGTAGTGGCAGCGCAGTTCGGGTCCGCCCGGGCCGCTGCTGTGGTAGGTCAGGGAGACCTCGCAGTTCGGGCAGCGGATGGAGTGCCCGCACTCGCGGCACAGGACGAAGGTCGAGAAACCGCGCCGGTTGAGGAAGAGGATGGCCTGTTCCCGCTTGGCCAGCCGGTCGGCCAGTTTCTCCTGGAGCAGCCGCGAGAGCACGCTGCGGTTCTCGGCTTTGAGTTCCTCCCGCAGGTCGACGATGGTCACGGGGGGCAGCGGCCGGTGGCCGACCCGCTCCGGCAGGCACAGCAACTGCATCGGCGGCGTGGCGGCCATGGGGAGCGCCCCGGCGCCGCCCGCCGTGGCCGCATGATAACTCTCCAGCGACGGCGTCGCGCTCCCGAGGAGGAGGACGGCCCCGTGACGCGCGGCGCGGTACTCGGCCACTTCACGCGCGTGGTAGCGGGGGTCTTCCTCCTGCTTGTAGCTGCCTTCGTGCTCCTCGTCGAGGACGATCAGGCCCAGGTCGGCGAAGGGGGCGAAGACCGCGGAGCGGGCCCCCACGGCCACCCTTACCTTGCCGCCGTAGATACGCCGCCATTCGTCATAACGTTCGCCATCGGATAACCGGCTATGCAGGACGGCCACCTCGTCGCCG
>JAJYMC010000057.1 GCA_021787335.1 Bacillota bacterium | reverse complement strand
TGAGGCCCGACCAGCTTCAGACAATACAGGGCCTATTCTTTAACCCAAAGAGGGCTAAGTCAGGCACTTATGCAGGACTTGAGCTTGCGGACCTGGCCGCCTACCCGATATACAAATATCAGCGTTCAGGAAAAGAGGATAGAGCCTTCTTGGTCCTTGAGCCAAAGATCTATGGCTATCCCAATATGTCTGGACGGGGTCTGAAGCTCTTCCCTCCACCGCAATAAAACGAAAAACCGCCGCATGACTTCCGTCACGGGCGGGCGGCCGCGCTTGCGACCTAGGCTAGCTGGAATAACTCCAACTGCCAATATAATTATAGCACGTATGCATGCACGTGTCCATACTCCGTTATGGAGTCCTGAGTGTCCACCATACGCGAAATTCTGGTCCAACCTGACCGGAGCCGCTAAACTCCGGGTCTGAAACCATAATCCCTCACGCCCCCACCTTCGCCCTCTGCCTACGCGCCCTGAGCCCGCCCCACTTCGCCCACACCCCGGCCAACCCGCCGGGCATGAACAGGACCACCAAGGCGTAGCCGAGGCCCAGAATCAGTCGCCACCTCATCGTGTAGGTCGAGAGCATGATGCCGGCCAGCCGGACGACGGCCGAGCCGACGATGGGCCCGGAGAGGGTCCCCGCCCCGCCGATGATGACCATCAACATGCCGTTGATGGTCGTTTCCGTCCCCAGGACGCCGGGGACGACGAAGTTCTCCGAAGCCGCGTAGACCACGCCGGCCAGCGAGGCGAAGACGCCGGCCAGGACGAGGGTCACGAGCTTGTGGGCGAAGACGTTGTAGCCGAGGACGGCCGCGCGGCCCTCGTTCTCGCGGATGGCCACCAGGACGCGGCCGAAAGGCGAGTTGACCACCCGCCGCAGGACCAGGAAGCAGGCCACCAGGAAGACGAGGGCCAGGAGGTACATCTGGACACGGTGCCGTGGCCCGTAGGCCCAGACCGGGGCGACGTCGACGGCCAGGCCGTCGCTGCCCCCGGTGACGTTGCTGAACTTCTCGGCCAGGATGCGAAAGAACTCGGCGAAGGCCATCGTCACCATGGCGAAGTAGACGCCCTTGACCCTAAGGGTCATCGCCCCGACGACGAGGGCAAGCACCGCGGCCACGGACGGGGCCACGATGAAGGCCACCCAGAAGTTCAGGTGGGCATACCGCACCAGGAGGGCCGCCATGTAGGTGCCGATGCCGAAGAAGAGGGCGTGGCCGAAGGAAATGATCCCGCCGAAGCCCATGAGGAGGTCGAAGCTCATGGCGAAGACGGCGAAGATGTAGACCCCGATGAGAAGCGACAGTAGATACCGCACTCCGGGGAGGAGCGGCAGGAGGGCGAGGGCCCCGAAGACGATGAGCGGGGTCAGCCACGGGCGCGCCTTCATGCCGGCGGGGTTGACCTGGGCAGGGTTGGCAAGGGCGGAGCCGACCAACTTCTTCATCGGTCGCCCACCCCCTTGATGCCCATCAGCCCTTCGGGCTTGATCATCAGGACGAGGGCCATCAGCCCGACGTTGACCGCCAGGGCCAGGCCGGGCTCATAGTAGGCGACGAACGACTGGCACAGGCCGACCAGGATAGCGGCGATGGCCGAACCGTTGAAGCTCCCCAGGCCACCGACGACGACCACGATGAAGGCGGGCAACAGGTTCTCCGCGGCCAGCAACGGGTGGGCCCCCTCGAACGGTCCGGCGATGGCCCCACCCAGCGCGGCCAGCAGTCCGCCGAGGGCGAAGACGAGCGTGAAGATGAGCTTGATGTTGACCCCGAGGGCCTGGACCATCTCCCGGTTCTCGACCCCGGCCCGGACGGTGATGCCCAGCCGCGTCCGGGTCAGGAAGAGGTGCAGGGCCAGCCAGATGAGGAGCCCCATGACGATGATAAAGACGCGGTAGGTCGGGAATGGCCGATCGAGGAGGTTGAGCGTCCCGGTCAGGACGGCGGGCATCGGGAAGACCAGCGGGTAGGGTCCCCAGATGGCCTGGACGCCCTCGTCGAAGACGAGGATGAGGCCGAGGGTCATCAATATCTGGAAGGTCGGCCGCCCGTATAGCGGGCGGATGGCCAGGGCCTCGATGACCGCGCCGAGGACCGCCCCGAACACTGCGCCCCCGATGATGGCCACGATGAAGCTGCCGGTATGCACGTAGATGGTCAGAGCGACGTAGGCCCCCAGCATGTAGAAGGCGCCATGGGCGAAGTTGAGCACGTCCATGAGCCCGAAGATGAGCGACAGCCCCGAGGCGATGAGGAACCAGATCATCCCCAGGGTCAGGCCCTGCAGGGCCAACCACAAGGTGAGCGCCATCAGGAGGCCACCCCCAGGTACTTCTGCTTCAGCTCGGCGTCGTTGATGAGGTCGGTCATCTCGCCGTGGTGGACGGTGCGTCCGTCGTCGATGATGAAGTAGTGGTCGCCGATGGCCGCCGCCAGGGCGAAGTTCTGCTCCACCAGGAGCACGGTGGCCTGCTTGGAAATGCGCCGGAGGGCGCCGGCGAGGTGCTCGATGACCACCGGGGCCAACCCCTTGCTCGGTTCGTCGATGAGGAGCATCGAGTTCTCGTTGATGAGCCCGCGGGCGATGGCCAGCATCTGCTGCTGCCCGCCGGAGAGGTTGCCGGCCCGCCGCTTCCACGCCGTCCGGAGGTCGGGGAACAGCTCGTAGACGCGGTCCAGGCGCTGGTCCTTGCGCCTGAGGTCGCGGCCGCGGGCGGCGATGCGGAGGTTCTCCTCGACCGTCAGTTGGGTGAAGACCCCGCGGTCCTCGGGGACGTAGCCCAGGCCCAACCGGGCGATCTGATGGGGTGGCAGGTGGGCCAGGTCGTGCCCGCGGAACTCGACCGTCCCGGCCTTGGCCGGGGCCAGCCCCATGATGGTCCTGAGGGTCGTCGTCTTCCCCGCGCCGTTGCGGCCGAGGAGGACGGTGACGCCGCCCTCGGGCACGGTCAGGGAGACGTCCTGGAGGATGTGGAACTGGCCGATGTCGGTCTGGACGGCCTCCAGCTGTAGTAGGCTCATGGACAGAACTCCTTTGGGCGACCGCTTGGGCGCGGCGCCTTTGGGCGGGCCGCTCTTGGCGCGGCGCGCCGCTGTCCGCTATTCGGCGCGGCTCAGCCCGCCTCCGAGATAGGCTTCCTGGACGACCGGGTCGGCGGCCACCTGGGCCGGCGTGCCCTGGGCGATGAGCCGCCCTTCCTTGAGGACCATGATCACGTCGGAGACGTTCATGACCACGTCCATCTTGTGCTCGACCATCATCATCGTGCAGGAGCCGGCGGCCCGGATGCGCTCGAGGAGCTTGATGATGCCTGGGATCTCCTCGCGACTCATCCCGGCGGTCGGCTCGTCGAGGAGCATCATCGCCGGCCTGGCGGCCAGGAGGATGCCGATCTCGAGTTTGCGCTTGTCGCCGTGCGGCAGCGCGGCGGCCGGGGTCGACAGCCGGGAGGTCAGCCCGACCTCCTCGGCGACCTCGACGGCCGTGTCCCGATAGGCCGCGAGGCGCTCGGCCTCGGCCAGCAGGCGGAAGCTGTCGTGCCCCTGGGCCTGCGCGGACAAGCGCAGGTTTTCGAACACGGTGAGGTTCGGGAAGATGTTCGTTATCTGGAACGACCGGGCCAGCCCGCGCCGGGAGATCAGGTGCGGGGGCAGGCCGGTGATGTCCTCGCCGCGGAACCGCACCCGGCCCGCGGTGGGCCGGAGGACCCCGCTGATCAGGTTGAACAGCGTGGTCTTTCCGGCCCCGTTGGGCCCGATGACGGTGCAGAAGGTGCGGGCCGGCACCGATAGCGTTATCCCCTGGTTGGCGGCCACCCCGCCGAAGTTCTTGACCAGGTTCTCGGTCAAAAGGACGGTCTCGCTCATGGCCGGCTCGCACCCCCCTAACTTGTCGTCACTTGGGTCTCACCGCTCCGGGGCCACCGCCCGGGGCTCACCGCCCCGAGTCCATCACCCCGCGTTCATCACTTAGGGATGTTCACCTTGGGAGCGGTCTCCGAGGGGCTGTACTCTTTGATCAGCTTGGGGATCGGGTAGTTGAAGGCCGGGTCCTTGACCAGTTCGACGAAGTACATCGGCTGGAGGGCCTGATGGTCTTCCTTCCGGAAGGTGTAGGTGCCCTTCGGGCCTTCGAAGCTCATGCCCTCGAGGGCCGGGATGAGCTTGTCGGCCGTGGTCGCCTTGGCCTTCTCGAGGCCCTGGACGATGGCGATACCGGCGGCCATGCCGCCCGCGGTGAAGAGGTCCGGCGGCTCGTTGTAGAGCTTCTTGTGCTCAGTCACAAGCCAGTCGTTGACGGCGTTGTGCGGTAGGGTGTGGAAGTACTTGACCATGCCCTTGACCCCGATCGCCCCGTCGCCGAGGCCGACCAGGCCGGCCCGATCGCCGACGCCGGTGGTGACCTTCATCTTCTGGTACACGCCGAGGTCGTTGATCTGCTGGAACAGCTTCAGGGCACTGCCGCCGGCCCAGGTGATCATGAGCACGTCCGGCTTGAGGTTAATGACCTGCTGCAGATAGACCGCGAAGTCCTTGGCGTCGAGGGGGACGTTGACGTCCTTGAGGACCTTGCCGCCGTAAGCGGTGAAGATGGCGTCCCAGGCGAGCTGCGAGGACTTGCCGAAGGCGTTGTCCGGGGCCAGGTGGACGAAGGTCTTGCCGAGGCTCGAAGCGCCCTGGCCGCCGGTGAGGGCGTCCTGGCTGGTGTTGCAGCCGGTTCGGAAGACGTACTTGTTGAAGTTGGTCGTCGTAACCTGGTCGCCGGCGGCCGGGTCGACCATGAAGATGACCCCGTACTGCTTGGCGACTTCAGCGACCTGAAGCGCGACCGGGGTGGCCGCCGTCCCCTGCAGGATGTCAACCTTGTCCTGCTCGAGGAGCTTGATGGCCTTCTGCTTGCCGACGGCCGGGTCACCGGTGTCATCCTCGACGATGATCTGGATGTTCCGGCCGAGGACCTTGTTGGTGCCCTTGGTCGCATACTGGATGCCCAGCTTGAGCCCCTTGATCTCCTGGTCGGCGTAGCCGGCCAGCGCGCCGGTCACGGAGGTGACGACGCCGATCTTGATATCCTTCTTGCCCAACCCGCCTGAGCACCCGGTGACCGAGAAGCCTAGGACCACCATGGCGATGAGGAGAAGGGCCAGACCACGCTTTGCGCTAGACACGATTTAACCCCCCTTGTGGATCGGGTCCAGGAATTCGACGATGAATTGAACCAGTGCGTTGGGACTTTCGATCGGTGGCGAGTGGGTGATGCTCGGAATCACCTCCAATCGGCAATTCGAAAGACCTTGCGCGGTGCGCTTGACGGCGTCGAAGGGGACCAGCGGGTCCTTCTCGCCCATGATGATGAGCGCGGGGACCCGGATCTCGCCGAGCCGGGACTGGATGTTCCAGTGATTGAGATCCAGCGCGTTGGGGACCAGCACCCCGCCGGCCAGCATGGCGTCGTCGACGAGGGCTTCGAAGTCGGCGTCCTTGGGGGCCGTGGCGGCGATGTTGACCAGGGCCAGCTTCATCCAATCGCGGTTTTTGGTCGTCGCCTCGAGGATGGGGAAACGGTCGGCCGGCGTCTGCAGGCCCTCGGCCGGCCCGGGGTCGATGAGGGTCAGCGAGGCCACGAGCTCCGGGCGGTCAAGGGCGACCTGCATGATGACCGAACCGCCGAGGGAGTGGCCGACCCAGTGCGCCCCCTTGAGCCTCAGGGCGTCGGCCAAGGCTTCCAGGTCGCGGGCGTACTGGCCGATGGCGTAGCCTGTCCCCGGCTTCTCCGAGCGGCCGAAGCCGCGGAGGTCCGGGGCGATGACCCGGTAGCGCCCTTCGAGGAGCGGCGAGACTTTCTCCCACCACCGGGCCGAGGCCACGTTGCCGTGGACGAGGATGACGGCCGGGCCGCTACCCGCGTCGTCGTAGGTCAGAGAGACACCGTTGACCCTGACTTCAGGCAAGTCGCTCACCTCCGCTGATCATTGAGCCTTCCGTCGAAGATCGAGCCGCCGCGGCGCCCCGTGGCCGGGGACCGCGTCATCCGCCGACCCGGGCCAGGAAGTCCAGGGCCAGGCGGTTGAAGACCTCGGGCTGTTCGAGCAGGGCGGCGTGGCCGGCGGCTTTCATCACCGCGTGTTCCGACCGGGGCAGGCCGCGGAGGAGTTCCCCCCAGTGGCGCCGGGTGGTCAGGATGTCCTCGTCGCCCGTGACCACCAGGGTCGGGGCATCGATGCCCGGCAGGCGGTCGAGGATGTCGTGCTCCATGGCCCCGCGGATGAGGTTGATGGCCGGCTCCATGTTGATGCCCAAAGCGGCGTTGCGGAAGGGCTTCAGGGCCTCATAGTTCTTCTCGAGGTGGGTCTCGCCCCAGACGTAGGGGGTGGCCACGTCGAAGCGAAGCGGCGCCCCACCGGCCTCCATGGCCGAGACCCAGCTCTGCAACTTGGCCCGGAGGGCCGCGTCGACGCGGGCGTAAGCGCTGACGACGATGAGCGAGCGGGCGACCCCCGGGCGGTCGGCCGCCAGGCGCAGAGCCACACAGCCACCGCTGGAGAGGCCGATGAAGTGGGCGCTGGTGACCCCGACGTGGTCGAGGAGGCCGGCCAGGTCCTTGGCGTGGACGGCCGGCGGGTAACCCGCGCCGTCGGTGGTCGGCTTGTCGGACTGGCCCTGCCCGCGGCAGTCGTAGGTCAGGATGCGATACCGGTCGCCGAGGGCCGTCACCGTCGGCCGCCAGCTCGACGTGTCGGTCAAGAGGCCGTTGCAGAGGACGACCACGGGCCCGCCCTCCGGCCCTGTCCACTCATAGAACAGCTCGACGTCCCCGACCCGCACCCGCGGCATCAGGACATCCCTCCCCAGGCAAGGGCGCTGGCCGCCCAGGTGTAGCCGATGCCGGCCGAAGCCAGGACGACCAGGTCGCCCGGCTTGAGCAGTTTCCGCTCGGCGGCCAGCCGTAGCGAAATGACCTGGTCTGGCGCACCAACGTGGCCGTAGTCGGAAAGGTAGATCGACTTCTCGGGGGCGAGGCCGATCTCTTGGAGGACGGCGTCGTAGGCCGACCGCTTCATGTGCAGGAGAGCGAGATAGTCGATGTCGCTCAGGTGGTGGCCGCTGCCCTCGACGGCGTCGCGGATGACCTTGGCGAAGTTCCTCATCGACACCGGGTCCAGGCGCCGCTTGAGGTCCTCGGGGTCGGGGATGTCGAAGAACCTGCGGCCCGGCGGGATGATGACGTCCTCGGAGAAGTTCCCGTCGGTGATCACCGCGGTCTCGAGGAGTCCGGCCCCGGCCCCGCGCTTGACCAGCATGGCGCTCCCGGCGTCGGAGAAGTTGAACATGAACCGCGTGTTCTGGTTCCGGAAATCGATGAGGTCAGTGGTCCGATGGCCGCCGGCCAAGAGGACGGTGTTCACCCGCGGATCCGAGCGGATGGTGTCCTTGGCCAGTTTCAGGGCGACGATGTTGGTCGCGCAGCGTGAGGCGACGTCCAGGGCCCAGGCGTTAACGCAGCCCAGCTCGTACTGGACCTTGATCCCGGCCGACCAGACGTAGTGGTCCTTGTGCTCGCTGCCGGTCCAGATGACCAGGTCGACGCCGGCCGGGTCCTGGCCGGCCTCGGCCAGGCATTGGCGGGCCGCCTGGATGGCCATGAAGCTGGCGGTCTCGTGGGCGCCGGCGCGCGGCTTGCGGTTGATGCCGAACTTCTCCCGGATGACGTCGACCGGGATGCCCGTGGCTTCGGCCACGTCCTCTGAGGAGAGGAACTTCTCCGGGATGTAGAGACCGGTGGCCACGAGGCCGACGCGGTCGTCCCGCGGGGAGCGAGCGTTGGTTGGATGAAGGGTCATCGGTGCACCGTCCGTGTCAGCTGATTCGTTCGGCCCGATCGCGCTCGGCCTGGTCGCGCTCGGCCCGGTCGCGCTCGGCCCGGGCCGTTGCGCGGAGGGCTTCCTTCTGGACCTTGCCGGTCGCGTTGCGCGGCAAGGCCGGCAACACCACCATCTGCTTCGGAACCTTGTACTTGGCCAGGTGCGGCCGGCAGAACTCGGTCAGCTCCTCGAGGGTCAGGGCGGCGCCCGGCCGGACGGCCACGTAGGCCCGTCCGACCTCATCCCACTTGGGGTCGGGCACGCCGATGACGGCCACCTCGGCCACGGCGGGGTGCCGCTCGATGACCCGCTCGACCTCGAGCGGGTAGACGTTCTCGCCGCCCGACTTGTACATGTCCTTGATCCGGTCGACGATGTAGAAGAAGCCCTCGTCATCGCGGCGAACGACGTCGCCGGTGTGGACCCAGCCGTCGACGATGGTCTTAGCCGTGGCCTCCGGGTTCCGCCAGTAGCCGGCGAAGGCGTGCGGTCCCCGGATGAGCAGCTCGCCCTCGCCCCCGAGGCCGACGTCGCGGCCGTCCGGGCCGACCACCCGCATCTGCGAGTGGATGACCGGGAAACCGACCGCGTGCGGTTTCCGTCGGGCTCCTTCGTCGCTGGTGGCGAAGCAGTTCGGCCCGACCTCGGTCAGGCCGTAGCCCTGGCGAAAGGCCACCCCGCGGGCCCGGAAGGCCTCGACCACCGGGATGGGGCAGGTCGCCCCGCCGGCGATGACCCAGCGCAGCGAGGACAGGTCGGTGGCGGCGAAGCGCGGGGACTCGACGATCATCTGGAGCATCGTCGGGACGCCGAAGAAGACCGTCGCCCGCTCCCGCTCGATGAGCTCCAGGATGCGCACCGCGTCAAAGGCCTCCATCAGGATGACCCGCCCGCCCAGATGGAACAGCGGCATGGAGAAGACGTTGATGCCACCGGTGTGATAGAGGGGGGCCGGGTTCACGGCCACGTCGGCGCTGGAGAGGTCCCAGCTGACCGCGGTGTTGACGGCGTTCCAGGTGAGCATGGCCGTGGTCAGGACGGCCCCCTTGGGCCGGCCCGTCGTGCCCGAGGTGTAGAGGATGAGGCAAGGCTCGGCGGCCCAGGACGGCGATTCGCCATCGGGCTCAAGGCTCGGCATGAGTTCCGGGCCGGCCCCCGCCGCGCCGGCCGCGCTGGTCTCCGCCGTTCCCACGAGGTCGCGCCAGGCCGGGTTCTCCCCGTCAAAAGAAACAAGTCCCGGACGGGACCGCAATTCCACCGCGGCCTCGTCCAGGACCGGCCTGAACGTTTGATCGTAGAAGATGACCGACGGCTCACAGTCGCCGAGGATATAGGCCACCTCGGGGGCCGCCAGCCGGATGTTGATGGGGACCAGGATAGCGCGAAGCTTGATGCAGGCGAAGAGGGCGATGTAGAACTCCGGTCGGTTCTTGGCCAGGACGGCCAGCCGGTCGCCGGCCTTCACCCCATAGCGGTCGCGCAGGGCCAGGGCCACGGCCGTGGCCCGGTGGTTCATCTCGGCGTAGGTCAGACGCTCGCCGGTGCGGTCATCGACGAGGGCGACGCGGTCGGGGGTCAACTCTTCCCTCTTCAGCAGCCAGTCCGCCACGCTTCGCACCCCCGTCATCCCGGTTGGGACGTAAGCCGTCTTCGATGAAACTCATGGTCGCTTCAAAGAAGGCCTCAGGGGGCTCTCGGTCTTCCCACAGGACCCAGCGCATCCCGAGGAAGTCAGACACCCCCATCAGGGCGAAGGCCATGGCCTCGGCGTCGAGGGCCCTGACCTGTCCGCGCTCCACCGCCTGAGCCAGCCCGGCCGAGTAACCCTTAGCCAGCGTCCGGTAGTACCAGCGGTAGAGGTCCTCGTCCACGGTCTCCGCCTCGCGGACGATGCGGTACAGGTACTTGTGCTTCTTGACGAAGGCGATGAAGGCTCGGATGCCCGCCCTCTCTATCGCCAAGCGGTCATCGAGGCCGGCCACCGACTGGGCGATGTGCCGGCGCATGGCGTTGGACAGGTCAGTGACGAGTTCGCGGAAGATGGCCAGCTTGCTCGGGAAGTAGACGTAGAAGGTTCCCTGGGCGACCCCGGCGGCCTGGGTGATGTCGACGATCGAGGCGCCGTGGTAACGCTTGGTCCCGAAGACCTCTTCGGCCGCGGCCATCAGCCGCGCCCGCGTCGCCTCACCCTTCCGGGTCAGACCACCGTTCCTACCAGGGCTCAAAGTTGACAACTGGTTCACCTCTCAGTTGTGAGAATATTGGCGACTGCACCAAGGAATTCCTCCTGAAGGAAAAGAAAAGATGGGGGGAAGCTAATCGCCTGCTACGTTGGCTATTCCATGGTGCGCCGCATTTCCGTTAGCCCACGCGTTGGAGGACAAGAGAACCGCCCCGTGAGGCACTCCTCGGGGGCGGTAGGGATAGTCTTTCTAGCTCTTAGGACGTCTCGCTGGATTCCTAAGGCTCGGGCATAGCGGGTCCGGGTATGATCACTTGGATGAGGGGTCCTGGCACTTTCCCTTTGCTTTGGCCTTCGTACTGCGCCCACGGCCGAAACATGAACACCTTCACCCCCGCCGGCGTAGCTTCCCGCAGGCTGAGCTTTGCCTCCAAAAGAGTGGTGGAGTTTGGCCCAATTGTCGACCACTCGGAGGTCATCCGGATGAATGGCGGCAGACCCTCCGAGTCCAGTTTGACTCGTATGGGTTGGGCGGTGTCGTTTGCAGCTAGGACCTGCGCTACGGCTTCTGGGCTCGCAATCACCGCGACGTTCTGCTCGGGCAGGTCTCCTAGCAAGGCCGTTGGCACGGGGGCCTCAGCATTAAAGACAATCGGCCCTAACTGGGCAGCGCCTTTCCGGGCACCCGTGGAGACATAGACCTCACGCAACTCGTGGGAACCAACCGTAGTTGCGACTATGTCGAGCGTCAGGCTCATCCGACGGTAAGGAAATTGGGCCCCGTGCCCGAGCAACTTGACCGAGATGTGGCTGACTCGAAGAGCAGGGTTGCCAAGGTCGACTGAAGATACGGGGAAGAACCCGGCCCAGGTCAACCAACTCAGGTCATCGTAGTACAGGACCAACAGGGTAGGCTGATCGACGTTGCACGCAAGGTACCCTTCGACCGGGTCAAATCGGGGGGAACTACTAGAGAAACCGAGGAGGAACCAGGCAACGATCAGTATCCCAGCAGCCCAAGCTAAGATGACCCGCAGCTGCCCTCTGTTAGTAGCGGTAGACGGTGGGCCACCAAGTCCTGTGGTCGAATTTGTAGCCATATGCAGTTCGCCGCCCGTCATAGTATTTCACGACCTGGCCCTTAATGTCCTCATCCGTGCAAAAATACTGGTCGTAGGTTGCCTGAGAGTGGAAATGGTAGTCCGTATAGTTCCAGTATCCTTCCTCGCCAGGCTGCAATGCGTAGGTAGCACCAGTGGCAACGGTCCACGTTCTTTCGTATTCCACCTTCACCCAGGCAAGCAGCAATTGATATGCTAAATCGGCACCCCCACTGGCAGACCACGTGTATGTTGTCTGGTCTGACACTGTCATCGTTGCAGGATAGCGGTAACGCGTGGTGCTTTTAGATGTAGTATGGCTGTCGTTGTAACTGGTTGTCCCCAGGTACACCTGTTCATACCAGGTCGTTTGAGCGGATATAGTCTTGCTATGAAGTTTCTTGACCTTTGCGTTGTTTAGGAACCCAGCCAATTCTGCTGAATCAGACACGTCGTCAGCCGTCCAGAGGTCAGACGGTTGAACAGCCTTCAAAAGCGCAATATCAAAAGAAAGCACTCCATCGCTACTCACAGCGAATGCCTTTTGATGACTGTTGATGATCGTGATGAACGCCATTGCCAGCTCTTTGTCTTCGGCCTGCATCTCCTGAAGCAGTCCATCCCGCGCTCCAAGATCGCCACCGTAGAACGCTAGGTCATTGCGAATTAAGGCGGCGACCTGAGCTGGGTTAGGATCCTGGGCACTGGCACTCGAAATACCAGGTAAGAGCCAGAGGGTCAGGACAGCTACGAGCAAGCAGACTACGGAGAACCACATCCGGCCACGCACGGAATACCCCTCCAATCAGATCTATGATGCTAGCACACGGGGTATTCCTTCCCTGTTATGGGAGTACCTCCCAGCTGTTTACATATTTCTGGAATCTCTTTGTCGATTTGGCTCCCTACTTCGACGGCGTGGCTACACGGATCTTCCGAAGGCGCCCGACCTGGGCCAGTCTATCGAAGAACAGGTAGACGATGGGGATGATGAAGAGGGTCAGGAAGGTCGAGGTGGTCAGGCCGCCCATGATGACCATCGACAGCGGCCGGGTCAGCTCGGTCCCTTCCCCGCTGACGAAGGCCATCGGGATGAGGGCCAAGATGGTCGTCAGGGCGGTCATCAAAATCGGCCGCAGGCGCGCCGCCGCCCCCACGACGACGGCCTCGTGGATGTCCTTCCCCTCCGCGCGGAGCTGGTTGATGAAATCGATCATGACGATGGCGTTATTGACCACCACGCCGGCCAGGACGATGGCGGCGATGATGGCCGGGATGGAGAAGGTCAGGTGCCCCAGGACGAGGGCGGCGGCCACCCCGATGACGGCCATCGGCATGGTGAACATGATGATGAACGGGTGGAGCAGCGACTCGAACTGCGAGGCCATGACCATGTAGACGAGGATGATGGCCAGGATCATCGCCGTGCCCAGGCCGGAGAAGGCCTCGCCCATCTCGGAGTACTCGCCGCTGTATTCGACCGAGTAGCCCTCGGGCAAGGGCACCTGCTTGATGGCCTCCTTGACGTCGGCGATGGCCGAGCTGAGGTCGCGACCGGACAGGCTGGCGGTGATGGTCGCCTCGCGCTGGCTGGCCTCGCGCTGGATGGAGTCGGGGCCGGTCCCGCGGGTCAGGGTGGCGACGTCCTTGAGCCGGAAGGCGCCGCCCATGGGCGAGGGGATGAGCAGGCCGCCAACGGTGTCGACGCTATCGCGGTCCTCCGGGCGCAGCCTGAGGACCACGTCCACATCCTGATCGCCGAGCTTGTAGGTGGCCACCTTCTCGCCCTGGACGGCCGACTTGACTATCATCCCGACGAGGAGGGCCGACTGGCCCTTGGCGGCCAGCTTGTCGCGGTCGTAGGTGATGAGGACCTCGGGCCGGCCCTCGCGGAAACTGGTCTCCACGTTGGTCAGTCCCCGGACCCCGGCCATCATCGTGGCCATCTGGCCGGTCAGGTCCTTGAGGGTGTCCAGGTCGGCACCCTTGACGATGACCTCGACCGGCTGCAGCATGCCGCCGGCGCCGAAGAAGGGGTCGGTCTGCTCGATGGCCACTTTGGCCCCGGCCAGCGGGGTGTAGTCGAGCTTCTGCCGGAGGTCGTCGATGACCTGGGCCGTCGAGCGGCTGCGCTTGTTCTGGCTGACGAGCTTGACCGAGACGGAGGCGATGTCCGGGGTCCCGGTCGACATGGTCGATCGCATCCCACCGGACCCGCTGGAGCCGACGGTGGTGGTCACGAACTCCTTCTCCGGAAGGGCCTTGGCGATCTCCTCGACCCGCCTGGCGACGAGGTCGGTCTGGTCGATCGAGGTGCCGCTGGGCATGGTGATATTGATGGCGAACTCGCCGCGGTCCATCTTGGGGATGAACTCGCCGCCGACGCTCCTTATCCAGAAGTACGAACCGGCGAAGGCGGCGAAGACGAAGATGACGACGAGCACCCGGTTGCGCAGGACCCAGGAGAGGGCCCCGCGGTAGCCGGTGACCAGCCACCCGTCTCGTTTGGCGACCACCCGGTCGGTGGGCCGGAAGAGGGTGACGGCGGCCATCGGGACGAAGGTCAGGCCCACGGCTAAGGACATCACCAGGGAGAAGGTGACGGTCAGGGCCAGCTCCCTGAAGAGCATCCCGGACATGCCGCCGACGAAGACGACCGGCAGGAAGACGACGATGGTCGTCAGGGTCGAGGCGGTGATGGCCATGGCCACCTGGCGGCCGCCGTTGACGGCCGCGTCGAAGGGTTTCTCACCCTCCTGCATCCGCCGGAAAATGTTCTCAAGGACGACGATGGAGTTGTCGACCAGCATCCCGATGCCCAGGGCGAGCCCGCCGAGGGTCATCAGGTTGAGGGTCAGGTGATCGAAGTACATCAGCGCGAACGTGCCGATGACGGAGATCGGGATGGCCAGGGCGATGATGATGACGCTGCGGAGGTTCCACAGGAAGAGGAAGAGGATGGCCACCGCCAGGAGGGCGCCCTGCCAGGCGCTATCGGTCACGGTCTTGATGGACATGCTGATGAACCCGGCCTGGTTCATCGTCACCACGGAGGTCGTCCCGCCGGGAAGGTCCGGCTTCATCGCCGCCAGCTGATCCTCGACGCGTTTGGCGACCTGCACGGTATTGGCCGACGTGGCCTTTTGGATCATCAGGACGACGCTGTCCGTCCCGTTCAGCCGGGATAGCGTGCGGGCGTCATCGGTAGTCAGGGTGATGTTGGCGACGTCGGACAGACGGACGGGTCGCGGGAGCCCGCCGGTGGGCTTGAAGCCGATGATCAAGTTCCGCAGCTCGTCCAGATCCGAGGCCTGTCCCATCGAGCGGAGCAGGAAGTCGCGGCCATCCTCGGTCACCCGGCCGCCGGGGAGGTTGATGTTCAGGCCCCTGAGGGCGCCGGACATCTGGTTCCAGCTCACCCCGTTGGCCAGCAGCTTGGACTGGTCGACCGAGATGAGGACCTCCTGGGTCTGGCCGCCGACGATGTCCACCGAGGCCACGCCCTCGACCCGCTCGAGCCGGGGCTTGATCGTCTCCTCGGCCAGGTTGCGTAGGCTGACGAGCCCCTGATTGCCGGTGACGCTGACCATCATGATGGGCATCATCGACGGGTCGAACTTGACGACCATCGGGCTGGCCACATCGGACGGCAGGAAACGCTTGACGAGGTCGACCTTCTCGCGCATGTCGAGGGTGGCGAAGTCCATGTCCGTACCCCACTCGAACTCGACGATGACGACCGACATCTCTTCCTGGGAGACGGAGCTGATCCGGCGGACGTTGGTCACCCGGCCGAGGGCCTCTTCGATGGGCTTGGTCACCAGGCTCTCGACTTCCTGGGGGGCGGCTCCGGGGTATGTGGTAACAACGGCCGCGCCGGGGAATGACATGTTGGGGAGGAGATCGACGGGCAGGCGGCCGTAAGATACGAGGCCGAGGAGGACGATGACGAGGATCCCCATGACCACCGTGACCTTGCGATTGACGGCCATCTTGACCCAATCCAAGAGCGTCACCCTTTCGCCGAGTTGACGGGTGGCCGGGCGGGAGACTCGTCACGGCCACGGAGGCGGCCCGCCGCGCAGGCCGCTCTTGTCCATCCTATCCTCCGAAACCCTCCGCTGTCAAGGATTAGGTGGAACCCCGCGACATAGGTGGAACCCCGCGGCTTGACTGGGGCTTCGACAGGGCATAGAATTCCAGTTGGGAGGGATTGGCCATGACGGTGAAGGAGATCATGACCCGTTCAGTCATCAGCGTTCGCCGGGAGGACACGCTCCAGGACGTGGCCAGGCTTCTGACGGACTTCCGGATCAGCGGTCTGCCGGTGACCGATGGGCAGAACCGCGTGGTCGGCATGATCACCGAGGGAGATCTCATCCGCTTCGCCCGCAACCGCCAGATCCCCATCGTCCTGGACATGCTCGGGAACGGCGTGTACGTCAATTACGAGCCCCCGACCAGCCTTGAAGAGCAGATTGCCTCGGCCACGACCCTCAAGGTGTCCGAGGTGATGACCAAGAAGGTCATGACCGTGTCTCCCGACACCCCAGTCGAGGAAGCCGCCCAGCTAATGGTGAACCGAAAGGTCAAGCGCGTTCCCGTCGTCGACAGTGAAGGCCAACTGGTCGGCATCGTCAGCCGGGGCGACATCGTCCGTTCGGTGATGGCGTTCTGAAATCCCCAGCCCCAATAGCCGCCGCCGGTCCCCGGGCCGCTCATGTAGCGGCCCTTTTGGTCATTGAGAAGGGCCAGCCCGGGCCCGGCGTCGAAACCGGCCCCGACCACCGGGCGTAGTACAGGCAAAGCGAGGCATCGGCCAGAGGAGTTGACCGGAGATGTTCTGCTCGAAATGTGGCGCCGAGCTACCGGCGGAGGCCGCCTTCTGCTGGAAGTGCGGGGCCAAGGTGGAGGGCCCACCGGCCGTGACCGGGGAAACGGCGCCCGCCCAGGCCAAGCCGGCCGACGCCTCCCTGGCCGTCAGCCTGCGCGACGGGACGGCCATCGCCCGGGAGAGCCCGCGCCAGCTCATGTCCTATCAGTATGAGCATCCGGACGACACCCGGGGCACCGACCTCATCAAGGCGGCCAGCCCGGTTATCGCCACGGTCCGGGCCCTCATCACCAACTGGAACGAGCCGGCCCTCAAGGCCCAGCTCCTCGGGAACGCGGTGAAGGTCGGCCCCGATCAGTATCCGGAGATCAACGCCATTGCCGTTGAGTGTGCCCAGATTCTCAACATCGACCTCCCCGACGTCTTCATCAAGCACAGCCCGTACTTCAACGCGATGACCTTCGGAGTCGAGAAACCCTTCATCATCCTCCACTCGGCCCTGGTCGACGGGTTCGACCGGGAGGAACTGCACTTCATCATCGGCCACGAGATGGGCCACATCAAGAGCAAGCACGTCCTCTACCTGACGACCGCCTACATCCTGACCCACCAGGCCCTGGCCCTGGGCCAGCGCTTCCTGCCCATCGGCCAGCTCCTCGCCGTGCCGGCGCGGGCGGCCCTCGAGAGCTGGCAACGCAGCGCCGAGCTGACCGCCGACCGGGCCGGCCTCATCGCCACACAGGACCTACAGGTCTCCCTGAAGTCCCTGGTGAAATTGGCCGTGGGGTCCCGCGAGCTGGCCCACCGCCTGAACTTCGACGAATACCTCCGCCAGGCCGAGCAGGCCGAGCGGCACAGCCTATCGGGGACGGTCCAGACCTTCGAGAACCACCCGATGGTCGCCCGCCGCGTCCGCCTACTTCGAGATTGGGCCGATTCCCCGGCTTATCGCGGGCTCTGGCCCTCGCGCCGGGCCGAGGACGCCGCCGCCGCCCCGGAGGAGCGGGAGAAGGTCGCCGGGGCCATCCTCGAGCAGGCCCTGACCCACGTCCGTCGTGGCTCCTCGCTGGCCGGCATGTGGCTGGCCCTGGGCGGTGACACCTCGCCGATCGAGCGCGCCCTGCAGGGCCTGGAGACCGTGGTCGAGGAGTACGGCGATACACGGGCCGGCCGCAAGGCCGTCGTCTACCGGGCCGCCGCCGAGATGCACCTACGACGGCCATACGAGGCGCTCATCGGCTTCGAGGGTTTCGTCGAGCGCTATCCGGACGACCCGCTGGCCGCCGAGGCCCAGTTCCATGCGGCCCGCCTGTATGACCAGACCCTCCGCGACCCCGAGCTGGCCAAGGCGGCCTACGAGAAGCTCTTGAAGAACTACCCGGACTGCCCCTGGGCCAAGGAGGCCCGTTCGGCCCTCCGGCGCCTGGGACAGAACCGGTGAGACGTGAGGCGGAACCAATGAGACGTGGGACAGAACCAGTGAAAGGTGGTCGTCCGGTGGATTCGCGCGACCTCTTGCTCGCCCAGCCCCTCGGTGACCCGCAACTCAACCTGACCCTCGAGGTCTTCCTGCGGATGCTCCGCGATATCCTGGGGGGCCGGCTGGTCTCGGTGGTCCTGTTCGGGTCGGCGGTCTTCGACGACCTCGCCCCGGGCTACGGCGACCTGGACTTCCTGGCCGTGGTCGACGGGGACCTCGACCCCGAGCTGTCCCGGCGGCTGGTCGAAGCCCGGCAGCTGTTGCGCAACGGCACCTTCGGGCTCATGGCTTGGATGCTGGAAGGGGCCTTCCTGCCCCTGGCCATGCTCGACCCGGCGGTGAGCGGCCACGCCCTCTGGTGGGGCACCAGCGGGGAGCGGCCTTGGGAACGCAATGGGCTGGGCTGGCTGGTCCATCTGGTCATCCGCGAGCGCGGTCTGGTCATCTACGGCCGCGACGTCAGGCCGGAGGTCCCGGCCCCGGCTCGCGCACAGTTGGTCGGCGAAATCGTGGCGGCCTGCGCCGGGCTGCGGCGTCAGGCCTCGATCCAGGGACTCCACGCCGTGGACGCATTGCTGACCGCGGCCCGGCTGCTGCTCTGGCTTCGCGAAGGCCGGCTCAGCTCCAAGAGCGAGGCCGCCGATTGGGCCTACGACAACGCCCAGGGGGCCTGGCGGGTGGTCCTCCCGCAGGCCAAGAACCTGCGCCTGAACCCGGGGATGGCCGATTCGCCGGCCGTCCGCAAGTGGCTCGAGGCTCTGGCCGTCCCGATCAACGAGGCCTGCGACGAACTGGAGCGGGAGGCGGCGGGCGCGGTGATGCAGTGAGGGGTCGACGGGTCGCGGACGCATAATGAAAAGGAAAGACCGCCGGTCCAGTGGGGCCGGCGGTCGTTTGTTGTCCCGGCTGTGGCCGGATGTGGGCTAAGGCCGGCGGACGACCCGCCCGGCCAGGGTGTCGGTGCGGCGGCCGTGATCCATGGCCACCTGTCCGTTGACGACGACCCAGTCGAGGCCGGTCGGTGCCGCGTACGGGTCGAGCCCGGTGGCCCGGTCGAGGATGGTCGCCGGGTCGAAGACGAGAAGGTCGGCGGCGTAACCCTCCTTGACCAGTCCGCGGTCCTTCAGGCCGAGCTTGGCGGCCGGCCGCCCGGTCGTCTTGGCGACCATGTCCTCGAGCGGCAGGAGCTTGAGGTCGCGGGCGTAGTGCCCGATGACCCGGGGAAAAGTGCCGTAGTGACGCGGGTGGATGGGCGCGTCGTCGCCGAGCGGCGTGTCGATGGCGAAGGCGTCCGTCCCGACCATCACCAGGGGGTGCTTCAGGACCGTCTGCACGTCAGCCTCATTCATGTTGGCGGCGATGCGAACCTTCATCTCCTCCTCGATGAGGAGGTCGGCGCAGAAGTCGAAGAGGTCCTTGCCGGCGGCCTTGGACCCGTCTTCGATGGTCCGGCCTTCGAGGTCGCGGTGCCCGGGGGCGCCGATGATGAGATAGTTGGCGCCGACCATGAACTGCCGGCCGCGCTCGCGGGCGGCCTCCTCGAGATTCTGCCGCAGGGCGGCCCGCTTCTCCTTGTCCTTCAGGGCAGCGGCCAGTTCCTTCGGATCGGGGTCTTCCCAGTCGTGGGAGAACGACCCGGACAAGAGGAAGACCTGAGCGAAAGCGTAGGGGTAGACGTCGGCGTTGGCGGCCACGCCCTCTTCGCGGGCCTTCTCCAGCATCGCCAGAGAGTCCTTGACTCGGCCGAAGTTGGCCGGGCCGATGGCCTTGTGGTGCGACACCTCGACCTGGATGGCGGCCTCGCGGCCGACCCGGATGACCTCGCCGACGGCGTCGAGCAGCCCCTCCGACTCGCTCTTGATGTGCGAGGTGTAGATACCGCCGTAGGGCTTCAGGACCTTGGCCAGCTCGATGATCTCCCCGGTTTCGGCGTTGCCGCCGGGGAGGTAGGCCCGGCCGGTCGAGAAGCCGAAGGCGCCCTCGTCCATGCTCGCCTTGAGGAGGTCCTTCATGGCCGCCATCTCGCCGCGCGTCGGGGGCCGCTTCTCGCGGCCGACCACGTGGGCTCGGATGAGGCTCTGGCCGACCAGCGGGACGATGTTGACGCCGATGCCGATTCGCTCCAGGTGGCCGAGATACTCGCCGAACGAGCGCCACCTGGCGTCCAGGCGGTCCAGGCTGTCGTGGCCGACGAGGGACTTGAAGAGCCCCTTGACCAGCGTGTCCTGGATCTCCTGCTTCAACGGCGCCAGGGACCAGCCGCAGCTGCCGACGAGCTCGGTCGTTATCCCCTGGGCCAGCGAACTCTCGGCCCGGTTGTGGACGGGCAACGAGAGGTCGGAGTGAGAGTGCATGTCGATGAACCCGGGGGTGACCGCCTTGCCCTTCGCGTCGATGGTTGCCTTGGCCGGCCTGTCTTTCAGGTCACCGACGGCGGTGATGGCGCCGCCCTTGACGGCGACGTCGGCCGGCCGAGCCGGGCCGCCCGTGCCGTCGATGACCGTGCCGCCGCGGATGATGAGGTCGTCCATTGAAGACCACTCCCTCGCATGGGTGCAGGAATGTTTGCTTCGGCTAGGCACTACTTTCGACCCCGGCGGCGTTTTCCCTTCGACTTTCGAAGCAATCCGTCAGGCAGCGGAGGAATCCTTCTCCAGGCCGTAGAAACGGAGCGAAGACCAGGCTAGGAGCCCGTGTTGGTAACTGAAGGGCGAATGTTCCTTTGGCGGTCGGAAAGCATTCGCCCAAGAGGTTCAGGGTCGATTTGCCCACCCACGTTGGGATGACGATGGCCTGTTCCTTTACGA
>JAJYMC010000051.1 GCA_021787335.1 Bacillota bacterium | reverse complement strand
CGCGAAGCCATTGACCGTTTCGTCCAGGCTCATAACCGGACCGCCGCGCCTTTCGAATGGCGAAAGCGGGAGGTCAAGCCTGTTGGCCTCAAGAAACATTACGCGGATTTATGCAACTGAGCACTAGCCTCTTAGCCACCAGAACCCGTTAGGTCGATTACAGGGAGCCGGATACCTTCAACCTTAGGACCTCGTTGTTGAACTGGTAGGGCGAGAGAACATGTATGGGCTTCTTTCGGCAATTAAGGATCGGGGATTCCCCGGTGAAGTGCTCCGTGTTCTCGGTAACTATGTATTCGACCCCCGCCTCGATGGCGCAGGCGATAAACTCGTTGTCGGACGGGTCGGACGAATAGTCGACACCCTTCTTGGGGTTCAGCCGTCGGCACCTCCAAAGGCACCCCGAAATGTCCTGGTAAACCTTATTTGCTTTGGAAACATTGTCGTGGAAGGCACTGATGACATGCTGCCCCAGTTCGTATTGAAGCTCGCCGAACATCTTGTCGGAGAGAACGAACAGATAAAAGCCCTTCTGCTCGTTCTTGAGCACAAGGGCAGCGTGTTCGTCACGGAAGAACAGGGCCTTCACGAAGATGTTTGTGTCAACGACGATTTCCATAGACCTGGCGTTTAGCGGCCTCTCGGATTTTCGCTGACTTTTCCTCGGTTAGCCCAGACCGTTGCGCGGCGGCATTACATTCTTCGATTAGGGAATCCCAGTTACAGGAGCCTTTCGGGTTTGGCACCTCAGCCTCGGCGGGCTTGCCAATGACCTCCTGAGCTGGCCGTAGTGCCCTGATTACCATGCGCCATCCCTCCTTGATGCCGGCGCCTGCAAGAATAGGCTATGCGCCCAGTGGCGGGATGATGTCTTGTCCCCCTGGGGAGCTACTGTTCCAGAGGGACACCCCTGTGTTTCCACGAATAACTGGAAAATCCTCCAGGTCCCGCCAGTATTTTTCACCCATAGTATCGACCATTCTTACGAAAGACATTAGGCCCAGGTTCCGGCCAGCTATCAATGGCTTTGGCTTTGGCCGAGGCAAGAAGGCCCTCCCTGCTTGCCGAGGAGGGCCATCTTGTACCCGCTATTGCAGGTCAAACAACCCGAGTCACTCGGGTGAGAACTGCCAGTAGCCTGGGGCGCCACATTTCGTAGCCCCGGTGCCGCCCGGAGCATCAGGCCCTGACCAGGTACTCCTCGAACCGCCCGAGCCCCTCGCGGAACTGCTCGGGGCGCCGGCCGAAGCCGATGCGGAAGTGGCCCTCGAGCCCGTAGACCGCCCCGGGCAGCAGGAGCGTGCTCGCCCGCTCGACCAGGCCCCGGCAGAAGGTCCGCGAATCGACCGGGGCGGCATAGGCCGGGAAGGCCGTCACGCCGCCCTTGGGCGGCGTCCAGGAGAGGCGGTCCGGGTGTCGCTCTACCAGAGCGGCGAAGGCCTCGCGGTTGGCCCGGGCGATGGCCATCTTCTGGGCCAGCAGGGCGTCGCGGTGCCGCAGGGCGATGGCCGCCAGGAACTCGCTGGGGGCGGCCCCGCAGATGGAGGTGTAGTCGCGCATCACCGCACAGGCCCGGAGCAACTCACGGTCGCGGGTGGCGATCCACCCGGCGCGCAGCCCGCCCAGGCCGAAGGGCTTCGTCAGGTCGCCGAGGCTGACCGCCCGCTCCGAGAGGTCGGCCGCTGGCGGCAGGGCGTCGGCCTGGTCGTAGAGGAGCCCGCGGTAAACCTCATCGGACACGAGCCGCGCCCCGGCCGCCTCGGCCATCGCCAGCACCTCGCGCTGCTCGTCGCGGCTGAGCATGACCCCGGTCGGGTTATGCGGATGGTTGACGACGACGGCTTTCACCCGGCCGCCCCGCAGCATCCCCCGCAGTTCCTCAAGGTCGGGCCGCCAGCCGTTCTCCGGCCGCAGCGGCCAGTCGATGACCTCGGCCCCGCCCGCCGTGGCCACCTCGGCCAGCGATTGGTAGTTGGGGCTCTCGACGATGAGCCGGTCGCCCGGCCCGGCGATGGCGCTCATCAGGAGGAAGATGGCCTCGGCCGCGCCGATGGTCGCCAGGACGTCGTTGGGGCCGATCCGCTCGTACCATGAGGCCACGGCCTCACGGTAGTCGCGCGTGCCCGCCGCCTCGATGTAGTCAAGGGACAGGTTGAGGTAGGTGCTCTTGGCTTCGGGCCCGGCCAGTTCCAGCAGTTCGGTCGTCCCGGTGGCCGCCGCGCAACTCGCCGAGAGGTTCAGGTCGACCCGGAACTCGTACTCGTCAAACCAGCGTTCGAGTTTAAACGGGCGAATCCGCATCAATTCCACTCCTCCAGAATCTCGATCTCGACCCCGTCCGGGTCACGGAAGAAGGCGATGGCCGGCGCGCCCTCGGCGTCGGGCGACGGCGGGTCGCGGTGGAAGGTCACGCCCATCTCCTTGAGCTGCGCCGCGGCCTTCCAGACGTCCTCGACGATGAGCCCGACGTGGCGGAGCCCGGCGCCCGGCTCGGCCGGGTTGAAGTACAGTTCGAGCATGGTCGCCCCGTCCCCCTCCCCGGGCACCCGGAGATTGACCAGGGTCCGGCCGTTGATGTTCCTCCGCTCGCCGAGTTCGAACCCCAGGGTCTTCGTGTAGAAGTCGACCGCCCGATCCAGGTCGGAGACGCCGATGCAAAGGTGACCGATGCCCGTTATCATGATGGCCCCTCCCTTTCGAGACTGTCCGGCAACCGTTCCGCCGGCCCTCCCCTGTAGCATTTCGCCCGTGTCCGGGCGATAACCTCTTTGGCTTACCGGGGACTGGTCGCGGTCTTTCCGGTGAGCCGAAGCCCCGAACAGCACCCCCGACCCGGTTGAGGTCATATACTTTACTGGGCAGCAGACAAGACGGGGGGGTTGTTGCGGCATGCCCAGCGAGAAAGTCTTTACAGATAGCGCAGACAGCCTGAAAACGTTGATCCATGGCCGGCTGACGACCGGCGCGGTGACACCTGTCGGCATTGAGGCTGGTGGATCTTTGTACGCCTCAGTGGCCGACATTGGGCCGGACATCAACAGTATGTGGGAGCGGCTTCAGGTAGCTGAGACGTCCCCGTTGTTCTACATTCAGTCACTCTATGGGATATCCAGCTACCGCGACATCACGGCGGTTACCGGTGCTGGAACGGTCACTAACGTAGGTGGTCCGTATGTCCTATCGACAACCGCGGCCGGCGGCGACTCAGCGACCCTGCGGTCCGCGCTGCGCGGTCGCATTTCTCTAAGCACCGCCTTCGACGCGGGCATCGTGGCCCGTTTGACGGCCGCTCCGGCTGGGAACCAGAAGGCCGCCTGGGGGTATACCGACGGAACCGACGGAGCCTACTTCGGTCAAGACGCCACTGGAGTCTTCATCGCCATCATGCGCAGTGGGATTGAGACGACCAAGGTCTACCAACAGAACTGGAACGCCGATAGGCTCGACGGAACCGGTGCCAGCGGGCTCACCCTCAGCACCACCCAGTACGGTCATCCGTACCATGTCAGGTTCGGCCAGAACTGGGGAATCATCGAGTATCGAATCATGCTGGTGGATTCATCCAACATCTTGCGTGACATCATCTGCCACCGCCAGGCGGCTTCGGTTGCGCAGGCGCTGTTGGCTAACGCCGACCTACCGATCTGGGCTTACGTGGAAAACGGAGGCACAGCCGCTCCCCTGACGTTGAACGTCCACGGCCGTTACTTCGACAACCTGGGTCCCATCAACCCGCTGCTTCGCAGCACCGGCGATCGCCGCTTGTCCCAAACCGTCGGCAATTCGGCCCTCGTCCCGACCGTTGCCTTCAGACCAAAGGCGATCTTTCCGGCCGGCTCTGGCCGGATCAACTCGGTCAGGGTCTTCGTTGATAGCTTTGACATCGTTACCAACAACGATCTCGTCTGGGAGTTGCGGTTTGGATCAACCCTCAACGCCGGGGCGACTTGGGGCGTGCCCACCAATAACTCTGAAACGGCCTGTGAGTCCTGCGTCAACGCGACGACCATCGATGTTACGACCGGCAACAAGGTTCTTAGCGGGCTGGCCTCAGCCGGCCAGAGGACGGGCCTAACCTCGATACCGGTGGACATTGACATTCCCGAGGGGGGCACTGTCACGTTGGCGGTGATGGGGATCGCTGCCCCTTCCTCATCCGTCAGCGTCGACCTCAGGGTCAGGGAAGAGTGGTAAGAGCCGAATCCCCGAGGTAAGCCAGGGCCTCTGCAGACCGCGCCACGAGCCCTCGTCTTGCACCGCAGGACGGGGGGTTTGTGTCCAAACGAGGAACCCGCCCGGGCTCGGCCACAACCAGTGGCCATGCCCGGGCGGGACGCGTTGGGAGCGGCGGGGCCCGGCAATTCAATCAGACCTGAGCCTGAAACCACACACTGAGACTGGTGGTCAACCCAGTCGTCAGCGAGGCGTACTGGATCTTCGCGTACTTCGTGAACCGGCCGGGCACGAAGAAGAACTGGCCGGCTGGGGCAAGCGTCTGCGCTGTAACGGTCGGGTCGATCGAGTAGGTAAGGTCGTCGGCGCTCAGTTCCAGCCGCGCCAGGGCGCTGTTCGAGGTCCCTGAGTTGATGACGGTGAAGGTCAGGTCGGTGAGCTCGAGAACGTTCTGCGCGGTCGTGTCCTTGTATGTCGTGTCACCGGTGTTGGCTATATCGATCAGCGTGTCCGAGGTGGCCCGGTCCTGGATCGTGGCGGCCGTCAACAGGCAGGCCGCTGTCGGGTTGGAGACCTGGGCCAACAGGCTGGCGGCGGTCAGGTTGGACATCTGGGTGACCAGACTGGCCGCGGTCAGGTTGGACACCTGCGTGACCAGGCTGGCCGCCGTCGAGTTGGAGACTTGGGCCAGGAGTTGAGCCGCGGACTCACTGAAGACTTTGAAGTTCGGCACGGTTTTCCCCCCCCTTCCGACCAAGGCTTGGTCCTTGTCTACAGTATGTCGACTCCTTTTT
The DNA here is from genome assembly GCA_021787335.1 of Bacillota bacterium. GTDB lineage: Bacteria > Bacillota > Sulfobacillia > JAJYWN01 > JAJZPE01 > JAJZPE01. The sequence goes on along the minus strand of JAJYMC010000051.1, from coordinate 15,336 downwards.
TATGTTACCAATTGAGGAAGCCTTTGCCCTTTGCTCACCGACGCTGCCACTTTGCATAAACTAGGGATGACCCAACGTGAAACGTCTCTTCTCTCTTGGGGGTGGCCTCGTGGAAAACGCGCCGCGGAGCCGTTTGTCCCTGTGTATGATCACCCGCGACGAAGAGGACTTCTTGCCCAACTGTCTCGCCAGTGTTCAGGGAGTCGTTGACGAAATCGTCATCGTCGACACCGGTTCCAAGGACCAGACGGTAGATGTCGCCCGCCGGTTTGGCGCCGTCGTGTGCCACCTGGCCTGGGCCGACGACTTCGCCGCCGCCCGCAACGCTTCCCTGGAGATGGCCACCCGCGAGTGGGTCCTCGTTCTCGACGCCGACGAGGAGCTTCATCCTGACGACCGAGGCAGGCTGGGCGATCTGCTGGACAATCAAGAAGTCGAAGCCTACTTGGTCCAGGTGTACAACTTCGTCGGTGAACCCAGCCATCCCGATGTCGAGATCTCAGCGAGCCTGCGCCTCTTTCGCAACCGAAAGGAGTATCGCTTCAGCGGGGTCCTCCATGAGCAGATCGGTGAGAACATCCTCAAGGCCCGGCCAGGGACGAACCTCCCGCCTTCGGGACTGCGGATCAATCACTTTGGCTATCTGTCCGGGTTGCGGAAGGCCAAGTCCAGGAGTGAGCGTAACCTCGGCCTCGCGTTGGCGCAGGCGGAGGCGAGCCCCGATGACGCCTTCGTGCGCTTCAACCTGGGTGTGGAGTACATGAGGCTTGACCGCCATGCCGAGGCGTTGCGGAACCTCGAGCTGGCGCAGACCCTGATGCAACGGGGGGCGATGTGGGGCTGCAAGTTGGTCAAGACGGCGGCTCTGTGCCTCATCAAGCTGAACCGATGGGATGAGGCCCTGGCCCGCATTGAAAGCTGGCTCGCCGAATACCCGGACTTCACGGACCTGGTCTATCTGGAGGGGGTCGTCCACCAACACCAGGGGAGGCCCACCCGCGCGGCCGGCTGCTTCTATCAGTGCGCGGCGATGGGGCCTCCCCCCGTGCCTCCCTATGGCGCCGTCGAAGAAGGCCTGGCCACCTTCAAGGCCCATTACGGTCTCGGCCAGGCCTATGAGGGGATGGGCCGGCCTCAGCAGGCGATCCAGGCCTACCAGGACGCGGTCGCGGCCAGTCCCCACTGGCCCCAGCCCCTGTACCGCATCGGCGCGCTCCTGCTCGCCCAGGGCGGGGCCGAGGCGGCCAAGGCGCACCTGGAGCGCCTTCTTGATCGGACCAGGCCCGAGCATCTCCTCATCCTGGCCGACATCTTCTGCCTGGCTGGCGGATACGACATCGCCCTTTCCTACTTGGACCTGGCTTCTCAGGCCGGCTCCCCGACGCCTCAGATTCACTACCTTCGGGGCATCTGCTACCTTCGGACGGGCAGGCATGGGGCGGCCGGCGCCGAGTTTCTCGAGGTCCCCGAGGATAGCGCCTATTTTCAGCAGGCCGCCCTCGGTCTCTCCTTCTGCTACTGGTCTGAAGACCGCCTTGACGAGGCCCGCTCGGCGCTGAAGAAGATGGGGGCCGATGACCGGACCTACATCGCCCTGGCCGAGATGTTCCTGCGGGAAGCGGCCGACGTCCTGAGAGAGGGGCTGAAACGCTTCCCGACCGCCCAAGTCTTGAAAAAGGCCCTCGCCGGGCTGGAGGACGGGGGGATGGCCGCTGACCGAGCTTCGACGTGAGCCGGAGAGACCACCGAAACTATCGCTATGCATGATCGTTCGCAACGAAGCGGCCACCGTGGGCCGCTGCCTGCTCAGTGTCAGGTCGTTGGTGGATGAGATCGTCATCGTCGACACCGGCTCGAATGACCGGACGATCGAGGTCTGCCGGGGCTATGGAGCGGTGGTCCACAGTTTTCCCTGGCAAGACGACTTCAGCGCGGCCAGGAACTTCGGGTTGGAGAAGGCGACGGGTGATTGGATCCTGGTCCTCGACGCCGACGACGAACTGGCCGCCACCGACTGTTCAAAGGTCCGTGGGCTCTTCAGCGCCCCCCGGTTTGACGCGTACCTTTTCCGAACGGTCAGCTACCTGGGCGACAAGCCAGGTGGGGACGTGGTCGTGTGCCCACACGTCCGGCTTTTCCGGAACCGGCCGGCCTTTCGCTACATCGGCGTCATCCATGAACGGGTCAGCCTCCCGCCAGGCGCTCGTCTGGCGTGGCGGGGCATCACCGTCTTTCACTACGGCTACCTTACGCCGGCCATCCACCGCCAGGATAAGGTCCGCCGCAATCTCAGGATCTGCGAGGCGGCGGTCCTGGCCGGCCCGGGGGATGCCTTTGCCCATTTCAACCTGGGAACGGAGCACCTTCGTTCGGGCAATTACTTCAAAGCGTTGGCCAGCTTCCGCCGGGCCCATCGCCTTGTCGAGGCGGAGTCGGGGTGGGCCCCCGAACTCGTCAAGAAGCTCGCCTTCTGCCTGATCAGGCTCCACCGTCACCGAGAGGCCGAAATCCTGTTGGTGAAGGGCCTTGAAAGCTACCCTGATTACACCGACCTGGTCTTTCTCAAGGCCGGTCTCCACCAGGATCGAGGCGAATACGCCCAGGCGGCGCGGGAGTTCGGACGTTGTCTGAAGATGGGAGAAGCCCCCTTCATGTATCCGACCGATCTGGGAATGGGCACCTACAAGGCCGCCTTCGGCCTCGGGTACGCCCATCACGCGCTGGGAAATCACCTCCAGGCGGCGGCGGCCTACCGCCTGTCGCTGAAGCTCAACCCAAGATCCGGCTTGGCCCTACCCTTCCTGGTCGAGGCCTTGGCCGGGGCGAAGGGCCCCGATTATGCCCGGGAGCGTCTGAAGAGCACCTTCGAGGGAACCCCTTTGGTCCTCATGGCGATGGCCCAAGCATTTGCCCATAATGGCTTCCACCAGCAGGCCCTCGCGTACCTCGCCGACCTGGAAGGGGTCTGGTCCCAAGACACCTCCCCGGTCTCCGCTCACGCCTTTGAGGAATCGTCGATCGCCCTTCTCAGGGGGCTCTGCCTTCTCGGATTGCGGCAACCCGAAGCGGCCCGGGCCGTGCTTCTCACGGTTCGGGCCGATTGCGCCGAGTACCCTCGAGCCGTCCTCGGCCTGTGCCTGTGTGCCTGGGTCTTGGATCGACCGGCCGAAGCCGCTCGTCTCTTGAGCCGGTCATGGCCTCGTGAGAGAAAGGGCCAGGTGACCTCGGTCGTGGGCCGCGGTAGGCTTGCGGCCTTGCGGAGCTTCAACCGAATGCTCCTGGACCGTCAGGGGGCCGCCGACCGGCCTTCAAGAAAGCGGCCCCTCGGTCAGAAGCCATCCGTCCCCAGGGGTGTTTACCGAGAAGCTCTTCTTGATCTGGCCGAAAAACTGGTTGAGTTGGGAGCCCCGGACAAGGGCCGGCTGGCCTTCAGGATAGCCTGTCCCGCGGGCCGTGACCTGGAGGCCGTGACGAGAGTCGGCCGGGCCTTGGCCCGGCATGGCTATCTCGCCCTGGCTCGCGAGCTGCTCAACGGCGATCCCGCTTGGCCGAGCCTGGCCCTCAAAGGTGATCGTGATTTCCTCCGGGTGCTGGCCAGGGTGGAGTTCCAGACCGGGCACCTCTGCCGGGCGGCCCGGCTCTACCGGCTCATCCTCACCGTCGACCCGCGGGACATGAAGGCCTACTCGGGTCTGGCCGAGGCCCTCAAGGCCCAGGCCAAGGCCCTGACCGGGCCCCGCGTCGGGGGGAGGGAGTTCCGGTGGGAGCACCGCGGCCTCTTCTGACCCTTTGCCTGATCGCCCGAGACGAGGAGGACACGCTGGCCAGGTGTCTCGCCAGTGTCCGCGGGGTAGCCGACGAGATCGTGTTGGTGGACACGGGGTCGACCGATCGGACGATGGAGACCGCCCGGTCGTTCGGGGCCCGTGTCTTCGTCCTCCCCTGGACCGGCTCTTTCTCCGAGGCCCGCAATCACTCTATCGAACAGGCCCGGGGAGAGTGGATCCTGGTCCTCGACGCCGATGAAGAGGTCCATCCCGACGATCGGGCCAGGCTTCGCGCGCTTATCGAGCGGTCCGTCGCTTCCCCTGAAACCAGCCCTGAAGGGTATTTCCTGGTCACCATCAGCTACATCGGGGATGAACCGGGGGACCAGTACGAAGCCGATCTTCGTCTCTCGCTCTTCCGGAACCGGGCCGCGTATCGCTACCGCGGCGCGATCCATGAAGACGTCGTCGACAGCATCAGGGAAGCCTCGCGTGGTACCGAGGAAGGCGCGCCGCCCACCGCCCCGGGGGCGACCGACATCCGCATCCTGCACTACGGGTACCTGACCCCGCGCTGGATGAGCAAGGATAAGAGCCGCCGGAACATGGCGGCTCTGCGGGCCGAGCTGGCGCTGACCCCGGATGATCCGTTCCTCCGCTACAGCCTGGGCGCCGAACTCATGGCCCTCCAGGATTATGCCGGAGCGCTGCGAGAGTTGGAAATCGCCCGGACCGCCTGGACGCCCGGTGCCCCCCCATACCCCGATCTCGTGAAGAAGATCGCTTTGTGTTGGATGGCCAGGGCGGACTACCACCGTAGCCGCGAGGTCCTGAGGAACGGGGTTGGGACGTATCCCGACTTCACCGACCTCTGGTACCTGCTCGGGTGGACCGAACTCCAGTTAGGTGAACATCGCCTCAGCGCCGACCGCTATCGACGATGCCTGGCCCTGGGCCCCCCACCCCCTCGCTACAGCTCATCCTCCGGGGTCGGGGGGGCCCTCGCCTATCATGGTCTGGCGCAGGTGAGCCTGGCGCGGGCCGTCGGTGTCCTGATGGCCGGCCTGAAAGCCCGGCCGGACTCCGCCGCCTTGGCGGCGACCCTCCGCCTGACTCGTTCAATGTTTCTTGCGGGCGGTCACGAGAAAACTTAGGACCTGCCACTGATGGGCCACGTCACCGTCGGAGAGACCGTGGATCCTGGACAGCTCGGCCAAGGCCAGGAGGACATCCAAGCCCCGTTGATCCAGGTTGGCCACCGTCTCCTGGACCCCGATGGCCTCAAAGCCCGCGTCCGCCAGGGTTTCAAGGAAGGTCTTCTTGGTGAAGAAGTGTAGGAAGCCGGGCAGGACGGTGTCGCCATGGCGCCAGGAGCCCCGCAACAGTTCAACGAGGGTGTTCAGGCTGGCGACGTTCATTACGGTGGTGACCAGTTGTCCGCCCGGGGCAAGCCAGTCGTTGATCCTGGTCAGCAAGGACCGCGGGTCCGCCGCGCGCTCAAAGGCTTCTTCGGCCACGACCACATCGAAGTATCCGCTAACATACGGGAGCGGAACCATGGCCGGTTCGCCCACCGCCACGTGGTCCAGGCTGCGTGAGGCCACTGCGGCGAGCAATGGGCTGGTTTCCACGCCCACAACCCTGGCCGCCCCTTTGCTCTTGAGGTCGAGACCCAGGGCGCCGGCTCCGCACCTCAGGTCCAGCACGTGCCGGGCGCCGGCCGGAATGGCGTCGGCGACGGGCTGGCGAAGGTAGGCGACGGTGGCGTCGTCGGTGGCCCACTTGGCGCGGAAATGGTCGGCGTTTCGTCGCAAGAGGTCAGCGTAGTCTTGCCCGCGACCGAGCGTCACTCCGCCGAAGTGGTGGATGAAGGTATCCCCGGCGATGAACAGCGCGAATCCTGCCCGGACGACCCTCAGGGACAAATCGTCGTCCTCGAAATTCCCGGGGGTGAACGACTCATCGAAATCCCCGACCTGGTCCAGCACTTCGCGACGGAGGAGAAGGCCACCGCCCCCCAGCCGGACCGTGGGGCGCCACTTGCCCCTGTCCGCCCGGTTGAACTCCGCCGCGAAACGCTCCAGTGACTCCGCCGAGTCATAAGAGGCGTCGACCCGCTGAAGCCCCGAGATCATGTTGGACATCGCCCCGACCATACCCGCCCCGGTGGCCGTCAGGCAACCCAGGAGATTCGTCAGCCATCCCGGGGTGACGATCATGTCGTTGTTCAGGAGGGCGATCGTCTCGCCGGTCGCCGCCCTCAGTCCCTGGTTACAGGCCTTGGGGAAGCCCGCGTTCAGGTCGTTGAAGATGACCTTCACCTCGGGAGCAAAGGCGTCGCCGCCGGCGCGGGCCGCCTCAGTCTCAGCCGCCAAGGCCGCCAGATACTCGTGGGTCCCATCGGTGGAGGCGTTGTCCACCACAATCAGTTCGTAGCTTTCCCGGGTATGGATCCTCACGCTGTCCAGGCAAAGCCGGGTGTACGGCAGTTGGTCCTTGGTCACGACCACGATGCTTGTCTTCATGCCCTTCCTCCCCTTCCTCCCTCACCATTGTATGGAGGGAGGTGCGCCCCGCGACTCTCGTTTGAACTCCCCGGTCAGGACCCTCATAAGATGGAGCACCGACGCCGGCCGGGTCGGCGCCGATTCGCGACCGGGGCGGAGGATCAGGAAGTGGGGCCACGACCAATGCGGGTTCTGGTCACCGGGGCGGCCGGTCTATATGGGGTTCATGTCGTGGACGCCCTGGTGAGGCGCGATGACGTTGAAATCGTCTTCGGTGTCGACGACCTGTCCCGGCACTTCGATTTGACGGACCCGTTCATCCCGTCAACCGAACTGGCGACGAAGTTCACCCTTCACCAGGGCGACTTCCGGTCTCTCACCCCGGACCGCCTGGACTCATGGGACCTGGACGTCGTCATCCACCTGGCGGCGAAGACCTCCATCGACGAGTCGATGGACCACCCGGGGCTGTACTTCGCCCACAACGAAGAGGGCACTTTTCGGTTCGCCCAAGCTCTGCTGCGAACACGAAAAGCGCCCTTGCTCGTCTACGCCTCCTCGCCGGAGGTCTATGGGTGCCCCACGTACGTCCCCATGGACGAGGACCACCCGATGCACCCTCGCAGCACCTATGCCGTGACCAAGCTGGCCGCCGAGAAACACTGCCACTCTCTTTACGAGTGGTACGGCTACCCGGTCATCGTCATCAGGAACTTCAACACCTACGGCGAGAATCAGAACACGGCCGGGCACGCGGCGGTGATCCCGGCCTTCATCCGTAACGCCCTGGCCCACCGGCCGCTGGAGGTCAGCGGCGACGGCCGCCAGACACGCGACTTCATGTACGTGGCCGACGCCGTCGCGGCTTATGTCGCCGTCCTCGAACACAAGGACCGCCTGATCGGGGCGACCTTGAACATCGGCACCGGTCAAGAGACCTCTATCGCCGATCTGGCCGCCATCATCATCGAGATGACCGGATCGCCGTCCAAGGTCGTGAGTATCCCTTCGCGGCCGGGAGACCTGCCCCGGTTGGCAGCCGGCACCTCCCGCATCCACCGGGGGACCGGGTGGCGCCCCCGGTATCCGCTCAGGGAGGGCCTTGAGCGGACCATCGCCTGGTATCGCAAGGTCCTCTACCAATCATGACGGCTGCCCCTGGGAGGAGGCGCGGACGTGCTTGTTCTGGTCACCGGCGGGGCCGGCTTCATCGGGCGCTGGGTGGTGAAGCGGTTCCTGGACTTGGGCCACGTGGTCAGGGTGATCGATAACCTCAGCGGAGGCCGGGTCGAGAACCTGGACGGGCTGCGGTCGGCCGACGGCCGTGGCCCCGAGTTGGTGCAAGGGGACGTGAGAGACCCACGCTTGCTCGCGAGCCTCTTCGCCGACCGTCCCGGCGCCTGCGTCCACCTGGCGGCCCGGGTCAACGTCCAGTCCAGCCTGGACGACCCGGCCACCGACTTCTCGGTGAACGTCGTCGGGACCCACCTGTTGCTGGAAGAGTGCCGTCGGAGAGAGACCAGGCTCGTGTTTGTCAGCACCTGCATGGTCTACGCGGCCGCCGTCGAGGACGAGGGCATCAACGAGAACAGCCCGCTCCTCCCCCTCTCTCCATACGCCGGCGGCAAGCTCGCCGCGGAGTCCCTTTGCCTGGCCTATCAGCGGGCCTACGGAACGCCGGTCGTCGTCCTCCGACCATTCAATACCTACGGCCCTTACCAGCGTTTCGACGGAGAAGGCGGGGTCATCCCGGTCTTCCTCCACCGGGTCCAATCGGGGCTGCCTCTGCGGGTGCACGGAGACGGTCGGCAGACCCGGGACTTTCTCTTCGTTGAAGACTGCGCTGACTTCATCGTCCGGGCCTCGCTGAGCGACAGGGCGATAGGCCTGGTGATCAACGGCGCCACCGGCCGGGACGTCGCCGTCGGCGACCTGGCCAAGGCCATCGCCGGCGGATCCGTGCCCGTCGAATACTGGCCCTCCCCCCATCCGCGGAGCGAGATCGCCCGCCTCGTCGGGGACTGCCGCCTGGCCCGCGATGTCCTCGATTGGCGCCCGTCGGTGAGCCTCCCTGAGGGGCTCCGGCTCACCTCGGATTGGCTGAGGCGATGCGCCGGAGGAGGGGGCGCCCGTTGAAGACGGCGCTCGTCACCGGAGGGGCCGGCCTCCTGGGAGGGTACCTCGCCCGGGCGCTGTCGGCGGGCGGATTCGCGGTTCACCTGACGGCCCACCGGACCCCGGTGTCCGTGGCCGGTTGCCCATCGATCGGCCTTGACCTCACCGACCGAAGGACGGTGGAGGCGGCGGTTGAGGACGTCTCGCCGGCCGTGATCGTTCACACGGCGGCGATCACCGATGTCGACCACTGCCAGACCCACCGCGACGAGGCCTGGCGAGTCAACGTCTGCGGCACTCAGTACCTGTCCAGGGCGGCGGCCAGCGCCGGAGCGTTCTTCATCTATGTCTCGACAGACCACGTCTTTGACGGCGCGACGGGGAACTACCGGGAGACCGACCGCCCGGCCCCCGCCAACTGGTACGGGCTCACCAAGCTCGTCGGCGAGCTGGCGGCCTCCAGGTGCCTACCCGAAGCGGATATCGCCATCGTCCGCACCAGCTTCTACGGGCCGAGGCGGGACGGGCGGGGCTTCTTTGGCCGATGCCTGGCCGCTCTTGGGGCGGGACAGGGCCTTGAGGCGGCCGACGACCTCTTCTCTTCCCCGCTGCCGGTGACTGTTCTGGCTAAGGCCATGGTGGAGTTGGCCGGAAGGCGCCTGGCCGGAATCCACCACATCGCCGGCGCCGACAGAAGCAGCCGGTACGAATTCGCCCTGGCCGTCGCCAAGGTGTACGGCCTGGACGCCTCACTCGTCCGGCCCCGGCCGGCGAAGGACCTCAACCTTCCGGGCCCACGTCCCCGCGACGTGTCCCTATGCGTCCGCCAAGCGCAGGAACGGTTGCGGGTGCGGCTGCCCACGCTGGTGAATGGCCTGGAAGAGATGGCGGTCAGCGGGACCGTGACGGAGGGGACCGTGACGGAGGGGACCGTGACGGAGGGGGCCGCGACGGAGGGGGCCGGCGATGGAGCTGGACGATAGCCTGTTGTCCCCGGTCAAGAGCTTCGGCGATGAACGGGGAGAGCTCGTCGAGGTATTCCGGGGAGACACTGTCCCCATGACCGGAAGGGGTCAGGTCTACCTCACGACAGCCTTCCCGGGCCGCTCCAAGGGCGGGCACTATCACCGCCGCAAGACCGAATGGTTTTGCGTCATCAGTGGCCGGGCGCTGGTTGAGCTTCAAGACGTCAGAACCCGGACGTCCCGGGTCTTCACGCTGGACGGGCTGCATCCGGCGGTCCTCAAGGTGCCTGCCTTCACCATCCACCGGATTGTGAACCCGACCGAGCAGACTCTGTGGGTGATCGCTTACATCGACGAAGCCTACGACCCGGGCGACCCCGATACCTTCCCAGAGTCATCCAGCAGCGTCCCCGTCGAATAGGGGAACTCAATCAGGACGCGATGAACATTCGGGCCAAGGTTACATATCATGTTGTTAGCACTGGACTCTTGGCCGAAGCACAGAAGAGTCCAGAAGGGGGCTGGGGAAGGAGGTGACGATCCGTGAAGAAAGCCTTCGAGTCCTCGAGTCTGGTCGAAGTTCTTGATAGAATCCTGGACAAGGGCATCGTCATTGACGTGTGGGCAAGGGTGTCGCTTGTAGGCATTGAGCTTCTGACCATCGAGGCCCGTATCGTAATCGCCAGTGTTGAGACCTTCCTCCTGTACGCCAAGCACATGCATCCCGAGCCGCACCCGCATCCGTATCCGCACGCCGCCGCTCCGACCGAAGCTTGAACCAAAACCGGCGGCTCCTGGGTCGAGGCGTGTCGGACGGCACGCCTCGAATTTCGGACTCGAGTGTTTCTGGAGGGGGAACAGGAATGGAGATCGGTGAGGTCATCAAGGCGGTCAGCGGGTTCTTCTCCCACGCCCTTGAGAGCAGTGCGAGGGTCATCGGGGTGACCCCTTCCGGCGACGGGTGGATGGCCCGGGTCGAAGTCGATGTCGAGGGAAGAGACGTCCTCAAGAGACCGTTCGTTGCCTTCTACGAGGTCATGCTGAGCCAGAAGCTCGAGATAAGCTCGTTCCAGAGGAAAGAGTCCGTGGACATAGATTCACTGTAAGCCAGAGATACGGCAGGGGGTGCCGCTTTGGAGTCGACTACTGCCTTCCAGGCAAGACCTGGCGCCGGGTTGGTGCAGACTCCCTACACTGAAGAGCTTACCGAGAGATGCCTGCGCTACCTTCAGGCCGGTTTTCCCGTTCACCTTCGGGGGCCCTCCGGAACTGGCAAGACCACCCTGGCCCTGAACGTGGCCAAACAGCTTGGCCGGCCAGTGGTCTTGATCTACGGTGATGATGAGTTCAAGACTTCCGACCTCGTCGGCGGGTCCTATGGCTTCCGGAGGAAGCTGGTCATTGACAACTTCGTTCATTCGGTCTACAAGACGGAGGAAATCCTGGAGCCGGAATGGGTGGATGGACGCCTCATCACCGCCTGCAACTACGGGTATACGCTGGTCTATGATGAGTTCACCCGCTCCAAGCCGGAGGCCAACAACGTCTTCCTTTCGGTGCTTGAAGAGAAGGTTCTCGAGCTCCCCGTCAGTCTCAGCAACGAACGGTACCTGAAAGTACACCCGAATTTCAGGGCCATCTTCACCAGCAACCCCGAGGAATACGCCGGGGTCCACCACGCTCAGGATGCCTTGAAGGACCGCATGATCACCGTTGAGCTGGGGCACTTCGACCCCGAAACGGAGATCGCGATCACCATGGCCCGCTCGGGGGTCTCTCCTGAAGATGCCCGGGCCATCGTCCGCCTGGTCAGGCGAGTTCGCGAGCGATTCGCTGAAGGTTACTCGATCAGCGTCCGCACCTGCATCATGATCGCCAAGGTCATCAAGCTCTCAAACGCTCAAGCCAGACCGGACGACCCGGTCTTCAGGCGGGCGTGTCTCGACGTCTTGGGGGCCGCGGGGATGGATTCCAAACATCCGGTTGAGCTCAAGGGGATTGTCCAAGACTCACTGGTAGCGTTCTCCAAACAGATGAGCTGATTGAGACACCGGCCCGCGCACCTCGGCGGGCCGGTTCTATTCTCATCAGGCATCTAGTACTATCAACCAATGAGACGCGTGCGAGAGGCGGGAGCTCATGAAGAAGAAGGGGCCCCATGACGCCCCGGCGGACTTCGGGCTCGGCGAGGTGTTCAGGGGGATAGGCGGTTTCCTCGACCTGGTCGCCCGGTTGGCCGAGGAAGGGAAGTCGGAGGCCCGATACTCCGGCGAGCTTCAGAACATCAAGGGAATCAAGGGGTTGAAAGGGGTCTATGGCTTCACCGTGAAGCTGGGCCCCGGTGGAGGATCCAGGGTCGAGCCCTTCGGCAACCTGCGCCGGGAAGAGGAAGGCCAAGCCCTGGCGGACGTGAGGGAGCCGATCATCGACGTCTTCGACGAGGATGACACGGTGGTCGTGGTGGCCGAACTCCCCGGGGTGGAGGAAAACGACATCGACATCTCAGTATCGGGAGACACCCTCTTCCTCAGGGCCTTGGGGAAAGACAGGAAGTACAGCAAGAAAACCCCGCTCCCGGCCAGCACCATCGGCTCAACCATGAAATCGAGCTTCAAGAACGGAATCCTTGAGGTCGTCCTCAAAAAGGCCCGGGAGTGATGGTTGTGTCCCATTTCCGGGTGGCCGAATCCCTATCGAAAGATGCCGGTCGAGGAATCGTCCGACTGGACCCAAACGATCTGGAACGCCTGGGGCTCGAAGTGGGCGACGTCGTGGCCATCGTCGGCAAGAAGAAGGCGCTGGCCAGGGTGATGCCCGCGTTTCCGGATGATCGCGGCAGTAACTCGGTCCAGATGGACGGGATATTGCGGGAGAACACCGGCGTCGGCCTGGGAGAACAGGTCAGCGTCGAGAAGCTGTCCTGCAGCCCCGCACGCCTGGTCTCTCTTCTGCCCGCCCTGCCCAAGAGGTTCACCGCCAAAGAGAAGGAGGCTCTCTTTCTCGGTCGTCTCCTGGAAGGGTATCCCCTCTTGCCCAACAGCCTGGTCCGTGTGAACCTCCTCGGCGCGCCCAGGGAATTCACGGTCCTGGAAACCGACCCGAAGGGCGCGGTCATCGTCACGGCCGAGACGGAAATACGCCTCGTCGGTCAGGGCGCCGGCAAGGGAATAAAGGTGTCCTATGAGGATATCGGGGGGCTCGGGCTCGAAATCCAGCGGGTCAGGGAAATGGTCGAACTGCCGTTGAGATATCCCGAGCTCTTTGAACGTTTGGGCATCGACGCGCCGAAAGGGATCCTGCTCCATGGGCCTCCCGGAACCGGCAAGACCCTCATCGCCCGGGCCGTGGCCCATGAAACGAAGGCCTATTTCACCCACGTGAACGGTCCGGAGATCGTTCACAAGTTTTACGGGGAGAGTGAGGCCCGGCTCAGAGAGATCTTCGAGAACGCCAGAGAAAAGGCCCCGAGCATAATCTTCCTCGATGAGATAGACGCCATCGCCCCCAAGCGGGAAGAGGTGACCGGCGAGGTTGAGAAGCGGATCGTCGCGCAGCTTCTAGCGCTGATGGATGGGCTGGAATCCCGGGGACAAGTGGTCGTGATCGGCGCGACCAACATCCCCCATTCGCTGGATCCGGCCTTGCGGAGACCCGGCCGGTTCGACCGGGAGCTCGAGGTCCGGGTTCCCGACCGGGGCGGCCGTCTTGAAATCCTGCAGATCCACACCCGGGGAATGCCGCTACAGGGAGACGTTGACCTGGAGCACCTCGCGGAGGTGACCCAGGGATTCGTCGGGGCGGACGTGGAGGCCCTCTGCCGAGAGGCGGCCATGGCCGCCCTGAGGGGCGTCCTGCCGCAGATCGACTACTCCTCCGGGGAGATCCCGGACGAGGTGCTCTTCGGGCTGCGCGTCACCATGGATCATTTCCAGTCGGCCCTTAGGGACATCGAGCCCTCGGCCATGCGGGAAGTGTTCGTGGAGATACCGGACGTCGGTTGGGACGACGTGGGCGGCCTGGACGAGGTCAAGCGGCAGCTCAGAGAGGCCGTGGAATGGCCCTTCACCCACCAGGAGCTGTTTCGGTTGGCGCGGGCCGAAGCCCCCAAGGGCATCCTCCTCTTCGGCCCGCCGGGGACCGGAAAGACCCTGGTGGCCAAGGCCATCGCCGGCGAGGCCAGGGTCAACTTCATCCCGGTCAGAGGCCCTTCGTTGCTCTCGAAGTGGGTGGGCGAATCGGAGAAGGGGGTCCGGGAGGTCTTCCGGAAGGCCAGACAAGCCGCCCCCTGCATCGTCTTCTTCGATGAGATTGACGCCCTGGTCTCCCCGCGGGGGAGAGGGGACTCGCAAGTGACGGACAGAGTGCTCAGCCAGATGTTGACGGAGATGGACGGCATCGAGGAACTGAAAGGGGTGATGGTGCTGGCCGCCACCAACCGTCCAGACCTGCTTGATCCGGCTCTCTTGAGGCCGGGGCGCTTCGATCTGCTCTTGGAGTTGCCCCTGCCTGATGAACGGGCGAGAGCGGACATCTTTCGTCTTCACGTCAAGGCCAGGCCTCTGGCGACCGGCGTGGACCTGGCGGCGCTGGCCGGCCAGGCCGAGGGCCTCTCGGGGGCCGACATCAGGGCCGTCTGCCAGCGCGCCACCATGTTGGCCATCCGGGAATTCGTCGGCGCGGGTGAACCGAGTTCGACCAACCCATGCGAAATGCGCCTTCGACCCGACCATTTCCAGGACGCCCTGCAGGCCGTGAAGAGGGAGAGGCGAGGCTGATGAAGGCTCGGGGAGACCCCGCCGGAGGAGTGTATGTCTACTGCATCATCGAGAGCCGCGAGGCGAGGAGCTTCGGCCCCATCGGATTGGGAGGCGACGCTGGCGAGGTCTACACGATCAATCACGCGGACCTGGCGGCGGTCGTGAGCGACGTGGCGGCGAACATCGTCGACCTGACCGAGGACAACGCTTTCGTTCACCACCGAGTGATCTCCGAGGTGTTCAACACCTTCACCGTTCTTCCGGTAAGCTTCGGGCACGTGGCGAGGTCCCCGGACGAGGTGGTTTCTTTCCTCAGAGATGCCTACCCCCAACTGAAGGAAGGACTCGCCAAGCTCCTGAACCGAGTCGAGCTGGGGTTGAAGGTCTTCTGGAAGAAGGAGTCCTTCGCCTCCGACGTGACCGACGCTCAGATCGACCGGCTGATGGAAGCCATCCAGTCCCAGCGCGTGGAGAACGTCCAGGCGGCCGAGCTCGAGCTGGGGAGGATGGTCCATGATTCGGCCGCCCGCAAGCGCGAGGAATATAAGCGCGAGATCTATGGCCCACTTGCGGACCACGCCCTCCAGGCCCGGCTGGGCGACGTGATTTCCCCACGGATGGTGCTGAACGCGGCGTTTCTTGTGGACAAGAGCAGGCAGCCCGACTTCGACCGGCGGGTGCGGGAATTGCAGGTGATCCGGGGGGAGAACCTCGAGTTTCACTACTCCGGGCCCTGGCCCGCCTACAACTTCGCCGACCTCCAATTGCCCGGCCATTAGAGCCTCATCTGAGCGAGCGAGGTGGTGCTTGTGTTTCTCCTCGATGACCTGATCTTCAAGCCCCTCGTCACCCTGCCGGTGAGAGGGCTCCTCTTTATCGTCGAGAGCATCGCCTCATATGTCGAGCAGGAGTTGAACGATGAAGGCGCCGTTCAGAAAAGGCTCCTCCAATTGAGGCAGCTTTATGAGCTGGGCGAAGTGAGCGAAGAGGAATATCGCTCAGCCGAAAAGCCCCTCCTGGAGCAGCTTCACGCCATCCGCGAAAGGCGCCTGGAGGAGCGCGAGGAGACGGAGGAAGAGAACGAGGAAGCGGAGGAAGAAGGCGAAGCGGAGGAAGATCCGGAAGGCGAAAGCGATGAGTGATGTTGTCCGCTCGGCTGAGGAGGTCACCGTCCTGGAACTGCTCGACCGGCTGCTTGATAAGGGAGTGGTCGTCTCCGGGGACC
>JAJYMC010000039.1:2205-78463 GCA_021787335.1 Bacillota bacterium | reverse complement strand
GCTAGCTGTGGCTGCGTGACCGGGCGCTCTCCCGAAGCCTTCATTCCCAGTATGCGGTTTTCGATCTCGCGCCGCTTGGCCTTCGGCCGAGCGGCCGGCCGACCGTCCGCCGGAAGCGGCGGACGATATCTAAGTGAGATTATATGCCCGGCCGGTGATGGGCGTCAATGGGCAATCCGGTCGTCGACGGGGTGCGAAGGGCGGTCAGTGGACGGAACCGAATCACCGGACCCTGGCCTATGCGCCAATCTGCCTGTTGGCCCGCAGCGCCTTGCCGATGTCGTAGCCCGACCTGAGCAGGGCATTCCGCCGCCAAACATAGTAGACCCCGCCCAGGGCGACGAAGCCCAGGTAAACGAGAGTCGAAACGGCGCTCTGGGTCACGCCGATGACGGCGTACAACAGGGAAAGGAAGATCAGACCACCGTTGAAGAAGCCACGCACCACAGGGCCAGGTTGCCAGGATCGGCCGGCGAACACGTCCGGAAGTCGCCGTGGTAGGGTCCACATCGCGCTGCCCACCAGGATCTGCACGATCATGAAGCCGAGGACGGTCATGATGGCGTAGCTCGTGATCGACTGGCCCAGCAGCACCCCGACCGCGGAGATCGCCGCGAGCAGAAGAACGGCGTTGGTGGGCGCGCCGAAGCGCGGGCTCACCCGGCCGAAGAACCCCGGCAACACCCGGTCGCGGGCCATGGCGAAGACGTCGCGGGATTGGATCAGCAGCACCCCATGAATGGATGTGGCCGCGCCGATGAGGGCCGTGAGGGAAATCACGTCGGCCAGCCAACCCGGGAGGAACACCTTGGCCGCCAGCCCGACCGCGGGGGTGCTCCCGTCAAAGGACGACCAGGGCAACAGATGGGTCAAGGCCAGCGGCACCGAGACATAGATGACGAAGACGATGAACAGGGCGAGGGCAAGGCTTCGCGGCACGCTACGGGCCGGATCCCGGATCTCCCCGCTGATCTCCGCGAGAACCATGAACCCGGTATAGGAAATGTAGGCCGGCACGCTGGCAATCAGCACGGGGACCATGCCCCGCGGGAAAAGCGGTTTCATCAGAGCGCTGTTCCCGTGCGCCAGGCCGCCCACGGCGAAGAACACCAGGGCCAGGATCATCTCGATGACCATCGCCGCCTGCACCCATTCGGCCAGCTTCACGCCCATCACGTTGATGACCGTGAAGAGGGCCACCACCGCGAGCGCCGTCATCATCTGGTTCACGCCCGGGATGAAATACCCGAGGTACTGCGCAAAACCGTAGGCGAGCAGCGGCACACCCACTCCGACGAGGCCGATGACGGTCCAGACCATCATGAACCCCCAGAACGGGGAAAGGACCCGGCTCACCGCGACGTAGCCGGCCCCGCTGGTCGGAAACGAGTCGGCCACCTCCGCCGTCACCACGCAGGCGAAGATGGCGGGAATGACGGCGAGGATGTAGGCGACGAAGAGCCCCGGACCCGTCTGGCGCGCCAGCTGCCCCGGCAGGATGAAGATCGCCGGCCCGATGACGTACCCGACCAGGGTCAGGGTGGCGATGCCGACCCCCATGGTGCGTTTCAGGTTCAAGTCCGTGCCCACGCAGATCGCCCCCTCAGCTGCTGTAGATGCTGTTCATCAGCGCCAACACGGCTTCCTTGACCGAACCGCGGTCGGCGGTCGTGGCGATCATCCCATAGAGCGGAGTGATGCCTTCCTGGGCCAAGGACGGGTTGTCGACAACCTCCCGGTGCGCTTGCCTCAAATCGTCGAGGAACGCGTCAACGACAGGCTCGTGGGCCGGCGTGACCATGAGGTGCAGGCTGGGGGGCATGATCTGGCGATCCATGTGCCAACCCCGCCGCTCCATCGCGTCGGCCACGGCGAAGACGTCCGCGTCGTCGCAGGTGAAAGCGAAGATGCTGGCGTCCGGCTTCCCGAGTACGCGCAGCCCGGGGGTCCCGTCGATGCCCTCCCTCAGCTTCCTGGTGATGTCAAGGACCCGACGGGTCAGGTCCATCAGCCCGGACTCGCCCAGCGCGTGCAGGGAGGCCCAGGCGGCCGCGATGGCGCCCGCGGAGCGGGTCCCCCCCATGCCCGGCGAGATGTACACCCCGCCCGACCAATCGGTGGCCACGAAGAACTGATGGTTCCGCAACGACTCGCGGTGGTACAGGATCACGGACGCCCCTTTGGCGGCGTAGCCGTATTTGTGGACGTCGGCCGAGATCGATGTGACCCCTGGGACGCTCAAGTCGAACGGCGGCACCTCGTGACCCAACCGGCGGGCGAACGGCAACAGGAAACCGCCCAGGCAGGAGTCAACATGAAAACCCAGACCATGAGACTTGGCGATCTGCGCCAGCTCGGCGATGGGGTCGATCACCCCATGTGGGTAAGAGGGAGCGGAGCCGACCATGAGGATGGAGTTCGGTGTGACGGCCGCCGTCATCGCTTCGACGTCGGCTCGCAGGTCTGGGCCGACCGGCACCAGCACCGGTTTCACGTCAAAGTAGTGGGCCGCTTTCAGGAAAGCCGGGTGAGCCGAGGCGGGCAGGATCATCTCCGGAACGGTGATCTGGGGCCGCTCGGCGCGGGCCCAGTCGCGGTACGTCTTGACCGCCAGGAGGATGCTCTCGGTGCCGCCGGACGTCATGCTGCCAGTCGACTCCTCATCCCCGCCCAGGAGGCCGGCCGTGATGGCCACCACGTCATTCTCCAGGCGCTGCAAACTCGGGAAAGCTGTGGGGTTGAGGGCATTCTCCATGAAGAACAGGTTGTAGGCGTCCTGGATGACCCGGGTGTGCTCGTCCCCCGCGTGATACACAAGACTCCAGGTACGCCCGCCCCGCCAGTCGGCGTCCCCCGCCTTGATCTCCCTCATGACCTTTGAGAGTTCCTCTGGCTGCAACCCCTGTGCTGGCAGTTGGACCTTGCGGGCCATGTCCGTTCGCCTCCCGGCGTTCCGCCCCTTTTTCGCCACTTCTACTGGAATTCTGAAGAATCATTCTCTTCCCGCCGGGAATCTCCTATAGGGGCTGGCGCACGATTCAACGAAAAATCCAGGCTGCCCTTGGCGCTCAGTGTCGCAGGAGCAAGCTGGCGTCGGCGTGGACGTGAAGGGTCGTCCGCGGGACGATGAAGGCCAGGAAATAGAGACGGGCCGGGACCTCGCCCGCCAGGCAGATGGTGGGGTCGTGGAGGCGCCGACCGGTGACCGGGTCTGTCGCCGGGCTGGCCTGGGTGGCGTTATAGACGTGGATCACCGTCGCGGCCGCCTCGGCCTCCGAGCCCAGGCTGGCGCGAAGGTTTGACGTGAACCACTGGCGCGCCGCCGCGGTCGCCGCCTCCGGCAGCAGCGAGCGCTCACCGCGGGCCAGCTTGTCAAGGTCGATCTCGCGGGCGCCGGCCAGCACGGCCATGTCGGCCGCGGCCATGGCCTGCTGGCGCTGGACGAAGAGCACTCCGAGGTCGATGACGAAGCCAAGGGTCAGAAGGAAGACGGGCAGGAAGAGGACGACGAGGACGACGACCGAGCCTCGCTGGCTGGAATCCGCGCGCAGGGCCGTCATCTTATCTTTTCGCTGCGCGAGATGGTCGCGGCCTCCAGTGGGACGCTGGCCCCCATCACGCTCCGGAGGACCGGGAACATGGGCTCATAGCCATAGGCGATCCTGACCGTGATGGCCGTGCCGTAGGTCGCGGTCTTGGGCGTGATGTCGATGGTGGCGCCGGCCGGGTCGATGCGCCCAAGGCTCAACTGCTGCCTGATGCGGTCATAGACGGCCGGGGTGGCCCCGCCCTCGATGGCCGCCCTCCTCGCCCCTTCCCGCGCCGCCGCGACCATGACCAGCTTGGCGTTGAGCAACAACCCGAAATCGACCAGGGCGAAGAGGATCGTCACCAGCAGCGTGACGACGATGACGAACTCGACCATGGCGGCCCCCGACGGGCCGCCATTCCTATTGCCGCCCATCGGCTACCCACTCGCCTTTATCTTGTCGATGATCTCCTGGAGCTTGTCCCGCAGGGCCTCGCCCAGGGCGGTGAGGCTGCCGATGAGGATGATGACGACGAGGGCCAGAAGCAAAGCGTACTCGGTGGTCGAGGCCCCGACGGGACGCCGCAGCCAGGCCCACACGCCGGGGATGACCTGCCGCGCCGTGAAAGCGAACCGGCGCGACCGGCGACCGAACCTCGGCCACCTGACCCGAAAACCGAACCTCACACAGACTCCTCCTCGTTCACCACTGGCCGTGGATGAAGGCCAATAGGTTAGGTAGGATGACGAAGACCATGATGGCCGGCAGGAAGAAGAACACGGTACACAGGCTGAGCTTCAAGGGCAGGCCGGCGATATGGGTCTCGATCTCGCGCCGACGCTGGACCCTGGCCGCCCCCGCCTGCAGCCGCAGCACCTGGGCGACCGGTGAGCCGAAGGTCACCGCCTGTTCAAGGGCCGAGGCGAAACCGCGGACCGCCTTGAGTCCTGTCCTGCCGGCCAGTCGTTTCAGGGCGACCGGCAACCGCACCCCGGCGGAGGTCTGGTCCAGGGCCCATCGCAGCTCCACGGCGAAAGGTCCCAAGTGCCGAGAGCAGACCAGGTCCAAGGACTGTCCGAGGGCCAGCCCGCTGGCTGTGGCCACGGCGAGCAGGTCAAGGACGGCTGGAAAGTCCTGCATCAATTCCCTCTGCCTGGCCCGCCGTCGTCGCGCGGCGGCCCAACTGGGGGCGAACCACCCTACCGGGCCCACCAGCAGCGCGATGAGCAGCGGGGACCTTCCGGCCATGGTGACGGCGATCGCGGTCACGGTCACGGCTACAACCACCGTCAGTACCCTGACCGGGGTCCCTGTCCCCATCGGCGTGGCGGCTGGCCCCTGCCCAACCTTCCGCGACCGGAACGACTCTGAAGGACCATTCCGCGTTCGAGTGGGAAGGCCGAGCCTTCTCCATGACCGGCGGAGGTTGTTCTCGCCGGCGGACACGACGAGACTGAGAGCGGTCAGCCCCCATAGAGCGGCCGCCAGGGCTGCCCTCGTCTGACTTGAGAGC
Organism: Bacillota bacterium; assembly: GCA_021787335.1. GTDB lineage: Bacteria > Bacillota > Sulfobacillia > JAJYWN01 > JAJZPE01 > JAJZPE01. The sequence continues at coordinate 73,420 of JAJYMC010000039.1, read as the reverse complement.
CACAAAGCACTCACTCCTCCAAGTCACGGACTCGGGTCAGGCGGGCGGCGGTCCACCCCCCCAGAAGCCAGAGGCCGATGCCGGCGGCGAGCCCGAGTCGCCCGGCCGGATAGACCCATAGTGGGGACATCAACTCGGGATTCATCAGCCAGGCGGCAACGCCGATGACCGGAGGGATGAGGGCCAAGACGATGGCCGATTGCCGCGCCTCGGTCGTCTTGACCTTCAGTTCCTGCCGGAGGTCCCGACGTTCCCTGATAATGTCCGTCAGGCTGGCCAGGCCCGCCCGAAGGTCACCGCCGCTCAGCCGCTGGATGTCAATGGTGTCACACAGGGAGGAGAAGGACGATTGCGGCACGCGGTCTCGCGCGTGGGACAGGCATTCCGGGAGGGGGACACCCGCGGCGAACTCATCGGTGATTCGAAGGAACTCATGAGCCAGTCGGGGCGGGCTCTGCTCGGCCGCCAGGCCCAGGGCCTGAATGATTCCTGAGCCCGCCTCGAGAGCGGAGGCCAGGGCGTACAGACCCTCCTCCAGATCATCCTCGTCAGGGCCGGTCCGAGCGGACCAACCAAGGGAATGGCGCAACCGCCGGAGGGCTCCGGATGGCAAAGCCCATGGCCGCTCCATCGTCCGCGGGCGCTTCATCCGGGACCGGCCGATGAGCGCGGGCAACCCGGCGCCACCGGGAGGGCCCACCGCTCCCAGTCGCTGCAGGCGCGAGGGCCATGAAAGGCCGACCTGACCCGCCCCGATGGCGGTCATCAGGCTGGTCACCGCCACGAACACGGCCGCTGCCGCGGTGAAAGTCTCGATGGTCACCCGCCCTCCACCTCCGCCTCGACGACCGGTCCGCCGTCGGCCTCAAATCGTGGTGGCTGTTCCCCCGCCGCGCGGAACCTCGCCAGAAGCCATGGGGGTGGTTCCGCCGGGCAGCCTTCGAAGTGCCCGTCGACCGCGCCTTCGGCCGTCACCCCCTGCACCGCGAACCTGAAGATGGTCTTGAGGGTGACGCGGTCCCGCCCGGTGCTCCCTCCGGGTTCCTTGTCGACCACTCCGACGTGGCTGACCCTACGCCCGCCATCGGCGTATCTCTCCAGGTGCACGACCAGGTCCACCGCCGAACGGACCTGGTCCACGATGGCCGCGTGGGGCAGTTCCTCCCCGGCCATGAGGACCATGTTCTCGATGCGAGCGAGGGCATCCGCGGCACTGTTGGCGTGGACCGTCGAGAAGGATCCGCTGTGCCCCGAGTTCATCGCCTGCAGCAGTTCGAAGGCCTCCCCGCCGCGGCACTCGCCGATGATCAGGCGGTCCGGTCGCATCCGGAGGGCGTTCCGGAGGAGCTGCCGAATGCTGACCTCGCCGCGCCCTTCGGTGTTGGCCGGGCGGCTCTCCAGGGACACCACGTGCTCCTGCGGCAGCCTCAGTTCAGCCGAGTCTTCGATGGTGATGATCCGTTCACTCGGGCCCGCGATGGCCCCGGCGAGGGCGTTGAGGAGGGTCGTCTTGCCGGCCCCGGCTCCCCCGCTGATGATGACGTTCAACCGGGCCCTGACGGCGGCTTCGAGGAATCCGGCCATGGCCGGGCCGAGCGCTCCCAGGACCATCAGGTCTCCAAGGGTCATGGTCCGTTCGGGGAACTTGCGGATGGTGAGGACTGGGCCCACCAACGAGAGTGGGGCGATGATGGCATTGACTCGAGACCCATCGGGTAAGCGGGCGTCGACAAAGGGTGAGGCCTGGTCCAGCCGGCGCCCGAGGGGGGCGACGACCCTGGTGATGAGGTCGAGGAGGTGCTCGTCGTCCCGGAACGCGGCCTCGACCCGTTCGAGGCGCCCCTTCCGTTCCACGTAGACCCGGCCGGGCCCGTTGACCATGACTTCGTCGACCGTGGGGTCGCGGATATAGGTGTCGATGGGACCGTAGCCGACGACCTCACAGACCACCTGCTCGCTCAGGGCATCCCGGGTCAGCTTGCGGACGACGAGGTTCTCTTCGACCAGTAACCTGGCGATGAACGCCTTGAGCGTCTGGCGGTCCTTTTGGGAATGCCGGGCCGACGTCAGGAGGGCTGGGCAGTCGGTCAGGACCCGCCCCTGGACGTGGCGGATTATCCCCTCGACGGTCTTTGGCCGGTCTTGTTCGACCCGCTGGCCGGCGTCGCCTCGTGCCGCGTCCGGCTTCACCAAGGCGGGTTCGGTCAAAGGCGACGGCTCCCTGACCGTGGGGTCCTGCCGTTCCAGGCGGCGGAGCAGTCCAGGGCTCACTCAGGCTCTCCTCCCGATGTTGAAGGCTCTGGCCAGGCGGTTAGGCCTTACCGGCTCGAGGAAGATCGGGCAGACCTCGTTGGCTACTTTCATCAGTGAAATCGCAACCGGGTGCTGGCGGTGGGACAGGACGAGGGGAATCCCCTCGAAGAGCGACGTATCCACGGCCTTGCGGTCTTCGCCGATGATCGCCAGCAGCCTCAGACCGAGAAAGGCCTGGACTCCCGCCGGGGTGACCCGGGCCGACGGCCCGGCCAGGTTCAGGACGACCCTGAGCTTCTCATGGACCGGGAGGTTCAACCGTTTCATCAGATCGATCATGACCTTGCACCGCCGTAGCGAGGCGGTATCGGGAGTGGTCAGAAGAAGGATCAGGGTTGCCGTCTCCAGGGCCTCGTAGAGGAGGTCATTGTCGGCGGCGCTGGGGGTATCGACGATGATGATCTGAAACTCCCTTCGGGCGGCCGCCACAAGGGTTTGGTACTCACCGACGCCGAAGGCCTCCGAAAGCTCCGGCCTGGCCGGGCTGAGAAGCACACGCGTCCCCGTCGGCCGATGGATGACCAGTCCGGCCAGCAAATGGTCTTGGGACAGGCCTCCTTTCAGCGAAGGGAGCAGGTCCTGCAGGCTGGGGCCCTCCAGGAGGTCAAGGTACAACCCGGCCTCGCCGCCGGCCAGGTCCAGGTCGAGCAGACCAACCTGTAGCTTCGACCGCTCGGCAATGGCGGCGGCCAGATTGGAGGCCAGGAAGGTCTTCCCCACCCCGCCCTTGGGCCCGCAGACCACGACTATCTGCTGGGTGATGACTTCGGGTGAAGTCCCGCGCCGGTTCTGTCGGAAGGGTAGGACCTCGGCTCCGGCCGCTCGGCGGAGTGACCTGATATCGGTGCCCTCCGCCCCCTCTGGGGCCTCCTCCGGTAAGGGCTCATACTCCGGGACGGGCGAGCTTGATAACCTCGAAACGACCATTCGGCCACCCCCGCACGGTTACCGATTACGTGACTGGCCTTGGCCCATCAGGGCCCGGCCAGATCCTCCGATACCGCCCCGGTGGTCACGGTGGGCATGGCCCCGTAACCATCGATGGCCACATACAGTTGACCATTCTCCGAGGCCAGAGCGATCAGCTCCGCCTGGGCGTTGGTCGCCGCGACGATGATCCCGATGGGGAGCGCCTCGTCTGAGCCATCTCTGACCCGTTGGCCCCGTTCATCGCGGACGTCGAGGACCTCGATTCCGTGGGCCACGGTGCGGCTGTAGCTCGCCCCCGTCTTCTGCTCGCTGGCCACGAAGATGAGGTCGACAAGGTCCCCGGCGTGAATCGCCCCACCGGCTGCCCTGGCCAGGTTGAGCGGCACCAAAAAAGCCCGCTGGTTAGGTGCCAGCCGGCTGAGGAAGTTCCCGTCTTTCTCGTTCGTTGAGAGCTTCGATTTCAGGACCTGTTCACCGGGGACCATGTCCGACAAGGAGAACTTACCGACCACGTCATCCCGCCTGGTCGCCGCCTGTGGATGGATGGCCCGCACGGGCAGGTTGACGACCTTGATGGCGCCGCCGTCGATTCTTTGGAACTTAAGGACGGCGGCCGCGGCGACGACCACCGGGGCCGTCTGATCGGCCCGGGCCAGGACGTCGAAGGTCAGCCCGGAAGCCAAAAGCGCGGATGCCAGAGCCAGCAGCAGATACCGCCTGGGGTTCAACCCCAACCACCTCGCGGTCGCTGCGCGGGTTCCGCATCCGCGCGCCTTTTGTCGAGCCCCAGGAAGAACCGGTCCGCGTCTCCGCTCGTCCGCCGCCGGTGCCGGGCCCTTGGTCTAGCCAGGGCCCGTCATTTTATGTCACCAATGACGGTTATCGGATCCCGAGGCAGGCCCGAGACCCTCGTTGCACCCGGCTTCGACCTGGAGTGCCCGTCTGGAAACTGCTTCCAGCGCCATCATTGTACCGCGGTCGCCTCGGCCTGTCAAAGGAAAGGTTTCGACGGCGTTCGGCAAGGTTTGACATAGGGAATGCCGCCTGATCCTCGAGTGGCCGCTAGACCGTATCCCCTGCCCTGTCGAAGAAGATTCACGGGGTGAACCGAAAGTGTCCGCAGGAATCGGTTCACCGACCCCGAAAGCCCGGCCTCCCGAATGGGGGTGAATGCGTTGCAGACCGAATCCGTCAAGCGGGCTAAGCTTCGCCTGGTGGCTTTCCTCATCACCTGGGCCGTACTCGCCGCTAGCCGCGCGGTTACCGGAGCGACCATGGCCCAGGGGGTGGTGGCTCCGACCCAGCCGATTCCCATGCCCCTTTCTCCGGACCCTGCCGCGTTGCCCGAATGGGCCGCCGAGTCGGCCAAGGAACTCGTCGCGGCCGGGCTCGTCTCGGTTTCGGCCGAGTCGCCAGCGGCGCCGACCCGCGGTGACTTCATGGCCTTGGCGGTCGCCTGCGCGGGGCGGTCGACCGACGGCTGGGTCCGGAGCCTCCGGCGGGAATCAGTCATCGTCGGCAGGCCCGATGGTTCCCTTCATCTGGATGACCCCATCACCCGCGGCGAGGCCACCGCTTTCCTGATCAAGCTCTTACAGGTGGAACCTGAGGGATCCGCCCTTGGACTTCACCTGAAGGACGGGCTGCCCTCAGGCCCCGCGCCGGCCGACATCGCCGGCCACTGGTCGGCGACATACTTCCTGGACGCGCTGCGCTGGGGGCTGGTCCGGAGCCCACCGGACGGCCTCCTACGTCCGGATGCCCGGGTGTCAACGGCCGAGGCGCTGACGCTGGCCGGCCGCTTTCTCCACGCGGGGGAAGGGCTGATGCCGCTGCAGACTGACCTCCCCCAAAACGCCGCCCTCGTGCGGACCGCGGAGGCTCATGTCCGGGCCTTCACGGACGTCTTCTCGCGCGAGCCCTATGACTTCGCCCCGCTCCTCGCCACCTGCACCGGCCAGGCGCACAGCCTCATCGCCCAGAACTCAAGGTACTACCTTGGCCGCTATTCCCTGGGCACGAGGTTCAAGTTCGAACTGCTGTCTTTCTCGGGACAGGTGACGGCGCGGTCGCTCTTCCTGGCCACGGTGACTACGCGGGAGAAGATGCGCGAATACGTGGACGGGAAGGCCGAGGAGAGTGAGTATGAGGACCGCCTCGACCTTCGCCGCGTCAACGGTTCCTGGCTGATCTACCGATAGGGCCGAAAGTGAACATGGAGAGGTGAAGACCGTGAAGAGTCAGCGCCCCTCGCGTCGACCGGCACTCATCGCCGTGTTCCTCATCGTCTCAGTCATCTGCGGGCTCCCGGCGCCCCGCCCCGCCCTCGCCGGCCAGCGGGTCAACCTGCGGACCCTGAACTGTGTCGAGGATTTCGACGATGCCTCGGCCATCCTGACGAACAACTACCGGAGCGACATCGACAACGCCTTCAAGAACGGGCTCATCGTGGGCAAGGTCTCCGACGACTGGCAGGTCCGATACTACGACCCGAACGCCCTGATCACCGTCGGGGAGATGGCCAACATCATCGCCCGCAACTATGGCGCCCCGGTCGAGGTCGTCGGGGCCGATGCGGTCGCCTACCTTGGCACCCAGGGCATCACGATCTCGGGCACCATCAATGCGCCGGTTACGGTATCTCAACTCAAGGACATCGGGAACCAGACCGCCGCCAAATCCGGCAAGGTGGACCTGGCCGTCCTTAGGGACGCGACCAGCGGCGCGCTCTCGCCCGACGCCGGCGCCGGCATCACCAGGGGACACGCCGTGGAAGTCTATCAAGCCCCGCCCACAGCGTCGGCCCCGGGCCCCGGTCCGATGACGCCAGTCACAACGGCCGCCGCGCCGGTCGGCCCGCCCGGGGGAGCGGGTGGACCAGCGCCCACCCCGCCGCCTCTTTCGCCCCCGCCGCCCCCGCCGCCCACGCCCCCGCCTCCACCGCCAGCGGTCCACACCCCGGCCATCACCGTGAGCGCCACCATCAGCCCCGACCCGGCCAAGGCCGGCTCGACCATCACCGTCGAGGCGAGGACCAATCTGCCGGCCAGGCGGGTGCTGGCGCGGTCGCCGTGGGGCCCGGTCATGGAGTTGACCGCGGCGCCGGGCGGGTGCTCGTGGCGGGGTGAGGCCGTCGTCCCGCCGGCGACCGCCGACGGCCCCTACGTCTTCGAGGTCACCGCCTTCAGCGAATGGAACACCGCCTCGTGCCGCGCGGTCGGTAACATCGCCGGCTCGATCTTCGACGAGAACACTTCGGTCATCACCGACTGAAGGAGGCCGCCCGGCAGTCACGGGGCGCCGCGCCCGCCAGGCAACCATTCCACGGGCAATACTAGGAACGCACCCGATCATCCACGAGGAGGGACCCAAATTGCCCGTGAAATCGTCCCACCGTAGTTTCGGTCGCCGATCGGCCCTGCCGGCCAGGCTGCTCGTGCTGGCCCTGACGGCCGTCCTGGTTCTGGCCGTGGCCGCCGGTTGCCCGGCCCGCAAACCGATCCCTCAGACCGGCGCCATGACGCCCGCCGAGCTCCGCAGCCTGATGACCTCGGTCGAGGGCCAGGCGGCCTTCCGTGAGGCCTTCGTCACGATGTACCGTACCAGCGAAGGCCGGGCGGCTTTCCGCGACGTCATGGCCGACCTGTTCACGGCCCCGGACACGGCCCCGGTCGTCCGCGCGGCGATGGTCGACGCCCTCAGGACCGTCCCCGGGCAGGCCGCGCTGGTCCAGGCCCTGGGTTCGGTGGAGGCCCGGCCGACGCTGGTCTCGGCCCTCTCGACCGTCCTTTCGGGCTCATCGTTCCGGGCCATGATCCGGGACATGGTCAATTCCGCCGTGGCGTCGATGATGCCCAAGACCCCGGCGCCGACGACGCCGAGCACCGGTCCCTAGACGCTCGCCCTCAAAAACAAAACCGGCCGCGTGAGGACGCGGCCGGCCGGACTCCGGTTCTTTCCCTTACTTCTTCTGCTTTCGCTTCTGCAGCCAGTCGTAGACGACATAGACGCCTACGGCGAGGATCAACAGAAGCGGCCAGAACTGCCCTTCCTGCACAATGGCACCGAGGGTCGGGGTGAGCGCCTTATCGAACACTGTCTCGTGACCCCCTCTGCTGTTCTTTGGGGACGGTGATACGGTTTTATTCTGCGCCGCCCGTCCGCTCCCCTGCCGTGGCCACCTGGAGTTGGGCTTCCTTCTCGAGCACCGGCAGGTCGATGGCGATGAGGTCCGGATACTTGAGACCGGAACCGGTGTTCAGGACGACGACCCGTTCCCCGGCGTTGAGCACGCCTTGTTTGACCAGGTGAGGCAGGGCGGCCACGGCCGCCGCGCCCTCCGGGCAGATCAGCATGCCCTCGGTCCGGGCCACCAGCAGCAGGGCCTTCATGATCTCGTCGTCGTTGACCGAGATGGCCACGCCTCCGGTCTCGCGGACGGCCTCGAGGACGAGGAAATCGCCGAGGGCCTTGGGCACGCGGATGCCGGCGGCCAGCGTCTGCGCGCCGGTGTGGAACTCAGAGACGTTCTTGCCCTCGCGGTATGCCCGGACGATGGGCGAGCAGCCGTCGGCCTGGACCGAGATCAGCTTGGGCCACTTGGCCCCCTTCTTGATCCAGCCAATGGCCTCCATCTCCTGGAGGGCCTTGTAGATGCCGATGATGCCGACGCCGCCGCCGGTCGGATAGAGGATGGCGTCGGGCAGCTCCCATTCGAACTGCTCGGCGATCTCCAGCCCCATGGTCTTCTTGCCCTCGATGCGGTACGGTTCCTTGAGGGTCGAGGCGTCGAACCAGCCCTGGGTCTTGGCGGCCTGCCCGACGATCTTCCCGGCGTCGGAGATGAGCCCCTTGACGAGATAGGTGCCGGCGCCGGCGGCCACGCATTCCTTCTTGGCCAGGTCCGGGGCGTCCACGGGCATGACCACGTACATGGCCAGCCCGGCCTTGGCGGCGTATGCGGACCAGGCCCCGCCGGCGTTTCCGGCCGTCGGCATGGCGACCGCGTGGATACCGAGCTCTCTGGCTTTAGAAACGCCAACGGCCGCGCCGCGGGCCTTGAAGGTGCCCGTCGGGTTCAGCCCCTCATCCTTGATGTACAGCTTCGGCAGGCCGACGGCTTGTCCCAGTTTAGGGGACGCGAGCATCGGGGTCATCCCCTCGCCCAGGCTGATGACGTTGCGGTCGTCGTTCACCGGCAGCAGCTCGCGGTACCGCCAGAGGCTGGAGACCCGGCCCTTCAGGTCGTCTCGCTTGACCTTCTTGGCCACGACCTCCAGGTCGTAGCGCGCCAGGAGCGGCGACCCGCACTCGCAGACGGTCTGGGCCTTACCGGCATCGTAAGTCTTTCCGCACTTCGGACATTCCAGGTGGCTCAGGTAGCTCATCATCTAGGCCTCCAAGGTTTGTGATGGTTGCTGCGGTGTTATGGACACGCGGCGGGTGGCGGTCCGAGCGGTCTCAGGCCGGGCGCACGTCGCAGGTGCAATCGAAGTAGGCGGCCCCGTGCCCGAGGTCCGTCTCGCGGTCGGGGGTCAACAGGTTGATGGCCTCGCGGTCGCGGACCGAGCCGCCCGCGTAGACCAGGGCCACGTCGTCGCGGAGGTCGTCGCGCACAAGGAGTCGGGCCCGGACCTCGCCGCGCGGCGACACGACCCGAACGGCCTCGCCGTCCTTGAGGCCGCGAGCCCGCGCGAACCCCGTCGAGACCTCGACGGCCAAGCCGCGCCCGCCGGTGACCCGCTTGTAGAACTGCGAGTGCAGCGTCTCACGGTGGCGCGGGGTGATGAGCTGCAACGGGAATTCGATCGCCCGTCCGTCCGTGGCCTTTCGCCCGCCGCCGGACGTCCGGCCCACCCACTCGACCGGTTCGTGGAACCGCGCCAGCGCGTCGTGCCCGTCGGCCGCGGCCTTCTCGGAGTAAAACTCGAACCGTCCTGAAGGCGTCTTGAACCCACCGTCGGCCCATGGGACGTCGACGGCGAAGGGGTTGCGGAACGACCGGCCGCGGACGTCGGCCGCCTTCACCCCGGCCTCGGCCAGACGGGAGAAATAGGTCTCGATCCATTCCGATGGTGTCCGCCGGAACTCATCGCCGAACCCAAGCCTGGCGGCCAGGGCCGAGTAGATGGCCAGGTCCGAGCGGGCCTCAGCCACCGGCTCGACGGCCGGGACGCCGTAGTTGATGTGGTTATGCCAAGAACAGAAGACCACGTCCTCCTCCTCGAAGGGCGTCGTGCACGGGAGGACGACGTCGGCCATGGCCGCGGTGTCGGTCATGGTCAGGTCGACGACGACCTTGAAGTCGACCGCCTCCAGAGCCTTGAGGACCAGCGAGGTGTTGGGCGACTGGGCCACCGGGTTGGACCGGGTGACGAAGAAGGCCTTCACCGGCGGGTCATCGGCCGCCAGGATCTCGGCGCCCATCCTGGCCCGCATGAAGCCGCGGTGGGCCACCGCGCGATCGGCGGCCCGAAGGTCCGGGAAGACCCCGTCGGTGGCCTGGTTGGCGTAGATGACCCCGCCGCCGACCCGACCGATGTTGCCGGTCAGAGCGCCCAGGGCGTCGATGGCCCGGATGGCCGCGCCGCCGTTGGAGTACCGCTGCATCCCCCAGCCGAGGTGGATGGCCGTGGGGCGGGTCTTCGCGTAACGCCGGGCCAGGTCGCGGATGGTCGCGGCTGGCACGTCGCAGATGGCCGCGGCCCGCTCGGGCGGGTACTCCGCGGCCAGCTTGGCGAACTCGTCGAAGCCGAAGGTCCGCTCGGCCAGGAAGGCCCGGTCAGCCAGTCCCTCGGCGATGATCACGGAGGCCATCGCCAGGGCCAGAGCGCCGTCGGTGCCCGGCCGGGGGGCGATGTGGCGGTCGGCCAGCGCGGCCGTGGCCGTGTGGACCGGGTCGATGAGGATGACCTCCGCCCCACGGGCCTTGGCCTGGCGGAGGAACGGCAAGAAGTGCGTGTTGGTGAAGACCGGGTTGCGACCCCAGAGGATGATCAGCTTGGAGTGGACGGCGTCGGCCGGGTCGTTCCCGAGGACGGCGCCGAAGTCGTACTTCTGGGCGGCGATGCCGCCGGCCCAGCACAGGCTGCCGACCGGGACGGTCACGCCGCCGAAGAGGTTCCAGAAGCGATGCTCGAGGTTTTTCAGGAGACCGCCGGCCCCCGCGTCATAGTTAAGCAGCACGCCCAGCGAGCCGTAACGCTCTTTCACCGCCGACAGCCGCTCGGCGACGAGGTCGAGAGCGGCGTCCCAGGACACCTGCTTGAAGTCGGCCCCGCGCGCCGGCCTGATCAACGGGTGCAGCAGCCGCTCGGGTGAGTACAGTCGCTCCAACTGGCGCTGGGCCTTCGGGCAAGCGAAGCCGCGGGTCACCGGATGATCCGGGTCGCCGCGAACGGAAACCGCCCGCCCATCCTCGACGTCAACCAGCAGGGCGCAGGCGTCCCAGCAGTCGAGGGGGCAGGCGGTTCTAACGGTCTTGGTCTGACCGGCCACGGCGGCACCTCCCGGGGCCTCGTGGAGTCCGACCCCAGCTTAACCTACATTCTCGAAGACATTATATCAGAAAAATGAACCGCCGGGTCAGCCATCTACCCGGCGGTCTCTACGCTCGTGCTCTCTCTGGCTTCTTCGGCGGCGGTCTCCCTATCGTCGACCACCGCGACCTGATCACCGACGGCGGTCGAACTCATCCCGATGCTTCCGGCCGGCAGCTTCAGCACCATCGTCGTCCCGAGGGGCACCGGCAGGTGGGCGGAGGGTTTCACTCCGGCTTCCAGGGCGATGACCCGGCCGAGCCGGTCGGCGAAGATGACATCGATCGGTTGCCGCAGGAACCGCGTCCCGACCGTCTTGGCTGCCTTGACGAGGTCGCCGTCGACGATCACGCCCTGCCCGGGGTAGAGTTCGGGGCGGTTGAGGATGGAGCCGAGGCCGCCCCACGGGCCACTGATCCGCTGTGCTCGACCGGCCAGAAGCGAGTGTCTGCTGGCGTTGATGACCATCACCATCGGCGACCCTCCCCCTTCGTCCCCCGAGCCGGCCTCGCGGCCGGGCGTTCCGGGCGCTGAAAGCTGGTATTAATGCATTCGAAAGGAAACGTGGAAAAGATTGGGGTCGTGGTCAACCGACCACGACCCTTTTGGGCAACAAAGGCTGACTTTACTCTATGAAACTCGTCCCAGGGCCTTCCCCCACGTCCGGAGGCGCCGCGTCGGTCACCCGGCGGCGAACTCGTCCTTCACCCGCCGGAGGAGGTCGGCCTGGCCCAGGAGGTCGATGACCGTCATCGCCATGGCCTTGGCCCCGTCCAAAAGGCCGGCGTGCCCGGCCTCGGTGATGGTCGCCTCGGCGAACTCGCGGCTGTGGCCGACCACGTTCTTGCCGCAGATGCCGATGTAGGCGTGGACCGCCGGGATGACCTGGCTGACGTTGCCCATGTCGGTCGAGCCCGAACCCGGGCGCTCCGGCTTCTCGACCTTCTGCCCGAGGGTCTCCAGGTTGACCTGCATCGTCGCGGCCAGCGCCTTGTTGGTGCGCATGTTCTCGTAGGTGTTGGCCGTCTTCCGGAAGCTGACCGTGGCCCCGGTGGCCAGGGCCGCGCCGCGGGCGCAGTCCCGTACCTTCTCCACCGTCTGGGCCAGGTAGGCGCGGTCGTTGGAACGTACGTAGAGCCTGATCTCGGAGTAGTCCGGGACGATATTCGGGGCCACGCCGCCCTTGGTGATGACGCCGTGGATGCGGACGTCGTCCTTGACGTGCTGGCGCAGGGCGTTGATCCCGTTGAAGGTCAGGATGGCCGCGTCGAGGGCGTTGATGCCCTCGTGGGGGGCACCGGCGGCGTGGGCCGACCGGCCCTTGAAGCTTATCTCCATGGCCTCGCGGGCGGTCGAGGTCCCTTCGACCGAGGTCCGGCTGGAGGGGTGGGCCATGATGGCCGCGTCGATGCCCTTGAAGAACCCGTCCTCGACCAGCGTGACCTTGCCCCCGGCGTTGTCGACGGCCCCCTCCTCGGCCGGGCAGCCGACGACCAGGACGGTCCCCTCGAGCTGGCCCATGACCGCGGCGACGGCGATGCCCGCCCCGACGGCGGATGTGCCGATGATGTTGTGCCCGCAGCCGTGGCCGATCCCCGGCAGGGCGTCGTACTCGGCCAGGATGGCCACCCGCGGCCCGGGCCCGCGCCCGTCCTTTGCGGCGACGAAGGCCGTCGGCATCCCGGCGAGGCCGCGTCGTACGGTCAGGCCCTTCCGCTCCAGCAGCCCGGACAGCCGGGCGGCCGCCTTCACTTCCTGGAGCCCCAGCTCCGGCTCCTCGTAGATGGCGTCGCTGGTTTCAATGAGGGTCGGGGCCAACTCGTCGACGACCTTGCCGGCCCTGGTCTTGAGTGCCTCGAGCGCTTCGTGGCTGAGCCCCATGGACAGGTCACCTCACAAAAAGGTTGAGATAAGCGGCGACGATCCGGCCGCCCCACAGGTAACTGAAGACCGCCCCCAGGGCCAGGAACGGCCCGAAGGGGATGGCGTCCTTGCGCCCCCTGATGCCCGTGACGATGAGGCCGAGGCCGACCACCGCCCCGATGACGAAGCCGAGAAGGATGCCGAAGAGGCCGGTGCTCCAGCCGAGGAAGGCGCCGATGACCGCCCCCAGCTTGACATCGCCGCCCCCCATGCCGCCGCGGCCGGCCAGGCCGACGACCAGCAGGAAGCCTCCGCAGACGACCAGCCCCATCAGGGCTTGCCAGAGGCCGACGCCGCTCCAGCCCAGGAGGCCGAAGGCGAGCCCGGCCACGACGCCGCAGAGGGTCAGGGGGTTCGGGATGATCCGGAGGTCGAGGTCGATGGCCGCGACGGCCACCATCAGGGCCGCCAAGACGAAACCCGGGACGAGGCCGAGGCCCGGTCCGCGGGCGACGAAGACGAGCAGAAAGAGGAGCCCGGTGATCGACTCGACAACCGGGTACCGCGGCGAGATGGGCCGGCCGCAGTACCGGCAGCGCCCGCGCAGGGCCAGCCAGCTGAAGACCGGGACGAGGTCGGCCGGGCGCAGGCGGGCGCCGCAATCGGGACAATGCGACGGCGGGAAAGCCAGCGACTGATGCCGCGGCAGCCGGTAGGCGACCACGTTGAGGAAGCTCCCAACGACCAGCCCGAGGACGAAGACGAAAGCGGCATAGACCGGCAACCGCACGAACGCCTCCCTGCCTGCAGAATGAACCGCCAGAGAGACTTCCATCCGTGGCTGCCGTTTTCCTGCGACATCTAGCCGCGGTTTCCTTGCGCCGGCCCTCCTGACCAGCATAAAGAAAACCCCGACCTCATCGGCCGGGGCCGGACGCGCTATCGTGAGAACTCGTCAATCGCCTTTGACTCCGGCCGGCTGCGGGACCGCCGCCGTTTGCCTGGGCTCGTTGACGCCCTCGGCCTCATCCCCGCGCTTGGCCGTATCGCCCTGGAAGTAGAGCCGGATGTCGATATTGTCGTCGCGCCTCTGGAAGCTGATGTCGTACAGGTGGTAGGACTTCATCCCCGGGTTCACCCGGCGGATGTCCCGGACGATGCTGCGAAGGAGGCTCAGCAGACGCTGCGAACTACGCGGCCCGAGGACCGCGTCGGCTGGCACGAGGCGGTTGACGGTAAAGAGGTCTCCGCCCAATTCCTTTCACCGGCCGCTAACCCAAAAAGACAGTAGTCATTTCTAGCGACCGGTTACAGTATACGCATTTCTTCGACTTCCTATCCGGTCCAGGGGTCACCCGGCAGCCGCCAGGATGGCATCCTTGAGGTCCTCCAGGTTGCAGGGCTTGGGCAGACAGGCCACGGCCCCCGCGGAACGGGTCTGGTCGATGGCGTCATTGTCGGCCAGGCTGGTGTAGGCGATGATCTTGGCCGGATTGCCGAGTCGCTTCAAAAGCCGTATCGCCTCGACCCCGTCGAGCACCGGCATCCGAAGATCCATGATGATGACGTCGGGCCTCACGTTCTCAGCCAGTTCGACAGCGGCCTTACCGTTTCCGGCCTCGGCCACCACCTCGAACACGGAGGGGTACTTGGTGAGGTAAGCGCTGATGACTTCGCGGAGCGCGGAATGGTCGTCGGCTAGCAGGACCCGGATCAAAGACGTCCCTCCTTACGGCCGTCGCGCCTGCCTACGGCCTCTGCCTCGGCGCCGCGACGCGTGACGACCGGTCTTTCATGCCTTCATCATTCTAGGCCAAGCCCCTTGTCAAGATTTGTCGTTGTCTGGAACTTCATGTCCGTGTCGAACGGTTTAATATTGTGTCGGGCCGGGGGGACAAACAAAGGCCCCCGCGCCTTCATGGCCGGGGGTCGCTGCTGCTTTGATGCCGTTTGATGGACGCCAGCGGGCCGACCGCCAGAGTCGCCCGTCAGGGGCGCCTCAGCCCCATCCGGGCCAGAGCCCACCGTTCGAGGAGCCGCATGAACTTGGTCCAGACCAATTCCCGGCGGCCGAGGGGAGTAACGAGGATGGCGTACAGGCCGACCCGGTTGGCCCCGAACACGTCCGTGAAGACCTGGTCGCCGATGACCGCCGTCTCATCCGGCCTGGTCCCGATGGCCTCGAGGCCGCGGAGGAAGCCCGCCCGCCTGGGCTTGCCGCTGTCCGGCAGGACGGGGACACCAAGGCGCTCGGAGAACCTGGCGCAGCGGGCCGGCCGGGCGTTGGAGACGATGCAGACCTTGAAACCCCGCCGCCGGAGGTCGCCGATGAAATCGGCCAGCCGGTCGTCGGGGTCTGGTGTGTCCCACGGGGCGACGGTGTTGTCGAGGTCGAAGAGCAGGCCCCGGATGCCGTTGCCCCAGAGGAGATCGTAATTCACTTCATAGATGGTCGGCGCCAGTTCCGCCGGCCGCAGCTTGCTGCTCATGGGCCTATTATACCATGGGGAGATGATGGCCGCGCCCGTAGCGCCGCCGGCGCCCCCAGCGATGGCCTCGCCCGGCCGCTACTGAGTCAACAGCCCGAGGATGCGCTCCAGGGCCCTCTTCTCGATGCGCGACACATACGACCGCGAGATTCCGAGCAGCCACGCTATCTCGCGCTGGGTCTTGCGCTCGCGGCACTGGCCCAGCCCATACCGCAGCTCGAGCACCTCGCGCTCCTTGCCGTCCAGCGACCCGAGCTTCTCGCGCAGCCGGTGCTCCTCGAACCTGCTCTCGACCTCGTCGGGGACGACGTCGGGGTTATCGGACCCGAGGACGTCAATGAGGGTTATCTCGTTGCCCTCGCGGTCCACCCCGATCGGGTCATAGAGGGAGACCTCGGCCCGCACGCGCTTGGTCGAGCGCAGGTACATCAGGATCTCGTTCTCGATGCACCGGGCGGCGTAGGTCGCCAACCGCGTCCCCTTGTTGGGGTTGAACGTCCTGATTCCCTTGATGAGGCCGATGGTCCCGATGGAGATGAGGTCGTCGATGTCCTCACCGGTGTTGTCGAACTTCTTGACCACGTGGGCGACCAGCCGGAGGTTTCGTTCGACCAGGACGTCCTTGGCCGTCGAGTCTCCGCTGGCCAGCCGCTTCAGGTACTTGGCCTCTTCGTCTTCGGACAGTGGTTGGGGGAAGGTGTTCGAGCCTGAGATGTGACCGGTCTGGAAGAGCAGGGCCTGCAGCACCGAGACCCCGAGAGCGGCCAGGAAGCTGAACAAGAAGACCCACCTCCGGTGCCCCAAAGGGGGCAATATAGACCTTATGCCGGAGGTGGGTCATTTGCTACTTGGGAAACGGAGGGGACCGAAGCCGACTTACCGCAGCTCCCCGCGGCCGTAAAGTTCGGCCGCCCGCAGGGCGTCGACCTCGTCCGTGGGGATGACCTCGATCCCGCGGGCCATCAACGCCTCGGCCATCGGCCGGGCCGCCCCGCGACCCTTCGTGGACGACGGCGCCACCCTCGACCCGGAGGGCCTTGCCCCCCACCAACGCGTCGGCCACCTTGCGCCGCGCGCTGACCAGCACCCGGCGGAAGGTCGCCCGCGAGACGCCCATCTGGTCCGCGCCGTCCTGCTGCTCCAGGCCTTCGATGTCCTTCAGGCGGAGGGCCTCGAGTTCATCGAAGCTCAGGATGATTTCCTCGAGCATGCGGAGGGGCACCCCGGCGGGTTTGAAGTAGGTGATGTCGGGCATGAACCCGATCCGGCGGCATTTGATCGGCCGCGGCATGAGCTTCACTCCTTTTTCCGATCTCGCGCGGTCACCGGTGTGAGCCCGGTCCGCGTATCGGCCATTCGTCCGAAACAAATGTAACAAGGCCCGCCGGATGTGTCAAATCCGCGGGCCCCGGTGTGAACCATGCGTCGTCCCCGTTCAAGTGTTCAGCGGCCTGCCGCCGCTGACCTCATACAGTTCCGCCGTCCCCGAGGCCAGCCAGTCGAGGAGGACCCCCGCCAGCACGCCCGACCCCAGGAGGACGGCCGCCCCCTCGGGCGGTATCCAGCGCACCTCGAGGACTTCGGGGTCGCGCCGGTGGTCGATGACCGGCTCTCGCGCGGTCGCGTGGTAGAAGGCGAGCATCCAGATGGCCGGCCCGCGCGCCGGCCCCTCCTCACGCCACTCGACGGCGAAGGCCAGCGGCCCCGGGTCGACGCGGAGGGCCGCCCGCAGGTGGACCGCCCTGGCGGCCGCCTGGCGGGAGGTCTCCCAGCCCTCGGCCTCGACGGATGGCAAGGCCCACGCCGATGGGTCGCCGGGCAAGGCCCCGCGCAACCTGACCAGCAGGACCTCGCCCGCCTGGTTCTGGACTATGGCGCCGCAGGCGAGCCGGCGTTCGTAGACGCGGACGGTCAAGGCGTATGCCCTCCCAGGTCAAGGCGTATGCCCTCCCGTCCCAGGATATTCAGCGCCCGGGGGTGGTGGGAGCCGGCCGCTCAGGTTCGCCGGGGTAGGCGCCGGCCAGCGTGTGGGCCAGTTCGTGATAGCGCTCGTGGGTCCCCTCGCCCATCTCCTCGCGCTCGACGGTCTCGAACCGCTCGACCAGGTCGTCCAGCTCGGCCTGGCTCATCACCCGCTCGGCCATCGGGTAGAGGACGTTGTCCTCCTTCATGATGTGCTGCCGGAGGAGCGCGGTGTACTTCATCAGGTTCTCGGCCACCGCCCGCAGGTCGCTGCGGTCGAGGGCCTCGCGGGCCGTCCGGACGAAGCGGCGCCCCTCCTCGTGGTCGCCGAGCATGACCCCGATGGGCCCGCCCTCGACGGGGACGCCCTTCTCGGCCATGGCCTTGAAGAGGATGCCCTCCTCCTTGCCGTGGTGGCACTTGTCGGCGAAGTTCCGGATGAAGTCGATGGCCTGGGCGAAGAAGGCGGGGTCGACGGGCTCGCCGCGGGCGGCCTTGCGAGCCTCGCGGTCGATGGCCCCCAGGACCAGTTCGATCACCCGGTGCTCGTGCTTGAGGGTCTCGGTGGCGGTCATCTTGGACACCTCCATGAGTAGACTGGCGAAGTCGGGAGACTGCAGCCTGGCGGCCAGGGCCGCTCCGGCGCCGGCCAGGTCCGTGGCCTCGATGGTCGCTCGTCGGGCCATGGTCTCCAGGCGTTCGAGCCATTCGAGCAGATCGCGGATGGGCGGTGGGACGGCGCCGGCTGTGCCCGGGTGGGTCCGCCCGATGGCCGCCCGCAGGGCGTCGACGAGGTCGATGGTCGTCAGCCGCAACCGGTGCAGGCTTTCCATACGGGCCGTGATCGCCGCCCGCTCGGCCTCGACGGCGTCGGCGTATGCTTGGACGGCCTCGCGGTGAGTCCGCGCGACGGCGCCGAGGTCTCGTGGACCATTCTCAGTTAACATGTCCTCAGTCATCGCCATCCCTCCACCGATTCGCCCCGCGGTTTCAGCGTAACAGAAAAAAGTCGGCGGCCAAATGGCCGCCGTCATTCGTCAGTGTGGAACCGGTCACACCCGCCGCAGGGGTCAGACGTGGCTTAATGGCAGATACTATGGCCGTCCATGGTTCAAGGCGCGGCTCTGGCCGCGCGGACCTCGCGATAAGGAGCGTGAGTTCGCTGATGCGTGGAGATTTCGATGAACACGAAGGGCACGGCCCGGGTCACAAGCATTACTCCGGCTTCGGCCGGGGCGGCGGCTACGGAGGGCCCGGGGAGGTCGAGGGCCACGGCGGCGGTCCCGCCTTCGAGGGTTGGGGCGGCCATAAGTACCGCGGCGGACCGGGCGAGGGTTACAGCGGTGGCTACGTCGGCTCATACGGCTATGGCCCCTGGTACGGCTGGGGCAACGGCCCGTGGTACGGCGAGGGACAACCGGGGATGCCCGGCCCCCATGGCATGCCCGGGCGGCACGGCCACATGCCCGGCCAGATGCATGGCCAGCATCACCAGGCGATGAAGATGGGGATGGGCGGATGCCCGGCCTGCGGCCGCCCGTACTGGGGCGGCGGTCGCCGCAACCAGCAAAAGGCCCTCGAGCGTTACCTCGAGGACCTGGAGGACGAGACGAAGGAAGTCCGTCGGGAACTCGAGCGGATCAGGAACGCGGAATCACACTAGGGGCGCGGTCCGGAGCAGCCCCGGAGCGAACAGGCTCATCACCTGCAGGAAGCGCGAGTGGGTCCCCTCGCGCTTTTCCTTTTCCATGGCCACGGCGACCTCCTCGGTGACGACGACCTTGCCCTTCAGTTGCAGGCGCGCCCTCCCCTTCAGGCTCTCACTTCCCCAGCTTCTCCAGGAACCGCGTCAGCTCCATCGGGACCGGGAAGATGATGGTCGAGTTGTTCTCGGCGGCGATCTCCGGTAGTATCTGCAGGTACCGCAGCTGGATGGCGATCGGCTGCTGAGCGATGACGGCCGCCGCCATGGACAGTTTCTCCGAGGCCTGCAGTTCCCCTTCCGCGGCGATGACCTTCGCCCGGCGCTCGCGCTCGGCCTCGGCCTGCTTGGCCATGGCCCGCTTCATCGTGTCGGGCAACTCGACGTTCTTTACCTCGACCATGGTCACCTTGATCCCCCAGCCGTCGGTCTCCCGGTCGAGTTGCTCGCGGAGCAGCGTGTTGAGTTCGCTCCGGCGGGTGAGCATCTCGTCCAGCTCGTGCTGGCCGAGGATGGCCCGGAGGGTGGTCTGGCCGAGGAGGGTCGTCGACTGCATGAAGTTGAAGACCTTGGTCGTGGCCAGGACAGGGTCGAACACGTTGAAGTAGATGACCGCGTCGACCATCACCGGGACGTTGTCCCGGGTGATGACCTCCTGGCGCGGGACGTCGATGGTCACCGTCCGCAGGTCGACCTTGACCAGGCGGTCGATTCCGAAGGGGACGATCACGTTAAGTCCGGGCTTCAGGCTCTTGGCCACCCGGCCGAGGCGGAAGATGACCCCTTCCTCATACTGGTTGATGATCCTGATCCCGGTGGCGACGATGGCGATAATGACGATGAGCAGAGGAACCGAGAAATACATTACGCCGGCCTCCTTTTTGGGCCCACCGCTTCCCGCCAACCAAAAAGCCGACAGAGACGCTGTCGGCACGGCGCTGAGCGGTGGTGACCTGAGTTGTTCCGTCCGAAGAAGGTTATTCGGCCCGGCCGGGCCAAAGCCCTGCCGGAATCTATAGGTGGCCTTCTTCCAGCAGGAGATTTGTTTTTATTCACGAAACGATTTTAAATCGCACCGTTGCACCGTCCCTCCTGCCCGCCGAGCTAACAACCCAGCGCCAACGGGAGAGTCAGCATGGCCATCGCCACCAACACCCGTCGTCGCCCCGGCAACCCCTTCGGCGTCTTCAAACACCACAACTACCGCCTATACTGGTGGGGTCAGCTCGTCTCGCAGATCGGGACGTGGATGCAATCGGCCGGCCAGGCCTGGCTGGTCCTCCAATTGACCAACTCGGCGTTCCTCCTGGGTCTGGTCACGGCCTGCCAGACCCTCCCGATGCTCTTCTTCTCCTTGGTGGCCGGGGCGGTCGCCGACCGCACCGCCAAACGTCCGCTCCTCATGGTGACCCAGACGACCATGATGCTCCAGGCGTTCATCCTCGCCTGGCTCGTCTGGAGCGGGCTCGTCGCCTACTGGCACATCGCCATCCTGGCGACCATCCTCGGCATCGCCCGGGCCTTCGACATCCCGGCCCGGCAGGCCTTCGTCATCGAAATGGTCGGGCGCGAGGACCTGATGGCCGCCATCGCCCTGAACTCGTCCATCGTCAACGGCGCCCGCATCTTCGGCCCGGCCCTGGCCGGCCTGGTGATGGCCGCCTACGGCGCCGGTTGGGCCTTCTTCCTCAACGGCCTCAGTTTCCTGGCCATCATCTATGGACTGATGCGGATGCGCCTGAGTCGCGGCCGGCCCGAGGTCGGGGTGCAACGGAGCATCTGGCACGACGCCGTCGAGGGCGTGAACTACGTCAGGCGCGAGGTCAGGATCTTCTTGGTCCTGCTGCTCCTCGGCCTCATCGGGACCTTCGTCCAGAACTACAACCTGGTCGTCCCGGTCCTGGCCAAGCAGGCCCTGGGGCAGACGGCCGCCGGCTACGGCTTCATGATGTCGGCGATGGGCGTCGGGGCCGTGGCCGCCTCGCTGGGCCTGGCCTCCATCGGCGGTCGCGAGCCGGACCTCCGCTGGCTATACATCACGGCCGCCCTGTTGTCCGGCCTGACCCTGGCGATGGCGGGCATCTTCCACTACCCCGTGGCCGTGACGATGATGGTCTTCATCGGCGCCCTGAACATGGTCTACATGGCCTCGTCCAACACGGCCGTGCAGATAACCGTCCCGGACAACCTCCGCGGACGGGTGATGAGCATCTACAACCTCGTTCACAACGGCGTCGTGCCGCTGGGCTCGCTCTTCCTCGGGGCGATGATGAGCCGCTTCGGCCCGCGCGCCGGCTGGGTCTCGGCCGGCGGCGTCGGGCTCCTGTCGGTCGCCGTGGTCGTGGGACTGACGGCTTTGCTGGCCCGGCGGCGGTCCGCGGGGCTCGGGACCGGCGTCGGCTGAGGGCACGCCCGGCGTGACTGTAAATGAGCCCGGCCCAACGGCCGGGCATGATAACGCGGGAGGTCTTCCTGTTTGGCGTCTCCGTTAGCGTCCCTCAGACACCGCAACTACCGGCTCTACTGGGCCGGCCAGATGGTCTCGCTCATCGGCACCTGGATGCAGACCACCGGCCAGGCCTGGCTCGTCCTCATCCTGACCGACTCGCCTTTCCTCCTGGGACTCATCGGTGCCCTGCAGTTCGCGCCCGTGCTCATCTTCGGCCTGGTCGCCGGGGTCGTCGCCGACCGGGTGCCGAAGCGGACGATGCTCATCATCACCCAGACGAGCCTGATGGTCCTGGCCTTCGTCCTGGCGGCCCTGACCCTGACCGGCCGGGTCCGCTACTGGCACATCGCCGTCCTGGCGGCCCTCCTCGGCATCACCAACGCCTTCGATGGGCCGACGCGTCAGGCCTTCGTCGTCGAGATGGTCGGCAAAGAGGACCTGATGAACGCCATCGCTCTCAACTCGAGCATCTTCAACGTGGCCCGGATCATCGGGCCGGCCGTGTCGGGCTTCGTGACCAAGGTCTACGGGCCGGGTTGGGCCTTCTTCATCAACGGGGTGAGCTTCCTGGCGGTCATCGCCGCCCTCTTCGCCATGCGGATGGACCTGCCCAAGCGCTTCGAGGCCATCCACCGCAGCGTCGCCGCCGACGTCCGGGAGGGCATCGGCTACATCGGGCGGACGCCGCAGGTCCTGACGGTCATCCTCCTCCTCGGGCTGGTCTCGACGTTCGCCCTGAACTTCAATGTTTACGTCCCCCTCCTGGCCAAGGATGTCCTGAAGGGGGACGCCGGGCTGTACGGCTACCTGATGTCGGCGATGGGCCTGGGGGCTCTCATCGGCGCCGTCGGGTTGGCTTTCATCAGCGCCCGCGGGCCGCAGCGGCAACTGCTGGTCGGTGGCGCGGTGCTCCTCTGCGTGACCGAGATCGGCCTGGCCTTCATCCGCCACAGCGGCCTGGCCTCCGTCCTCCTGGCCATGGCCGGCCTGGCGATGATCGTCTTCTCCGCCACCTGCAACACCACGGTGCAGGTCACCGTGCCGGACCGCCTGCGCGGCCGGGTGATGAGCGTCTACTTCATGGTCTTCGCCGGGGTGACCCCGTTCGGCGCCCTCTTCGCCGGGACCCTCGCCGAGAAGTACGGCACGCCGACAGCCATGTTCGTCGGCGGGGTCACCGGCCTCCTCAGCCTGGCCGGGGTCGGGCTCTGGTGGCAACGGGCCGCGGGCCGCAACGGGACGGCCAGGCCGGGCGAGGCGTGACCAGTCGTCAGCGCCCGCCGACCAGCGGCAGGGCCCGCTCGACGATCTCCTTGAAGGCCGGAGCGGCGGCCTTGCCGCCCGACATGCCCTCTTCGGCAAAGACGACCACGACCAGGCGCGGGCTCGAGGCCGGGGCGTAGCCGGCGAACCAGCCGTGCGAGACGCTCTCGCCGTTGGCGGCCACCTTCCCCGTCTCGGCCGAGCCGGTCTTGCCCGCGGCCGTCGTCCCCTCGGGGGCCGCCGGCGTCCCGGTCCCGTAGGCGACCACGTCCCGGAGCATACTGCGCAGCCGGGTCGCGGTCAGCCATGAGAAGGCCTGGCTCAGCCGGACCTCCGGGCCGCGCTCGACGGCCACGCCCATCGCGTCGTCGATCTCCTTGATCAGCCTGAGCCGGGCGACGACGCCGTTGTTGGCCACCGCCGTCATCATCTGGGCCACCTGCACCGGGGTCACCAGGAGGGCCCCCTGGCCGATGCTCAGGTTGGGGTCGCCGGCGGCCGTCTCGTCGGGCACGTTGCCCGGTGATTCTTGGGCCACGGGCAGACCCAGCTTGGAGCCGAAGCCGAGGCTCCGCGCCAGGTCGGCGATCTTGGCCGCGCCGACCTTCTGCCCGACCTCGATGAAGACCGGGTTGCACGAGTAGGCCATGGCGTCGGTGAAGGTCAATCGGCCGTGCCCACCGTCCTTGTAACAACGGTACCGGCGCCCCTGGACGTCGATGTAACCCGGGTCGTCGAAGACATCGGCCGGGCGGACGGCCCCCGCTTCGAGGGCGGCCGCGGCCGTGACCACCTTGAAGACCGAGCCCGGCGGATAGCCCTTGACCGCCCGGTTGACCAGCGGCGAGTCATCCGCGTTGAGGTAGGCCGCGACGTCGTTGGGGTCGAAGTCCGGGCGGCTGACCATGGCCAGGATGTCGCCGTTGCGCGGGTCGACGACGACCGCCGCCCCCCGGGGCACATACTTGTCCATGGCCTCCTCGACGATGCGCTGGATGCGGGCGTCGATGGTGGTCACGAGGGTGTGCGGCCCGCCGGTCGCCGAGGCCCCGGTCGTCTCCGGGAGCTGGACCCTGAGGCCCAGGCCCGAGATGGGCCGGCGGTTGGCGTCGATGAAGGCCATCACCGCCTCCGGCCGGCCGCCCCGCAGGTAACGGTCGAAGTCGTGCTCCAGGCCGTCCTTGCCCTGGTTGTCGAGGGCGTTGTTGATGTACCCGACCACGTGGTGAGCCAGCGAGGTCGCGCCGTAACGGACCTTCTCCTGGACGCCGATGACCCCGGGAATGGCCGCCTTCCTGACCGCCTCGACCCGCTCGGCGCTGATGTCGGCGGCGATGACCACCGGGGGCCCGCTGCCCAGGAGCTGCTCGAGGACCCGGCCGCGGTCGAGCCCGAGCAGCGCGGCCACCGACGCGGCCGTCCCGTCCTTGTCCCGGATGAGGGCCGGGAAGGCCACGGCCGAAAAGCGGCGGGTCGTCCCGGTCAGGGACTGCCGGTTCCGGTCGAGAATCTCGCCCCTGGCCACTTCGAGGGGGAAGCCCTGGGCCCGCTGGGCGATGGCCTGCTGAGCCAGCCAGTGGCCCTCGAAGAGCTGCCGCCGGACCATCTGGAAGGCCAAGAGGCCAAGGCAGACGGCCACGAAGCCGAGGATCTTCAGGATCTGTCTCTGCCGCTCGCCCCAGGACCCGTCCATGTCCGCGCCACCCCGCAGTGAAAGAAGAAGCGGGAACCGCCCGGCTCTGCCGGTGGTTCCCGCTTAGTCTTTCCCTGCCTTGCCAGGCTATTCCAGGCAGCCGCCCACGCGGCCGGCCCGCGGGTCGCTCACCGCGTCCCGGACTCCCAGCTCGTCAGGTAGTGGTGCTGCTCCTCGGAGAGCTTCTCGACGGCCATGCCCAGGCTTTCGAGCTTCATCCGGGCGACCAGCCGGTCGATGTCCTCGGGTACGCTGTAGACCTTCTTCTCCAGGGCCGGCTTCTTCTGGCTCAGCCACTCGCAGACCAGGGCCTGGTTGGCGAAGCTCATGTCCATGACCGCGGCCGGGTGACCCTCGGCGGCGGCCAGGTTGACCAGCCGCCCCTCGGCCACGACGTAGATGCGCTTCCGCTCGCCGGGCGCGCGGATGACGAACTCCTCGACGTTCTCGCGGACCTGGCGGCGCTCGACGGTCATCGCCTCCAGCCCGGGCAGGTCCAGCTCGACGTTGAAGTGGCCGGAGTTGGCCAGGATGGCCCCGTCCTTCATCTTCTCGATGTGACGGCGGTCGATGGCCTTGATGTCCCCGGTCACGGTGATGAAGATGTCACCCAGGGGGGCGGCCTGGTCCATGGTCATCACCGAGTGGCCGTCCATGGCCGCCTCGAGGGCCCTGATCGGGTCGACCTCGACGACGATGACCCGTGCCCCGAAGCCGTGCGCCCGGGAGGCCACGCCGCGGCCGCACCAGCCATAGCCGGCGACGACCACGGTGCTCCCGGCGATGAGCCGGTTGGTCGCCCGGATGATCCCGTCCAGGGTCGACTGGCCGGTGCCGTAGCGGTTGTCGAACATGTGCTTGGTCATGGCCTCGTTGATGGCCACGATCGGGTAGGCCAGGGCTCCGTCGCGTTCCATGGCCCGCAGGCGGATGACCCCGGTGGTGGTCTCCTCGGTCCCGGCGACGACCCCCGGGATGAGCTCGCGGTGCTTGGTGTGGAGGGTGGCGACCAGGTCGGCCCCGTCGTCCATGGTTATCTCCGGCCGCGTCCAGAGGACGGTCTCGATGTTCTTGTAGTAGGACTCGGCGTCCTCGCCCCGCTTGGCGTAGGTCGGGATCTGGTAGACCTCGTTGAGGGCGGCGACCACGTCGTCCTGGGTGGACAGCGGGTTGGAGGCGCAGAGGGCCACGCTGGCCCCGCCCGTCTTCAGGGTGATGGCCAGGTTGGCCGTTTCCGTGGTCACGTGTAGGCAGGCGGCGATGCGCCGGCCCTCGAGGGGCTTCTCCTTCTCCCAGCGCTCGGCGATGGATCGGACGACGGGCATGCTCACCCCGGCCCATTCGATCCGCTTTTTTCCCTTGTCGACCAGCTTGACGGTGTCCGCGAACAAATCAGAACCCTCCCATCGGTGCTTATAGCTGCTGTTTCCACAAAAGACTTCCGGAGGCTAAACTTTCCAGGCTCTCCGTTCGATATAGGGGGTGTCCGGTCACTCTTCAGGTGACCATCCAAAAAGAGGGGGGCAAAAAGAGAGTGGCTCAGTGTTCGGTGTGCCGTACGTCCGATGCCGGGCTCGGCGGGACCCCGCTGGTGAAATTCGACAACGTTCATTATTGCCGTCCCTGCCTGACCAAAACCAAGGGCATGATCAAGTGCAGCGTCTGCGGGCGTGAGGCCTTCTCGACCAACGCCAGCTACAGCACGGTCAACGGGAAGATAATCTGCAGCACCTGCGCCGCGGCCGCGGCCGGCGGTGGATCGCTTCCGGTCGAGGCCCTCAGCGGAGCCCTCCAGGACGTCCTGAAGCAGGCCGTGACCTCCACCGAGCAGGTCAAGTTCGCCCTCAACGGGTCGAGCGGCGAGGCCCTGGTGGCCACCGACAAACGCGTCCTCGTCCTCAAGACCGGTTTGGCCGGCGGGGCGGGCGCCGGGAAATACCGAGGCTTCTTCTTCAATCAGCTGGTCTCGGTCGAGTTCAACTGCGGCCTGGCGTATGGCCGCATCCAGGTCACCGCGCCGGGGACCAAGGACATGATGCCGGCCGATATCGGCGAGGCCCGTCAGGCCGACAACGTCGTCACCTTCCTGGCGGCCACCAAGGACAAGTTCCAGGGCGCCGCCGACTACCTCAAGCAATCGGCCCTCCGCAAGGCGGGCTGAGCGATCCGGCGGGCGTCCCATCTGGGGCGCCGACCCAGCCACAACCAAGCACACACAGGCGACCCCGGGAGTACAGCGCCCGGGATCGTTTCTTTTTGCTCATCGTCGGGCCGGTCGGGCCGGCGGGCGGTCATTTGCCCGGCGGCTTCGAGTATTTCTGGACCGCCCGGAGGTGCTCCGCCAGGGTCCGGCTGAACTCGTGGGCCCCCGTCCCGTCGTTCTTGGCCACGAAGTACAGGTAGGGCACATCGGCCGGGAAGAGGGCGGCCCTGATGGAGGCCAACCCGGGATTGGCGATGGGCCCGGGGGGCAGCCCCGCGTTCTTGTAGGTGTTGTACGGCGAGTTGACCTCGAGGTCCTTGAAGGTGACGATGTCCCCGGGCTTGTCCAGGGCGTAACGGACGGTCGGGTCGGCGTCCAACTTCATCCCCAGCTTCAGGCGGTTGTGGTAGACGGCCGAGATGAGCGCGCGCTCCTCGGGCACGCGGGCCTCGCGCTCGATGATCGAGGCCAGCGTGACGACCTCGGGGATGGTCATCTTCAGTTCGGCCGCGCGGGCCTGGAGGTCGGGGCCGAAGTTGGCCTGGAAGCGGCTGAGCATCGCCGCGACCAGCGCCTCCTCGGTCATCCCCTTGTAGTACTGGTAGGTATCCGGAAACAGGTAGCCCTCGTATGGCTGCTTGATGACCTTGTTCTTGACGGCGTACGTGAAGGGCACGGTCACGTTGCTCAGGATGCTCTTGAGCTTGACCGCGTCGGCGAAGCCCTTGCGGGCCAGCAGGTCGGCGATCTGGGCGACGGTGAACCCCTCGGGGATGGTGAACGGGTAGGTGACAACCTGCCCGCGGACCATCCGGTCGATGATGCCCCGCATGGACAGGTTCGGCCCGAACTGGTACTCGCCGGCCCGCAGGCGGCCGTCGGCCCGCTCGATGGCGATCAGGACCCGGAAGCCGGTCCGCGAACGGATCAGCCCGGCCTGTTTCAGCTGAGCGGCGATGTCGTTGGTGGAGGCGCCGGCGGCGACCTGGATGACCACCTGTTCGGTCGACCTGGCGTCGACCGGCGAGATGAGCGTGGCCGTGCCGACGAGGGCCGCGACCGCGGCGAGGATGACCGCCACCGCGAAGACCAGCGGTCGGGACCATTTCACGGGGACTCTCCCGGGCTTGGCAGGCCGGCCCGGCTGCTTGGACGGCAAGGGGACGCCACCTTTTCATCGGTCGTCCGGGGACCGCGGGGGGGCAAAAGCCCTCCTAGGCGTTTCCCCGGCGTAGGCTGACACCATTCTCCGCGACCGCGGCAAAAACCTCCCCGCGGCGTCGGGGGCCGTGGGGCGAACGAAAGGCCGACCGCTGGGCGGCCGGCCGTGGATTGCGTCTGGTCCGCGCGGGGCTTCCGCGCCGGGCCTTTTGTCAGGCTATCTCATTCCTCTTTCTTCTCCTCGTCGCCGGCCTTTTCGTCTTCCTCGTCGCCTTCCTCGTCCTCTTCCTCGGCCAGTTCCTCGTCGAGGAGTTCATCCCAGGCGTCGGCGACGCGCTGCCACTCTTCCTCGTCCTCGATGTCGACGAGGATGTCGTCGCCTTCGTCGTCCTTGTCTATGCGGAGAATGATGGCCTCGTCGGCCTCATCCTCGTCGTCCAGACCGAGGTCCTCCCCTTCCTCTTCATCCGCCTCGCCCTCGGTCTCTTCCTTATCGGCGTCTTCGCCCTCGGAGGAGTACGGCAGGAGGATGGCGTAGTCGCGGCCCTCGACCTCGATCACGTCAATCACCGCGAACTGGTGCTCGTCGCCCTCTTCATCAGTGAGGACGATGACCTCGTCCTTCTCGGCGGTCATACTTTCACCTCTCTCAATTTGGTCTCTTTGTGATTCTACCCACCAGGACGGGTTTTAACCCTGGTGCCTGTGCCGGTCGAGATGGCCCTGCAGGATGATGGACGCCGCCAGCTGGTCGATGACGCGACGACGCTTGGCCCGCGAGACGTCGGCCTCGAGCAGCGCGCGCTGAGCGACGACGGTGGTCAGGCGTTCGTCGGCATACTCGACGGGAAGCCCGAGGGCCTCCCCCACCCACTCCCCGAAGCGCTGGGCCTCCCTGGCCTTGGGGCCCATGGAGCCGTCCATGTTCCGGGGCATCCCGATGACCAGCCCCTCGACGGCGCGCTCGGCGACCAGGTCGCTGAGGGCCTTCAGGTCGGCCTTCTTCGAGACGCGGCGGATGACCGTGACGCCCTGGGCGGTCAGGCCCAGCTCGTCGCTGACGGCCACACCGATGGTCTTCTCGCCGACGTCCAGACCCATGAGCCGCAAGTCTTCAGACCACCTTCAGGCAGAATTCGGGGCAGACCGAGGCGCAGTAGCCGCAAAGGATGCAGCGCGAGTCGTCGACCGTCGCCCGCCCATCGTTGATGGTGAGGGCCCCGTGGGTGCACCGCGCGACGCATTCGGCGCAGCCCTGGCACCATTCCTCGACCAGGAGGCGGCGCGGCCGGGCGGCCACCCGGCGCCGGAGCCCATCCGGGACGGGAAGCCCGCGGACGATTAGCCAGTCAAGCTCGGCCTCTTCCGGCGTCTTCATCCCGACGGCCACCGCGTCCACGAAGGGAAGCGCGGCGACCTGCCCGAGGGCGTTCTCGGCGTCGGCGTAGAAGTGTCCGCCGCCGAGGGCCTTCATGGCGTAGATGCCCTTGCCCCGGGCGTGGGCCGCCTCGACCGCGGCGAACATCTCGGCCGCCGTGCCGTCGACCAGCCCGAGCCCCTCGCGGTTCATCAGCGGGTGGATGACGTCGACGTCGTCGAGGCCCGCGCCCTTGCGGACGGCCGCCACCGAGTGGGTCGAGAAACCGACCGCCCGGACCAGCCCCTTCGCTTTGGCCCTGAGGAAGTACTCGAGGGCGGGCCGGTGGCCGTCGAGGGTCCGCTCGTCCATCTCGTGCAGGAGGAAGAGGTCGATCCAGGACCGGCCGACGCCTTCGAGGGCCTTGTG
The DNA here is from genome assembly GCA_021787335.1 of Bacillota bacterium. GTDB lineage: Bacteria > Bacillota > Sulfobacillia > JAJYWN01 > JAJZPE01 > JAJZPE01. Next base: position 44,068 of record JAJYMC010000039.1, on the reverse strand, counting down.
GAGGCTCTCCTCGGCGCCCTCGGCCGTGTAGGCATAGGTCTTCGTGGCCAGGACGACCTCGTCCCGCCCGCGCAGGGCGACCTTGAGGTACGGGTCGGAGCGGTAGATCTCGGCCGTGTCGACGAAGGTGACGCCGAGGTCGAAGGCCCGGCGGAGGACGTCCGCCCCCTCCTCGACCGACAGGTTGGCCTGCAGCGGCCCGATGGTCAGGGCGCCGAAGCAGAGCCGGGAGACGGTGATGCCGGTCCGGCCGAGTGGCCCGTAGGCCCGTCGTTCGGCGTTCAAGGCATGTCCCAGGCCCGCGGGGGCCGCGGCCGGCGGCGAAGGAGCAACCCGAGGAGGAGCCCACTGGCGAAGCCGCCGACATGCGCCCACCAGGCCACGGTCTCGGCCGTGCCCGGCTGGCCCAGTGAGGCCACGCCGCTCAGAAGTTGCATTCCGAACCAGACGATAAGGAAGACGAAGGCCGGCACGTCGAGGACCTGGATGAAGATGCCCAGGAAGATGAGGGTCGTGACGCTGGCCCCGGGGGACAGGACGATGTAGGCGCCGAGGACGCCGGCGATGGCCCCGCTGGCCCCGATGGTCGGGACGGTCACGGGAGCCAGAAGGAAGCTGTGGACGAGGAACCCGGCCACCCCCGCCGTCAGATAGAGCAGCAGGTAGCGCAGGTGTCCCAGGCGGTCCTCGACGTTATCGCCGAAGACCCACAGGTAGAGCATGTTCCCGCCGAGGTGGAGCCATCCACCGTGCAGGAAGATGGCCGTCACCAGGGTCCCGAGCACCCTGGCCGCGGTCGTGGGATTGCTCGCGAAATGACCCACCGCCCAGACGATCTTGGCCGGATTGACGGCGTAGACCGCGTAAAGGCGCGTCAGGCCTGCCTGAGAGAGTCCGAGTTCCTTGATGAAGACGAACCCCGTGAGGAGGATCAGCCCCAGGTTGACCACCGGGAAGCTGCGCGACCTCGCGCTGTCCCGCAACGGGATCAAGGAATCACCCTTCTCCACCCGGCCGAGTCGTCCGGCCCCACGTCCGTGATGGCCGTGGAAACCGCTTTCCAATTATGATTCCCGACCGCGAGCCTTGTCAAGACCTTTCGTTCGCGGGGTGTCGTCGCGGGGGCCGGGGGGCCGGACCCTGGACTTCGGCGATGGGCGGGCGCTATCGACCCCGCCCGAGAAGGCCACCACCGCCCCTCTAAGTCCGGCCAGGACCTGATGCAGGTGGGCCGCCTTGGCTCTAGCCCGAGTTCGACAGTGAGTAGATTCGCGCGGGCGGAACGTGCCACCCGCGGTCGGAGAGACCGGGCCCCTCACGGGGCCACGGATGAGGCTTCAGGCCCCTGATGAGGCCTTCACAAGCCGATGAGCAGCGTCACCAGGGCGAAGTTCACCAGGGTGACGACGGCCTCGACGCCGAACCCGACAAGGAACGGCTTGATGCCGGCCTTCATGTCGGAGAAGCGCATCGACAGACCGACGCCGGCGAAGGTCATCGTGAACAGCCACTTGGAGATGGCCGTCATCGCCTTGACCTGCCCGGCCGAGAAGAACCCCACGGTCGCCAGGGCCGAGACAGCCAGGAAGCCGAGGACGAACTTGGGGAAGCGGTCCCACAGGAACTTGGCCTTGTTCTTGACCACGCCGGTCAGGCCGCGCTGGGCGTACCAGAGGGCCATGCCCAGGATGACCAGCCCCATGAGGGTGTTCCGGGCCAGTTTGACTACGGTGGCCACCTTGCCGGCGGCCTCCGAGAAGGCGAAGCCGGTGGCGATGGTCTCGGCCGTGTTGTCGACGCTGACGCCGGCCCAGAAGCCGAAGAACTTGTCGCTGAGCCCTAGGAAGTGGCCGAGGAGCGGCAGCGCAAAGACCATGACCGCGCCGAAGAGGAGGATGGTGGCGATGGCGTAGCCCTGGTCGTCCTTGTCGGCATCGATGGCCCCGGAGGCGCCGATGATGGCCGACACGCCACAGATGCCCACGCCCACGCCGATCAGGCTACCGAGCTTCTCTTTCAGCTTGAACCACTTGGCCAGGTAGTGGGCGACGACGATGGAGACCAGGATCTCGACGACGACAAGGAGGATGCCCGGCCCGCCGATCTTGGCCACGTTCTGCAGGGCCAGGCTGCCGCCCATGAAGACGATGCCGGTCTTCAGCCAGAGCTCATAGGTCTTGGCCCCGGGGACGAAGATCTTCGGCAGGGTCATCGTGTTCGAGATGATCATTCCGATGGCGATGGCGAAGAGGACGTATTCCGTGTGGGGGACAAGGGGGGCGATGAGCTTACCCGCGTAGCCGATGCCCAGGAGCAGCGCCAGGCCGGGGATGTAGCCCAGCCCTCGACCGAGGGTCGGCAAGAGGCCGTTCGGGTTCACCGCCGCCTTTTGGAGCGTTGACACTGGTTTTTCCCTCCGTATCACAGGGTTATTGAGATGGTCGCCGTCACCATGGGACCTTCGTGATGGCGCCGAGCTTCACCAGGAGTATACCGATCCCGGCGATGATGACCGCCACCCAGTCGATGTGGATGGAGACCCCGAAGATCTTCATCCTTTCCCCTCCTTCTTGGGAAGAACTGTCTTGAACGTGTCGCCGCGGAGGCCGACGCGCAGAGACTCCAAGGCGATGACCTCGTTGGTCTGGATGTTCCCGAGGTTGACGTCCGGGCCGAAGCGGAGGATGAGCGCCTCCTGCTGGTTCTTCAGGGGCGCCTCCCACAGGATGACCCCGGGGTCGGGCACGCCGTGGACGATGAACTCGAGCTCATCCTGTTTCACCGAACCCCCGAGTTTGACAGTAAATAGTTACACGCCTCGAAAACCCCGACCCGGCAAACCCTTATCTGGCGCCCTGTTGCGCCATTCTCTCACCTATGGACTGTTGAACTCGGGTCTAAGCTCGGCACTCACGGTGCCCTCGTTCCGGTTCAAGTAGGGTTCCTCCTGTCCCCTTGGTCTTGCGGCTGAAGTCACGAGATCATAACGCGAGGACTACTCGGGCGGGGCCCCGCCCTTCCTGATCAGCAAGCGGAAGCAAGGCCCCTCGGGCGTGACTCGCTGGACCTCATGCCCGGCCCCTTTCAGACTCCGGGGTACGTCGCGGATGGGCTGGCCGTCGTCGAGGAGCACGAACAGGCGCCCGCCGGCGGGCACTTCGTCGAGGGCGATCATCGTCCGGATGAAGGTGTACGGGCAGGGCTCGCCACGGAGGTCCAGGACGGCAACGCCTTCGGTATCGTCGGCGGCGAGGACGGGCTTCTCCATGCCACCGGGCTTCTCCGCGCCGGCCTTGGCTGGGGTGAGCGGGCCGGCGTCGGCCAGACCAGGCTCACCGCCCAGGGCGGCCAGACGCTCGCGCAGGTCCTCAAGTCCAACCCTCACCGTGGTATCCCACAGCCGCTCGCCGGTGCGGCCGTCCTGCCGGTAATAGGCCATGACCGCCTCGATGGCCTCGAAAGCCCGCTCGGCCGGGATGAACTCGGCCAGGCGCCGCCCGTAGCGCGGGTGGCGGCCGAACTTCCCGCCGACGAAGAGCGACAGGCCGGTGCGCACCGGCCGCCAGGCGTCGCGCGGGCAGACCCGTACGCAATCGCCGCAACCGAGGCAGCGGGCGGCGTCGCGGGCCGGGAGGCATCCCTCCATGGTGATGGCCGCCTCCCGGCAGGCCTTGACGCACAGGTCACAGCCGTTGCACTTCTCGGCAACCAGCCTGGGCTCCATCCGGGCCATCAGGCCGACATCGTTGAACTGGGGCTTGCTGCAGCAATTCGGGCAGCCAGCCAAGCCGATCTTGAACTTGTGCGGGAATCCGGAGAGGGAGAAAAACCGGGCGTCCCAGTCCCGCACCAGCTCCTGCGTGTCGACCAGACCGTACGGGCAGACGCTGCCCTTGCAGCAGACGATGGCCCGTACCCGCGGCCCGCACCCGGCCACCGCTAGGCCGGCCTCGACCAGTTCGGCCTTGCAGGCCTCGAGGTCTTCGCGTTGGACCCAGGGGATCTCGAGGCCCTGCCGGACGGTCAGGCTGACGTAGCCGCGCCCGTAACGGCTGGCGATCTCGGCGACTCTTGGGAGCTGTTCGGCCCCCAGGTTGCCGGCGACCACCCGGACCCGGACCGCGAAGTAGCCTTCCTGGCGTTGCTTGACAAAGCCCCCGTCCTTCAACCGGGCGATGGCTTCATTTCTGCCGGACATCGGGGGCCTCCTTCTCGATGAGCAGCGGACCCTCGGTCCGTGCGCCCGCCGGCTCCTCATAGAGCTGCGTCGACAGGTAGCGGGTCCCGGTATCCGGGAAGACGGTGACGATGAGCTTGCCGGCGTTCTCTGGGCGCGCGGCCAGGGTCAGCGCGGCGTGCGCCGCCGCCCCCGACGAAATGCCGACCAAGAGCCCTTCCTGGCGGGCCAGGCGACGGCCCATGGCCAGGGCCTCATCATCGGTCACGGTAATGATTTCGTCGATGACCTCCCGGTTGAGGACCTTCGGGACAAAACCGGCCCCGATGCCCTGGATCTTGTGCTTGCCCGGGGCGCCCCCGGAGAGCACGGGCGAGGCCGCCGGCTCGACGGCCACCGCGCGCAGCCCCGGCTTACGAGCCTTGAGGACCTCGGCCACCCCGGTGATGGTCCCACCCGTGCCGACGCCGGCGACGACGATGTCGACCCGCCCGTCCGTGTCTTCCCAGATCTCCTCGGCCGTGGTTTGCCGGTGGACGGCCGGGTTGGCCGGGTTCTCGAACTGCTGCGGGATGAAGTACCGCGGGTCCTCGGCGGCCATCGCCGCCGCCCTGGCGACGGCTCCGGACATGCCCTCGGCGCCCGGCGTGAGGACGAGCCCCGCCCCCAGGGCGGTGAGGAGCATCCTCCGCTCGACGCTCATCGTCTCGGGCATGACCAAGACGCAGCGGCGACCCCTGGCCGCGCAGACGAGGGCCAGCCCGACCCCGGTGTTGCCGCTGGTCGGCTCGAGGATGACCGTCTCTGGGCCCAGGCGGCCGGCGCGTTCGGCTTCCTCGATCATGCTCAGGCTGATGCGGTCCTTGACGCTGCCCCCCGGGTTGGTGAACTCGAGCTTGGCGACCACGGTCGCCCGGGCGTCCCCGGTCACCCGGTTTAGCCGGACCAGGGGGGTTCCGCCGATCAAAGCCGTGACGTCATTGGCGATTCGCATTCTGTCTCAACCTCCTTGGATGATTGGTTCTCCTCCAGCCGGGCGAGCCGGCGGCTGAGCGTGCCGATAGCCTCGGCCACCGGGTCGGGCAGGTCGGCGTGGTCCAGCTCGGCCCTCGCCGTGCGGACGCCGTCGCGCCTGACCACGCGGCCGGGTACGCCGACGACGGTGCAGTTGGGGGGAACCGACCTGATGACCACGGCCCCGGCACCGATTTTGCAGTTGTCGCCGATGGTGATGGCCCCGAGGACCTTGGCCCCGGCGCCGATGATGACGTTCCGGCCGATGGTCGGGTGGCGCTTGCCCTTCTCCTTGCCCGTGCCTCCCAGGACCACTCCGTGGTAGATGATGACGTCCTCGCCGACCTCGGCGGTCTCCCCGATGACAACGCCCATCCCATGGTCGATGAAGAGGCCGGGCCCAAGGCGAGCCCCGGGATGGATCTCGATGCCGGTCAGGAACCGGCCGAACTGGGAGAGGAGCCGGGCCGCCGTGAAAAGCCGCCACCTGTAGAGGCGGCGCGCCGACCGGTGGATCCAGACCGCGTGGAGCCCCGGATAGCATAGGATGACCTCGAGGACGCTCCTGGCCGCCGGGTCGCGTTCCAGGACCGCCCGGACGTCCCGACGAGCCGCTCCCGACATCAACCGCTCAAGCATGGGAACGCCTCCTTTGCGGCACGAAGCCAAGGACAACCGGGGAAAACGGCGGGGAAAATGAAAAACCCCACCCCTGAAATCACTCAGGGGCGGGGAATCCGCTGTTCCACCCTAATTCGAGCGCGAGTCCTACGGGTGACCGGCCGCCCCGCGGGCGACCGCGGTCGGCCTGCGCCGACTCACGCTCATCTCGACGGGCACGAGGTCCGGTCGCCGCGGCTGATCCCACGGCGCGTCCTGATGCCCCGGCCGGTTAACGGTGGCCTACCGCCGTCTGCTCAGTCCCTGCGACTCGCCGGCCGATGAGGCCGTCGGAGACGGGGGATCTTCGCGGGCGGGACTCACAGGCGCATTTCGCTCCCTGACCACCGAGGCCCATCTCACCGACCGGGCCCTCTCTGACGGCGTCGCAAGGAGTTACTTCTCCCGTTCATCGTCCTTGGCGTTCTTGCTATTGGCTCATATTCTACTCATCGGCCCCCCAAAAGTCAACGGGTTTGTCCTTCCATTTTGCCGCCATCGAAAGACCGCGGTCGGCCTGCCGCGAAGGTCTATCTTTAACTACATTCCCGGGAGGGCCGGGCGCGTCGCCGCCGTCCTATGCGTTCATATCTATCCCAGTGCGTGGCGTCGTGCCGCTTGCCCTGATTATTATCTACGATGCGTGCCTCACCTGTTCTCTTCTCCATGCCCTGCCCGCTCAAGGTAGCGTTGATATTCATCTAAGCCATTCACGTAAAGAAAGCCGCCCCATTGTCCGGGCGGCTTTCTGAGTCATGTCGTTTATATCTATCACCGTATCCCGAGGGCTATTTGGCACCGATCTTCTGGGTCACGACCTCGACGCCCCGGGCGATGGCCTGGTCGAGCATGGCCGGATTTTTCCCGCCGGCCTGGGCCATGTCGGGCCTACCGCCCCCGCCGCCCCCGGCGACCTTGGCCGCCTCGCGGACGATCTCGCCGGCGTTCAGACCGCGCGGCAGGAGGTCCTTAGTGACGACGCTGACGAAGCTGACCTTGCCCTCGCCGGCGGAGGAGCCGATGAGGACCACGCCTGAGCCCAGCCGGTCGCGGACCCGGTCGGCCAGTTCGCGCAGGGCTTCCTGGTTACCGACGTCGGCCTTGCCGGCGACCACCTTGACCCCGGAGAGGTCTCTGGCCGCGGCCACCAGCTCCTCGACGGCGAAGCCGCCGAGCCGCCGTTGCATGGTCTCAATTTCCTTGTCCCGTTCCTTGACCATCTTCTGCAGTTCGCCGGCCTTGGTCTGGAGCTCAGGGACGGTGGTCCTGAGTTCGTCGGCGACCGTGGTCAGGAGGTCATCGCGGCCCTCGACGTAGGCCAGGGCGCCCTCCCCCGTCACCGCCTCCACGCGCCGGACGCCCGAACCGATGCTGCCCTCGCCGACGATCTTGAACAGCCCGATCTGGTGGGCGGCGGTGAGATGCGTACCCCCGCACAGCTCGCGACTGAAGTCGCCGATGCTGACGATCCGGACCCGCTCGCCGTACTTCTCGCCGAAGAGGGCCGTGGCCCCTCCCGCCTTGGCCTCGGCCAGGCTGGTCTCATGCCAGGTGACCGGGAGGCCTTCGAGGACCTTTTCGTTGACGAGCCGCTCGGCCGCCCTTATCTCGTCCCGGGTCATCGCCGCCGAGTGTGAGAAGTCGAACCGGAGGCGGTCGGGTTCGACGTAGGAGCCGGCCTGGTTGACGTGGTCACCGAGGATCCGGCGCAGGGCGGCCTGCAGGAGGTGGGTCGCGGTGTGGTTCCTGGCCGTGGCCAGGCGGCGTTCCTGGTCGACCTTGGCGGTGACCTCCATCCCCGTCTTGACCGGGGTCTCGCCGACCCGCCCGACGTGCAGGAACTTACCGTCCTCCAGCTTCTTCACCCCATAAACCTCGAAGACCCGGGTCTCGCCCGAGGTCAACTCGCCCTGGTCGCTGACCTGGCCGCCGCTCTCAGCATAGAATGGCGTCTGGTCGAGGAGGATGTCGACCTCCTCGCCGGGCTGGGCCGTGTCGACGACCTCGCCGCTCCTGACCACCGCCAGCACCTTGGCCTTGGCGGCCAGCTGGTCGTAGCCGATGAACTCGGTCTTGTGGAACTTCTTCAACGATTGGGCGAAGGCGGCCGAGGAATCCCAGCCTTCGACGCCCTGCCGGGCCGCGCGGGCCCGCCGGCGCTGCTCCTCCATAGCCTTCTCGAAGCCGCCGCGGTCGACGCGGAGGCCGTTCTCGGCGGCGATGTCCTCGGTCAGGTCGAGGGGGAAGCCGTAGGTGTCGTAGAGCAGAAAAGCCTGCCGGCCCTCGATGACCTGGCGCCCGCCGGCCTTGGCCTCGGTGATGATCCCTTCGGCGATACGCATGCCGTCGCTCAGGGTGGAGTGGAAGCGCTCCTCCTCGCCGCGGATGACCCGGGCGATGGCCTCGTTCTTGGCGCCCAGCTCGGGGTACGGCTGGCTGAAGATGTCCGTCGCCGTGGGCACCAGGGTGCTCAGGACGGGGCCCTCGAAGCCAAGGGTCCTGGCGTAACGGATGGCCCGGCGGATGAGGCGCCGGAGGATGTAGCCGCGGCCCTCGTTGGACGGCGCCGCGCCGTCGCCGATGGCCATGACCACGCTGCGCAGGTGGTCGGCCATGACGTTCATCGCCAGCCGGGTCTCGGGCGATTCCTTGTAGTGCTTCCCGCTCAGCTTCGAGGTCTCGGCGATGATCGGGTAGAGCAGGTCGGTCTCGAAGTTGGTGTCGACCCCCTGCATGATTGAGGCCATCCGCTCGAGGCCCATGCCGGTGTCGATGTTCTTCTTCGGGAGCGGCGTGTGGCTGCCGTCCTCGTTGTGGCTGAACTGGGTGAAGACGAGGTTCCAGAACTCCAGCCAGCGTGAGCAGTCGCAGCTCCCGGGCAGGCAATTGGGCTTTCCGCAGCTGAGATGCTCGCCGCGGTCGATGTAGATCTCCGAGTTGGGGCCGCACGGCCCGGGCCCGATGTCCCAGAAGTCGCCGGGGTCGTCGAGGACCCTGCCGGCGGGCAGGCCGATCTTCTTGAGCCAGATCTGACGGGCCTCGTCGTCGGTCGGATGAACGGTCACGTAGAGCTTCTCCGGCGGCAGCTCGAAGACTTGGGTGACCAGCTCCCAGGCCCAGGCGATGGCGTCTTCCTTGAAGTAGTCCCCGATGGAGAAGTTCCCGAGCATCTCGAAGAAGGTGTGGTGCCGCGGGGTCCGCCCGACGTTCTCGATGTCGTTGGTACGGATGGACTTCTGGCTCGAGGCCAGGCGCCGGTTGGGCGGGGCGACGCGTTCTTCGAAGTACGGCTTCAAGGGCGCCATGCCGCAGTTGATCCAGAGGAGCGTGGGGTCGTCGACCGGCACCAGTGCCGCGCTCGGCAGCACCGTGTGCCCCTTCGAGGCGAAGAAGTCCAGGAAGCTTCGGCGAATCTCGTTGCCCGACATGCGTCTCATCGGTCTGGTCCTCCTCAACTGTAGGTACGGATGCGTCTCTCTTGGTGTCTCGCTCTGACTTTACCCGACCGCTCCAAGCATACTTTTCGCGGCCTTGCTCACCACCTGATCCTCGCTCTCGGCGAGCGATTGGAGCGCCGCCCGCGTTTCCTCCGAACGAACGCTGGCAATCGCGTAGACCACGGCCTCTCTGGCGTCCGCCACCGCCCCCGGAACCGAAGCCACCAGCGCTTGCAGGGCTGCTTTTCCGGCGCCCTGAGCCATCGCGGTCGCGGCGACGCTCACGAGATACGGGTTCCCGTACTTCAGCCAGGGGTTGAGGATGCCCACGATGCGCTCGTCCTTCAGCGCCGCGAGCGCGTCCATACACTCCGCGAGCACCTCACCAAGCTCCTGGCCCGGGTAGGCCAGCTTCACGGCAAGCACCGCGGTACCCCCGAGGTCTCCGAGGGCCCCGATCGCCCTGGCCGCGGCGGCCCGAAGGCCGGTGGCCGTGTCCACCAGTCCGGTACCCACGCGTTCGACCTGGACGGTGTCCATGGCCAGCTTGGCCGCCTGCTCCGCGCGGGGCGACTGTAGTCTGGACATGGCCTCGATCACCGCCATCCTGGCCCAGCACCCGGGATCGGCCCTGGGGGCGGCCTCGTGCAGGCGTAGGTAGCTTTGGAGCAGCGCCGTGGCCGCGCCCTCGTCGGTCAGTCGCTTCGCGGCCGCCTCCACCACCAGGTGGGAGGGGTCGGAAAGGGCGAGAGTCAGCTCGCCCTGGTCGCGGGTGCTCCGGATGTGTTCGAGTCTTTCGGCGGCGGTTTTCATGCCGGGGGTGTTCTCCCTGTGCGAGCTAGTTGACAGAAGATATCTTATGTAAAGGTGTCTCCGGAGCCGCCGGCGGGTCCGGCTCTCCGCGGGCCCCGGAAACCAAAAAAACCCGCCCCCTGTTGCAGGGGCGAGGTCGTTCGCGGTACCACCCTGATTGACCGGCGGGCGCTTTCGCCTCGCGGTCAACTCTGTCCGGCTGTCACGGGCCTTACCCGTCGGTTCAGGCCCCCCGCCCGGTTTCAAGAACCGGTGCGGGGGCTTTGGCCGAAGCTCCGGGATGGCTTGCCGAGGGTCCGTGCGTCAGCCCCTTTCGCACCTTGCGGGGCCTCTCTTCGACGTCGTTGGTGACCCTGTTGATCCCATCATCGCCTGGTTTTTTTAACTTACTCTTCATTATACTTGGCATAGGGGGCCTTGTCAACGTGCGGGGCGCGGACCACGGGGCGGGCCACCGGTCGCGACGTCGGCGCCGGCCCTGATCGCGGCGGCCCGGGCGGACGCGGCGGTTCAGCCGCCGCCTGCGTCGCCGCCATCGACAGCTTGCGGACGGCGTAGGCACCGATGACCCGCACGACGCCGGCCGTCGGCACCGCCAGCAGAAGGCCCCAGAATCCGGCCAGTTCGCCGCCGGCCAGGACGGCGAAGAAGACCCACAACGGGTGCAGGCCGATGCTGTCGCCCATTATCTTTGGTGCCAGGACCACGTTCTCGATTTCCTGGATCACGACGAACAGGATGATGACGTTGAGGGCCAGGGCCGGCGAGCGGGTCAGGGCGATAATCACGGCGGGCGTGGCCCCGATGACCGGCCCGAAGTACGGGATGACCTCGGCGAAGGCGGCGAACACGCCGATGATGACCCAGAACGGGATGCCCAGGAGCCGTAGGCCGAAGGCGAAGGCGGCGCCGATCACGGCGGACAGGATGAGCTGACCGCGGAGGAAGCGGCTGAGGACCGCGTCAATCCCTGATAGGACGGCCATCACCTCGGTTCGCGATTCCCTGGGTAGGCTCCTGACGAAGCCGGCCTTGATGACGGCCAGATCCTTCAGGGCGTAGAAGGCCAGGAACGGCGCCAGGATCAGGCCGGGCAGCCAGCTCGCGGCGCCGAGGATGCCGGTGATGGCGTCACCGATGACCCTGAGCAGCCCGGACTCGGCGTTGCGGATGCTGAGGTCGAGGGTGGCCCGGACCGCCTCGGGTAGGGACAGGCGGGCGTAGAAGCTCTGCACCCGCAGGCCCAACTGCTCGGCCTGTTGCATGTAGCCCGGCAGGCTCTGGGCCAAGGCGTTGAGTTCGGCCAGGGCCGACGGCACGACCCAGGCGACGGTCAGGGCGACGGCCCCGATGACCAGGAAATAGATGAGGACGATGGACAGCAGCCGCGGGAACCCCCGCCGCTCCAGGGTCCGGACCGGCGGTTCGAGGATGTAGGTGATCACCCCGGCCAGCACGAACGGGCTGAGGATACCCCGCACCCGGTAGAGGAGGGCGACGATGGCGAGCATCGTCAGGACCAACGCGGCTACTCGGTATCGCCGGACCGCCATCCAGTTCGGACCGGCCATCTTCATCCCCCCTTTCGCGGTCCCGCGGGCTTCGCCCGCCACCATGCCAGGCCTCACGGTGTGAAAAGGAGGAGGCTCAAGTGCCTCCTCCCGCGTCGACGACCGTCATCCGATCACTTGCCCTCCCGCGCGCGCCCGTATAACGGCGCGCCCGGCGTCAGTGCAGGTTGTCGGCCGCGTCCATGACCGCGTCACGGCCCTTGCTCAGTAGTCTGCCCGCCCGCCCGGACCAGTGCTTGCTGGTGCTCATTATGTGCTCGCGCGTCTCAGGCTTGAGTTGCGGGGCCATGGCGATGGCGATGGCCATCCCGATCAGGCCCCCCGTCAACAGCCCACCCCAGAAAGACCTCTGACTCATACCTTCACCTCCACCCGAGGATTGTCACCCTGCCCCACCCTTAGCTTATCCGCGTCGGTCCCCCGGCCATCGTGTCCGACCTGGCCTCGTGGTCCGGGTTGAAGGCCACGAGCGTACCCTCCGGGTCGATCTTGTAGAGATGCGGACCGCCCTTGCCGACGGAGAATTCGATGAAGCAGTCCCAACAGTAGTACTGCCCGGTACCGACTTTCCCCACAACCTTACTCCCGCATCGCGGGCAGACGAGCGTGTTCAGCTTGCCGACCTCCTTCGCCCGGAGCCGCCGGCGGCCCGGCCGCCATCCCGGGGTGAAACAGTTTCGCCGCCCAATCGGCGGGGATGATCACGGCGTCCTGGCCGACCTTCATCCCCGGGGGGACGGGCAAGATAAGCTTGCCGTCGACGAGATCCCTGACCAGCCCGCCCGAGACCTCGTAACCGGTGACCTTCCCGGCCGTCGCATCGATGACAATATCGTCGACGGTCCCGAGGTCGCGGCCATCCGCGGTGATGACCCGCTTACCGATGATCTTCTCCGGCCCGCGGGCGCCGGCCTCGGCGGCCCGCACGCGGCTCGGCGCGAGCAGGGCGGTCGGGTCGTGGATGATGACCGCGTCCTCACCGAGGCTGTGGATGTCCCGGAAACGGAGCGACTTGAGCGAGAAGCGACCGGAGACCACCACGCGAAGGCCGCTGAGGCGGTCGCCCCGGCGGCCGATCAAGAGGTCCCTGACCTCGCCCATCTTCCTCCCCGTTTGTAGGCAAATGACCGGCAGCCCGATGATTCCACGGCGTGTACGCATTGGAAGGCCCCACTTTTTCCTTTATTCTGCCCCGGCCGGGCCCCTTTAATGCGTGTCAGGAGGCACCTTTGGAGGTTTTTTCCTCGTTTGGCACGAAGCTACTAACCGGAGAGGAGTCGGTCCGATGACTCCGAGGAAGACGACACCGCCTGGCGGCGACCGGCCGCTCGGCAACAACCGGCCGCTCGGCGAGTACGAACATAAGCGCGACTTCACCCGGACGCCCGAGCCCGCCGGGGGTCAGGGAACGCCGCCGCCCGCGCCGCCGCCCGCGCCGTCGCCCGCGCCCCAGCCCGGGCCGGCCGGACAGACCGTGCCGCCCGGTGGCTTCCCCCGCTTCGTCGTTCAGGAGCACCACGCCACGCACCTCCACTGGGACCTGCGGTTGGAGATGGACGGCGTCCTCAAGAGCTGGGCCGTGCCCAAGGGTCCGCCGCTGGTCAAGGGTGTGCGGCGGCTGGCGGTGCAGGTCGAGGACCACCCCCTGAGTTACATCGACTTCGAGGGGATGGTCCCCGAGGGCAACTACGGCGCCGGCTCGGTCAGCATCTGGGACAATGGGCCTTATGCCCTGGCCGTGAACAGGCCGGACATGATCGAGTTCGCCGCTCTTGGCCAGAAGATGCAGGGCGGCTACGTCCTCGTCCACACGCGCGAGAACCAGTGGCTGCTGATGAAGACGGCGAGCGGCGACGGGAGGCAGAAGCGGTGAGCCGCGTGGTCATCACCATGACCGGCCCGACCGGGACGGTCTATTGGCTCAGGGCCCTGGAGCTTCTCTTGAACACGGAGAGCGAGGTCCATGCCGTCTTGCCCGAGGCGTCGCGCCGCGGTATTTCCCAGGAAATGGGGCTCGAGCTGCCGGTCGACCCGGCCGGCCAGAAGGCCGCCCTCCTCCGCTACTGGATTGACCGGGCCCCGCGGCGGGCCGTGCCCGAGCGAGTCAAGCGGCGGTTCTTCTGCCATGACCCGGGGGACGCGGAAGCGGCGTTGGCGGGGCCTGAGGTCCCGGGAGTTCTCATCATCCCCTGCGCCATGCCCACCGTCGCGGCCATCGCCACCGGGCTGGGTGGCGACCTCATCGAGAAGGCTGCCGGCACGGCCCTGCGAATGGGGCGGCCGCTGGTCGTTGTCCCCCGCGAGTCCCCTCTGGGGCGGATCGACCTGCGGAACCTGCTGACCCTGAGCGAGGCGGGCGCGCGCGTCCATCCCGCCTGCCCCGTCTTCGGCCCGCAGCCCAAGGACCTGCTGGAACTGGTCGATTCGGTGGTCGTGGCCGCCTTGAAGCCGCTCCTCGGGGACGAGGCGGCCGAAGCCATGGCTGCCGCCAGGACTCAGTAGCGATAGGTCGCACGGGGGAGGTCGTCGGAATGGCATTGGAGGGAAAGGTCAGGTTCGAGGAGATCGAGGTCGAGCGAATCAACATCGTCGATCGGAACGGGACGCTCCGCCTGGCCATCGCCAACACGGAGCGGTCGCCGGACCCGGTCATTAACGGAAAACCTTACACGCGTAGCGGCGGGCAGATGCCCGGCCTGATTTTCTTCAACGATAAGGGGTTTGAGTGCGGCGGACTTGTCTTCCGTGGACGGCGAGAGGATGGCGGTTGCTCGGCCGGGACCTCGTTGACCTTCGACCAGTTCGAGCAGGACCAGGTCGTCCAGCTGTCGTACGATGATGAAGGCGGCAAGCGTTCATACGGGCTAACCATAATGGACCGCGCACCAGTGCCTTTGGCCGAAGTCGCCGAGAAGGCTGAAGCCGTAAAAAGAATGCCTGACGGGCCAAGCAAGGACCAAGCCTTTCGAGACCTCGGTGCCGAGCTCGGCATCGCCCTTCGTCTTTTCGTCGGACGGAACCCGGCCGGTGAGGCCGTCGTGATGCTGGCGGACAGCAAGGGCCGGACCCGCATCTGGATGCGCGTCGACAAGGACGACGTGCCGCGGCTGGAGTTCCTCGATGAGGATGGCAAGGTCGTCTACAGCCTGCCGCCGGGCCAGCCCCGATAGGATGGACGGTATGAAATACATGAAGCCCCGGGCTAGTGTCCCGGGGCCTGAGACGTTGACAAAGGCCGCGTCTATTGCGGCCTTTGTTCTTTTCAATACAGAATAGGGTTGGGAAAGGAAATCGAGCCAGGGCCTCCTCTAGCGGTATTTGAAAGCTGCCCCCTGCTTGATGCAAACTCAGGACAGTATGGAACGAAGGAGGTCTCGACTACGGTTGTGCATTCCCGGCCAACCGGTCGAGCCACTTCTTGTCTTCCACCCTCATCAAGTATGGGTTGAAAAGCTGCAGAAAACTGAAAACCGTTACGGCTATACCCGAGATGGCGACAACAGTCCCCGGGTTGAAGGCGCCGGCCAACCAACCGCCTATGGCTACCCCGAACGGAATGGTGACCTGGGCGATAAGACGTCTAACGGAGAAGACTCGCCCTTGCAGTTCACGCGGTGTCTGAGCCTGCCAGATGGTCTGGGAATGGGCGCCAGTGATCGGTGACAATAGGCAGATGGCGGCAATCGCAGATGAACTCAAGAAGAGGTATGGTGAGAAACCAAGGATAGCCTGGAACAGACCACCCACGACCACCGGAACGAACACTCCATATATCCGACGTGCCTTTAGACCACCCCAAGAACTCACCATCAACCCGCCCACGACCCCGCCCGCGCTGGCCAAGGTGCTCATGAGGCCCAGAGCCGTCTCAAATGTAAACCCACGAGTGGACCAGTCGGTGGCTAAGTTGAACTTGATGAGCAGGGGAAGGAGCACGTTGACGGGGGCAGAGATCAGGTTTATTAGCGCGAGTGTGCTGAGAAGCCACAGTAGGGGGCGGCGCCTCAATATATAGAGGGCACCCTCTTTTATGTCGGCCCACATAGTCTTTCTGACCCTGCCATCGCTGCGGAGTTCTGTCCGGACGGGCGAGGGGATCTTGAGAACAAGAAGGGTAACGGCGGCCACAAAGAAAGTTATGCTGTCAACGGTAATGGCGAGTGGCATGCCGTTGGCCATTCGCCCCAAAAACGTGCCCACAGAACCGGGAATATGTCCTTGGCGGGCGAGGCCTGGCAACGAAAGAATGGCCGCAGCGATAGCCGGTGACAAGACACCGGACAGAGCCGAAGTGGTTTGCATCATCCCATTAGCCCGTGGGAGCAATCGGTCCGGGACTATCATTGCATATGAGGCCTCAAACGACGAGCCGTGGAAGGCGCCGGTCGCCGCAAACAACACTGATACGAGAAGAAGCAGTGGTAAGTTGAGGGCATCGGCGCCGACCAGCCCGATCAAGGCCAGGCTTAGAGCTCCACTGGCGAAATCCATGGCAATCATTGTTCGCCTTCGGTCATGGCGATCAGCCCAGGCCCCTGCGATGGGCCCGCCGAAGACTGCCGTCAGGGTGAAGGCCAAACTGACTGCCGAAAGAGCAACACCGAGAGCGGGTTTCTGATCAGGGCGCGGATAAAGGACGGTTGTTATCCAGATCGTTAGAGAGAAGAAAGTCAAGTTGCTGCCAAAGGCGGAAATGGATTGCGTGATCCAAACGGCCAAGAATGTCCGCCAGCCGTTGGGCGGAGTCCGATACTCGGCACGGGTCACGACGTCGGTACCCACCATATTGGCACTCAACTGGGATATTCCCCTCCAGCCATACAAAAATCAAACAACGTTCAGTCATCCACTGAGGTGTCGAGCCGACCGGTCCAAGGCGGCCGACATCAGTGAGTTTCGCCAGGGCCTCATTTGGTTCACCTGGCAGTTTCCACTGTCTGGGGAGGATCAAGGTGAGCCGCTGAGTATGGGTTCAACGCCCTCCACTCTGGCCTGGGCAGAAGTGCATCTAACGCTGCCGGATTCCCCTGGCATAGGATGTTTCCGTTGTTGTAGATGTTCCCAGGTCAAGGAAGTGGTTCCGATGCCAGTGGCGTTTTTCCTGCCGCCTTTTGGCGGATGCTGTCGACCGATTTCGACAACTCCCTTCCCCCAAAAGCATCACTTCTCGGCGGCTGCGGGCCTTAAAGCAGCAGGCCCCCCGACAGCCAAGAAAAGCCCCGGGACAAATATCCCAGGGCTGGTTTGTCTAGACGTATTGCGGATTGCCCAGAGAGCGGTCACTCCATCGCCCGCTCGATGGTCCCGCCGCCGATGAGGGTCTCGCCGTCGTAGAAGACGGCGGCCTGACCGGGCGTCACCGCCCGCTGCGGGCGGTCGAATGTCGCGCGGACGATGGGGCCGGGCAGGCCGTCGGCGCCGGCTCCCGCGGCCAGCGCGGGCCCTTCCCCGCTCCCCGCCGGCTCGATCGTCCCCGGGGTCTCGTCGGCCCCGTAGCGGACCTTGATCCCGGCCGCGCGCGGGCCCGTCAGTTCGGGGATGGCGACGAAGTTGCAGCCGGTGGCCAGAAGGCCCCGGCTGTAAACGTCCTCGGCATGGCCGAGGACGACGGCGTTCCGCTCGGGCTCCAGACGGACGACGTAGTAGGGCCGCTCGCTCGTGAGTCCGAGCCCCTTCCGCTGCCCCACCGTGTAGTTGGGCAGCCCGCGGTGCTCGCCGATGATCCGGCCGGCCGTGTCCACGAACGGCCCGGGGACAAAGGCCTCGGGGGCACGCTCGCCCACGAAGTGGGCGTAGTCGTTGTCCATGACGAAGCAGATCTCCTGGCTCTCCGGCTTGTTCGCCGTCGGCAGGCCGTAGGCCGCGGCCAGCTTCCGCACCTCGGGCTTGGTCAGCCCGCCGAGCGGCCAGAGGACGTGGCTCAGCTGCTCCTGGGTCAGGGTGTAGAGGGCATAGGTCTGGTCCTTGCGCCGGTCGGCCGCCTTCTTGATCAGATAGCGGCCGGAGGCCCCGTCGCGCTCGACCCGGGCGTAGTGACCGGTGGCCACGTACTCGCAGCCGAGGGCCAAGGCCTTCTCCAGGAGCGCCTTGAACTTGACCTCGCGGTTGCAGACGAGGCACGGGTTGGGCGTGCGCCCGCGGGTGTATTCGGCGACGAAGTCGTCGATGACCGTGCGCTCGAAGGTCTCCTGAAGGTTGAGGACATAGTAAGGGATGCCCAGCCGGTCGGCGACCCGCCGGGCATCCTCTACAGCGACGAGCGAACAGCAGCCGCCGTAGTCGTCGGCGACCTCCGGGGCGACGTCGGGCCAGATCTGCATGGTCGCCCCGATGACCTCATACCCCTGGTCCTTGAGGAGCGCGGCCGCCAGCGAACTGTCGACCCCGCCGCTCATGGCGGCCAGGACGCGCTTCCTCATTTAGTGCTTGTCCTTCCCCTCGGGCCTATCCTTCCCCTCGGGCCTGTCCTTCCCCTCGGGCTTGTCCTTCCCCTCGTGCTTGTCCTGCCCCTCGTGCTTGTCCTGCCCCTCGTGCTTGTCCTTCTCCTCGCCGTCCGCGGGCTTGTCCTTGCCGTTGCCGTTGGACCCGCCGAGCTTGGCCTGGTAGTCCTTGATCGCCTCGTGAAGGGCGTCAGCGGCCAGGTTCGAGCAGTGCAGCTTGTTCGGCGGCAGGCCGCCGAGTTCCTCGGCCACGGAACGGTTGGTGATGTGGAGGGCCTCGTCGAGGGTCTTGCCCTTGACCATCTCGGTGACCATGCTCGAGGTGGCGATGGCCGCCCCGCAGCCGAAGGTCTGGAACTTGACGTCCTCGATCCGGTCGTCCTTGACCTTGATGGCGATCTGCATGATGTCGCCGCAGGTCGGGTTGCCGACGCGGCCGATGCCATCGGGCTCGGTCATCTCACCGACGTTCTTGGGGTTGCGGAAGTGCTCCATCACTTTGTCGTTATACATCGTGGTGATGCTCCTCTCCCGCCGGGGTCAGCGGCGCGGCCGAATGGCCCTTGATCTTGTCGGCGTACAGCGGTGACATGGCCCGGAGGCGCCGGACGATGTCCGGCAGGGTGGCGATGACATCCTCGATGTCGTCCATGGTGTTGTCGGTGCCGACGGTCAGTCGCAACGAGCCGTGGGCGATCTCGTGCGGCAGACCCATGGCCAGGAGGACGTGGGACGGTTCGAGGGAGCCGGAGGTGCAGGCCGAGCCGCTGGAGGCGGCGATGCCCTTCATGTCGAGGTTCAGGAGCATCGACTCGCCCTCGACGAACTCGACCGAGATGTTGGCGTTGTTCGGCAGGCGCTGGGTCGGGTGGCCGTTCAGGCGGGTGTAGTCCAGCTCGGCCAGGAGTCCGGAGATGAGCCGGTCGCGGAGGGCCGTGTTGTGGGCGATCCGCTGGTCGAGGGTCTCACGGGCGATCTCGGCGGCCTTGCCGAAGCCGGCGATGCCGGGGACGCCCTCGGTGCCCGGACGGCGCTTGCGCTCGTGGGAGCCGCCGAAGACGAGGGGAACAAGCTTGATCCCCTTGCGGATGTACAGCGCGCCGGTGCCCTTGGGCCCGTAGATCTTGTGGGACGAGGCGCTAAAGAGATCGGCGTGCAGGTCGTCGACGTTCACCGGCCAGTTGCCGTAGGTCTGGACGCCGTCGATGTGGTAGTAGGCCTGGCCGTGCTCCTTGACCACCCGGCCGATCTCGGCCGACGGCTGGATGGTGCCGACCTCGTTGTTGGCGGCCATGATCGTCACCAGGATGGTCTGGGGGGTCAGGGCCTTCTTGACGTCGTCCGGGTCGACCATGCCGTACTTGTCGACCGGTAGGTAGGTGACCTTGTAGCCCGCTTTCTCGAGGTGCTCGCAGGTGTGCAGGACGGCGTGGTGCTCGATGGTCGAGGTGATGATGTGGTTGCCCACGTCGCGACGCCCGTGGGCGACACCCTGGATGGCCATGTTGTCAGCCTCGGTTCCGCCCGAGGTGAAGGCGATCTCGTTGGGCGTGGCCCCCATCAGCGCGGCGACCTGCTCGCGGGCCTCCTCGACCCCCTTGCGGGCCTCGCGGCCGAACGAGTGAATGCTCGATGGGTTGCCGAAGGCTTCGAGCATGTAATGGTCCATGATCTTGACCACTTCCGGGTGGACCGGGGTGGTGGCGGCGTGGTCGAGGTAGACACGACGTGTCTCGGCCATCTGCGAGTTCATCTCCTTTGGATGGTGGGAACCGGGGTTCAGACCGGCGGCAGGCAGCCGCCGTCCTGCTTGGCTTCGTCGCACAGGTCGGCCAGGCTGACCGAGTCAAGGGCCTTGACGATGCTGTCACGGAGCTTGACCCAGACGCTCTTGGCCACGCAACCCTGCGAGTTGGCGCAGTGCTGGACCGGACCTTTTTCCTCGCTGGCGCACTCGACCGGGGCGATGGGGCCCTCGAGGACCCGGATGATGTCGCCGACGGTGATCTCTCCGGCCTCACGGGCCAGGGTGTAACCGCCCTGGGCGCCCCGGATGCCGGTCAGGAGTCCGGCCTTGCGAAGCGAGCCGGCCAGCTGTTCGAGGTAGCTTTCGGAGAGGCCCTGCCGTTCGGCCACGGCCTTCAATGAGACCGGGCCGTCGTCGCCGTTCATGGCGACGTCGACCATGGCCATCACGCCGTAGCGGCCCTTGGTGGACAGTTTCATTGGCTCTCCTCCAAATCCCTCAAGCGCTTGACCGCTGACTATAATTCCGAGTTTCCCGCTTGGTTATCCGCCTTAATCCTACCATCGTGCTAGGTTTTTGTCAACGACTCCAGACAATCGGCCAACGGTATCCAACAAACCCTGGCCACGCTGGTAGGATCAGCGGCTCCGGGTCGATGCGACAGGCTAAACTCTAGGCTTCCAAAACCCGATAAGATGGGTAGAAGTGTCCAGTTGTTGGACACCAGTCGGTGGGGATGGTGACACCATGGAACCCTGGGGAGAAATGAGAGAGAAATACCGAGTAGGCTTGGTCCGGCTGGTCGACGGACGGGCCCTTGATGGGCTCGAGCAGTTCGCCGACCTGGCGGGACTGGCCGGCAAGGCGCCGGCCTTCGACTACAACCGCGGCCTGGCCCGCCTGTGGACCGGCGACTTCGGCGGGGCGACCGACGACTTCAGCCGCGCGGCCGCCAGCCCTCAGGGGCCCAAGTCCTCGTCTCTCGGACTGGCCATCGCGTCCTGGCTCGGCGGTCGTCCAGCGGAGGCCCGCCGAGCGCTGGCGGCAGCGTCGGCGGCCATGCCCGGCCTGCCACGCCTGACCTCGTTCACCTCGGCCCTCCGGGACGTCGGTGATTCCACGCCCCCGACGACCTACGCCGAGCTCGTCGCCGCCCAGGTGGCGGCGGCCCGCCAGGTCTCTCCCTCTCTCGTCCTGAGTTTCCTGGGCACCGCGCCCGTCCTCTGCGGCGGCCAACTCATCTTCTACGAGTGGGTCAACCGCATGGCGGCCCGTGGTCACCAGGTCTCCGTGCTCTCGCACAGCGGGGAGCCCTCCTGGATGCGCGTCGACGCTCCCTTCCTGACCATGCCGCTGTCGGAGAGCCTGGCCGAGTCGATGCCGGCCGGCGACGCGTCCTTCGGCATCTACTGGGACCAGGTCGCCGATCTGGTCAGCGCCTCCGAGCGCTCCGTCCCGTTCTTCCTCTTCCAGGGCGACCCATATATCTTCGAGCGGACCAACCCGCAGCTATCGGACCAGCTCAGCCGGAACGTCTCGGACGCCATCGACCACTTCTATGGACGGCCGGTTCACCTCCTCGTCGTCTCGAACCTTCTCCGGGATCTGTTGAAGGTCAACTACGACCGGGAGAGCGAGGTCATTGAGAACGCGGTGGAGCCGGCCCACTTCTTCCCCCGCCCGAAGACCTCCAGCCCGGGCCGGCCGCGCGTGGTCATCATGGGGCCCGGCGACGCCCCCTTCAAGGGCATCGACGACATCAAGGCGGCCCTGCGCATGGTCAAAGAGCGTGGGCTTGACTTCGACGTCGTCCACATCTCCCCGAACTCGTCCCGCGACCCGGCCTTCGAGGGTCTCTTCGTCGAGTCCCCCCCGCGCGAGGAGATCGGGCGGATCCTGGCCGAGGCCGACCTGTTCATCTCCGGCTCGCACTATGAATCCTTTGCCATGCCCCCCCTCGAGGCCATGGCCAGCGGGACGGCCGTGGTCACGGCGGCCAACGATGGGGTCCGGCAGTACGCGGTCGACGGTCAGAACTGCCTGATGTGTCCGGTCGGCGATGTCGGCGCGATGGCTGAGGCGATCCAGCGGGCCCTGACCGATGAGGGGCTTCGTCACCGGCTGGCCACTATGGGTCTGACGACGTCCGCCCGTTTCACCTGGGACAACAGCTTCGATAGGCTGGAGGACGTAGTCTGGAGGCAGACCGTCGCCCTACAGCCTGACCTCCGCCCCTTGGCTCGGTCGGTGTTCGAGGCCGAACTGGCCGCCCGGGGCCAGACGCGCCGGACCATCAGCGTCTGCCTCATCGCCCGCAACGAGGAGGCCAACCTGAAACGCTGCCTCGCCAGCGTGGAGGAGGTCGCCGACGAGGTCGTCTTCGGGGACACCGGCTCCGCCGACTATACCGCCCTGCTGGGGATCATGTTCGGGGCCCGGGTGAAGCCGGTCAGATGGACCGACGACTTCGCCGCGGCCCGCAACGAAGTCCTCGAGGATGCCCGCGGCGACTGGGTCCTGGTCATGGACGCCGACGAGGAGCTGGACCCGGAAAGCGTCCTCCCGCTGCTGAGGCTGACGGCCCCGGACACGGAGGCCGACGCCCACTATCTCAACGCCCTGAACTACGTCGGGACCGGGGCCGGTCGGCCGGCCGACGTATCACGGGTGTTGCGGCTCTTCCGCAACCGGCCGGAATACCGCTTCCAGAGGCGCATCCACGAGCAGGTCCTGCCAAGCATCCTCGCCGCCGGCGGGCGGGTCTCCACCAGCGCTGTGAGGTTGAACCACTCCGGGTACCTGGACGCTGAAGTGGCCGCGAAGGACAAGGTCTATCGCAACGTCAAGCTCCTGAGGGACAGCTTACAGGAGCGGCCCGGAGACCTGTACCTCCGGTTCCAGTTGGCCCGGGAACTGACTCGAGCCGGCCATTTCGAGCTGGCCACCGACGAGTTCGATCTGGTGGCCAGGGCTCTGCAGGCGCTGGATGACGGGGGCACCGGAGAGATGGACGAGGACTTCGCCCCAGTCGCCGCCCAGTCATCGATCGAGGGGCTGGTCCGTGGCGGGCGAGTGGCCCGAGCCCTCCAGGCGGCCGAGGTCTTCACGGCAGCCTGGCCCGACTACCGTGAGCTAACGGTCGCCCACGGGGAGGCCCTTCTGGCCATGGGCCGTCCAGTAGAGGCCGTCAAGCGTTTCCTGCAGGTCTTGGCCGGCGGTCCGTCCCCCGCCAAGTACGCCTACCGGCGCGAGGCCATCCAGGCCGACGCATGGCGCTGGCTCGGCCAGGCCTACGAGGAGTTGGGTCAGGCCGGCGAAGCCGTGACCGCTTACCGGCAAGCCCTTGGCCTACGCCCGGGCGAGCCCGGGGCTCTCGGCCGCCTCGCTTCCCTTCTGGTCCGGGCCGGGCCACCCGAGCAGGGAGTGACCTTCCTTCAGGGGCTGCTGTCGTCGTACGACCCTCCCACGCGGAGCGAGGCCGTGTGCGTCCTGGCCAAGGTCCTTGTCGCCGAGGGGCTTGCGGGTTTGGCCGAGGCGCCACTTCAGGCGGTCCTGGCCGACCCAGCGATCCCCGCACCGGCCACGGCCACCTGTCGGTACTGGTTGGGCCTGGCCTTTGAAGGGCAGAATCGTTACGGGCAAGCCGCGGACGTCTTCGCCAGTGTCGTCGACGCATCAGGGCCAGGTGCCCCTTCCGACACCAACTTGCGCGAAGCGGTCTGGCACCAGGCCTTGTGCCTGCTCCTCAGCGAGCGCCCAGCGGAGGCCGAAAAGGTCCTGCAGGCGGTGGCGGAAGGAGCGCCCGGTCAAGCGCGGCTCTATAGGGAGTTAGCCCGGGCCCTCACCGCGCCCGGACAAGGAGAGCCGGATTCATCCGGAGAAGGCACCCAGGCCCGCCGGGAACTGGCGCGGCCCGAAGCCGCCCGGGCTTTCTCATCCCTGGCCGACCGCCTCTGGGCCTTGGGCGAGGCCAAGGCCTTCGTCGCCCTCACCGGCCTGGCGGACAGGGTCTTCACCGCCTCGGGACGGGCCGACCGGGAACTCGGCAAATTCCTCTTCCGCCACGGCGCCCCCGACGAGGCCCTCGAACGGCTCATCGGGGCCGTCCAGGCCGGCGATGAGGATGGCGAGTCGCTGGCCTTCCTCGGCCTGATCGCCGTGGGCAAAGGTCTGACCGATGACGCCGTCGAATTCCTGAGGCGATCGGTCGAGACCGACCCCGAGCGCGTCCAAAGTCACATCGACCTCGCCCGGGTCCTGGCCGACACGGGGCGCCGGGGCGAAGCCTTGCAGGCCGTCAGAGACGCCCTGGCCGGGCGTTTCGCCGAGCATCCGGGCCTGAGCGCCCTTGAGGCCGCCCTGGCGTCCGGAGCCGCCTGACACGGGAGGAGACCACAGACCTTTGAGCGATGACCTCTTCGATATCAGCCGCCGCAAGATCCTCAGCAAGGAAGGGCCGCTCCCGGAGCGGATGCGCCCGCGCAGCCTGGACGAGGTCATCGGCCAGGAGAAGACGGTCGGGCCCGGGTGCCTGCTACGCCGGATGATCGAGGCCGACCGGCTCTCGTCGATCATCCTGTGGGGGCCGGCCGGCTCCGGCAAGACGTCGCTGGCCCGGGTCATCGCCGAGACGACCAAGAGCGAGTTCATCGAGCTGTCGGCGGTCACGTCGGGGGTGGCCGACGTTCGCCAGGTCATCGGGCAGGCCTCCGACCGGCTTGGCCAGTACGGCAAGCGGACCGTCCTCTTCATCGACGAGATCCACCGCTTCAACAAGGCCCAGCAGGATGCCCTCCTGCCGCACGTCGAGCGGGGCATCATCACCCTCATCGGGGCGACCACCGAGAACCCCTTCTTCGAGGTCATCGCCCCGCTGGTCAGCCGTTGCCGGGTCTTCCGCCTGGAGCGTCTTGATCGCGAGGACCTGCGGACCATCGCCGCCCGGGCCCTGGCCGACCGCGAGCGCGGCCTGGGCAACTACCGGACCGAGGTCGCCCCGGAGGCCATGGACCACCTCCTCGAGATGGCCAACGGCGATGGGCGGTCCCTACTGAACGCGATCGAGCTGGCGGTCCTGACCACCGCCCCGGACGCGGACGGCGTCCGCCGAATCACCCTGCCCATCGCCGAGGAGTCCATCCAGCAGCGCGCCCTCACCTACGACAAGGGCGGGGACGAGCACTACGACACCATCTCGGCCTTCATCAAGAGCGTCCGCGGCAGCGACCCCGACGCCGCCCTGTACTGGCTGGCGCGGATGCTCTACGCCGGCGAGGACCCGACCTTCATCGCCCGCCGCCTGGTCATCCTGGCCTCCGAGGACATCGGCAACGCCGACCCGATGGGCCTCGTCCTGGCCACCGCGGCCTTCCAGGCGGTCGAGTCGGTCGGTCTGCCCGAGGGCCGCATCCCGCTCGCCCAGGCCACGACCTACCTGGCCGCCGCGCCCAAGAGCAACGCCGCCTACCTGGCCGGCGAGGCGGCGGCCAAGGACGTCGCCGACCACACCATCGCCGGCATCCCCCTGCACCTGCGCAACGCGCCAGCCAAGGGCCTGGCCGAGATGGGGCACGGCCGCGACTACAAGTACCCGCATGATTTCCCGGGCCACTTCACGACGCAGGACTATCTGCCGGCCGAGTTGCGCGGCAAGGTCTACTACCGGCCCAGCGAGGAGGGCCGGGAGAAGGACCTCAAGGAACGGCTGGACCGGCTTTGGACGAAGCGGCGAGGACCGGCGAAGGACTGAGCGAAAATAACGAACGCCCCGCGGGCCAGCGCCCACGGGGCGTTCTTTGTCTCTTGTTCATCCGGGTCGTTCATCCGGCTGTCACCCAGCCCTGGCGACACGCTTCCGCTGCGCCCTGGCGAGGTGGGCGACGGCCGTCGGGTTGCTCACCCAGGCCCGGTCGAAGCGGATCCACCCGGGACCGCCAGGCGCGCGCCCGGCGTAGACATCGGCCGCGGCGGCCGGCCGCGGCTCGCCATCCCGGAGGACCACTAGTTGGCTGGACTGGTTGACCCGGTCAGGCAGCGGTCGTCCGGGGGCGTAGAGGACAGTCGCCTTGTGGCCGCGCTTGGCGAGCTCACGGGCGACTTCCAGGACGTCGGCCTCCAACCCCGGGTCCGCCTCCTCGCCGACGTGGAAGTTGAGCCTGGCCTTGCTGACCGAGGCCTGCCCGGCGGCGGCCTTCTCGAGCGTCGCCGAGACCATGGCCAACCCTTCCCTGGCCAGCCGGTGGTCGGCCTTCAGGTGAAGGGTCCGCCTGAGCTGCTCCTCCCCCCGGTGCGGGTCGCCGGCGCAGGTACAGGCGTAGGCCAGGTGGTAGGAGGATTCGGCGTTGGCCGGGTCGCACTTGACCGCATGCTCGAATGATTCGACCGCCTCGCGGTACCGCCCCCCTTTTAGCTGGATGACGCCGAGGTTGAACCAGGCCGGGCCTGAGCTTTCGCGGGCGTAGAGACCGTCCCCGGGGGCGTCCGCGAGGGCCTCGCGGAGGATGCCCTCGGCTTCGCCGGCGCGGCTCAGGGAGTAGCGGTAGGCGGCGTACCCCGCGAGAGCCCTGACCCAACTCGACCGGATGGCCTCGACTTGCGACGGCGGAGCCGTCTCCAAGGCCTCACTGAAGATGCGTCTGGCCTCATCAGCGAGCTCCTGACCTGGCCTCGTCCGCAGGGCCAGGGCGAGGCGCACGAGGGCCATGGCCCGGCGGCTCGGGGACAGGGCCTCATCGCCGGTAAGCACCTCCGGCGTCCAGCCCGGGAGGTTCTTGCGCAGGACCCGGACGGCGTCGTCTTCGTTCCGGTTGTCCTGGCTCATCTGGCTGGCGTGGACCCGCATCTTGACCAACGAGCCGGGGGCCAGGCGGATCCGGCGTCCGGCGACTATCCGCAACCACATGTCGTAATCCTGGGCGTACTTACAATCCGGGTCGAACGGCCCGACTTCCTTGAAGACGCCGCGTGGGATCATCACCGAGCAACCGTTGATGTGATTCTGCCGGATCAACTGGACCAGGGCTTCGTCCCCGTGAAACTGGACCCCGGGGATGTTGCGGAGGAACTGCCCATGCTCATCGATAATCTCATACTCAGAATAGACCAGGGCCAGGTCGGGGTCGCGCGCGAACACAGCCAACTGCCTTTCCAGCTTTCCCGACGCCCATAGGTCGTCCGAGCTGAGCCAGCAGACGTAGTCACCCGTCGCCCGCTCGAGGCCGGCGTTCAGGGCCCGGGCGACGCCGCCGTTCGGCTGCCGGGACGGTTTCACCCGCGGGTCGCGGGCGGCGAAATCGGCGAGGATTCGAGGGGTGTCATCGGTCGACCCGTCATCGACGACGACCAGTTCCCAGTGCGGATAGGTCTGGGCGATGACGCTTTCGACGCTCTCCGAGAGGAAACCCGCCTGGTTGTATGTCGGCATCAGGACACTGACCAGCGGCGTCCGCGCCTCCGGCACGCTCAGCTCACGCATCTCAAGGCCTCCCGTCCGCCGACCGCCCGCTTCGGCAGCCTGGCGCCGTACACCCCGGCCATCCACTCGATGGTCTTCGGGATCCCGACCTCGAGCGGCACCGTTGGGTTGTGACCGAACAGCCGCCGGGCCTTGGAGATGTCCGGCCGCTTGTTGACCGTGTTGTGCTTATCCTCCGGTAGGTACTCGACGATCCGCGGGTCGGCGCCGGTGGCCGCGAGGATCAGGTCGCTCAGTTCCTTGACGCTGCGATACTCGGTGCCGCCGATGTTGACCACCTCGCCGGGGACGAACCGGTCGCAGGCCCTGGCCAGCGTGGGGATGAAGTCGTCGATGTACATGAAGACCCGGTGATAGCCCTCGAAAACCTGGTATGGCTGATTGTGGAGGGCCCGATAGGCGAAGAGGCAGACAACGCTGCGGTAGTTGTGGTAGTACTCGCCGGGGCCATAGGCGTTGAAGAAGCGGAGGCGCATCACCGGCACCCCATAGCGCTTCTCGAAGTTCATCACCTGGACCTCGTTGACCCACTTCGTCAGGGCATAGTCGTTGTGCTGGACGATGGTCTTCGTGGCCGGCAGGTCCTCGTCGAGGATGGCCTCCTGGGCCTCCCCGTAGATCTCGGACGAGCTGGCGAAGATGAGCTTGAACCCCTTCTTCTTCTGGAATTCGAGGATGTTGCGGGTGCCGATGACGTTGGTCTGCCAGAGGGTGTCGTAGTACTCCTCGCCGTTGATCCGCCCGAACTCGGCGGCCAGGTGGTAGACGTAGTCGTAGTCCTGCTCGAAGACCCGCTCGACCTGCCGGTACGATGAGACGTCGGCCCGGATGAACCGCTCCTCGGGGTGGTGCTGCAGGTCGCACTGCCAGACTTCGTGGCCGTTGGCCTCGAGCTGGGCCACGAGCGGACGGCCAAGCGTGCCGTGACTTCCGGTGACGAGTATCTTTGCCATTATCTTCGACCTCCCGCTAGTCAGCTTCGGCGGCCAGCCGAGCCCGCGCCCCGCGGCGCTCGATCCGGCCCCGTTCGATGGTCGCGTCATAGGTGGTCCCGGCGTGGGCGACGCTGAAACCCGCGCGGATGAGCTCGTCCGGGGTCATGACCTCGTCGCTCACGTCGACCCTGACCCCCCGGGCCTCAAGCCCTTTGACCAGCTCGACACCCTTGCTGAACTTTAACTGGCGGGTGCCCTTCTTGTAGCTGACCCCGCGGACATGGACCCGGCTCGGCCTGGCGGCCATGGTCTGCTCGATCAGGCCCTCACGATAGCGCCGGTCGGCGTTGATGGCCCCGTCCAGGAGGGCCGATTTGGGCTCGTACTTGGCCTCCTGGAGCAGACGGATGTCCTTGGGCAGGCACTCGCCGCCGATACCGTACTCGACCGCCGGCAGCCTGATGTTATCCTTCGTGTTCATCGCCTGGCGCAGCTCCTCGAAGTCCAGGCCCCTTTCGCCGCAGATCAGCGAGAGCTCTTCGGCGAAAGCGATGTCCACGAACCGGAAGGCGTTCTCGGCCATCTTGGCCAGTTCGGCGACTTCCGGGCGGCTCACCGGGAGCAACTTTGGGACGAATCGGCCGTAGAAGGCCATCCCCCGTTTCAGGCAGGCGGGGGTGACCCCGGCGATGACCCTCGGCATGTCGAAGACCGACTTGTCCTGGCCGAACATGATCCGGTGGGGACAGGCGATGAGGAAGTAGTCCCGCCCGGCCGCAAGCCCCCGCCCGGCCAGCCTGGCGGCCACCTGCCCGGTGGCTCCCAGGGGCGCGGTGGACTCGATGGAGACGAGCGGGCGGGCGCTGAAGTCGAGCCCATCGACGACCCGGGCCAGATTGTCGCCCTTGACCGAGATGGCGATGAGGTAAGCAGAAATCGGCGTCCCCGCAGGCAAAGCGGTGAAAGCGTTCACCCCTTGCCTGCGAAGGCGCCGAACGAGCTGCTCGTCGATATCGATGCCGATGACCCCCGGATGCATGAACGCATCCAGCGAGCGATACAGGTTCTCCCCGATGTTGCCGAGCCCGACGACGCACACAACGCCGTCAGACCCAGCAGGTCCGGTTGCCCTGGCCATCCTTGGCCACCTCCTGCGGATGTTGCCGGCCCATCCCTTGGGCCCGCGCTTGTTGTACACCCCATATATCGGAGTTTCGGACCCAAAACTTTACCCTGCCTGCGAGGATACGGCCGGCTGGGCGCAGGAAAGGGGGGGCCGGCAGCCGAATCCTAGGAACGAGCCGACCAGCTTTGGTTATCTGGCCGGTGGTGGCCAGCCGGGGATGCCCGGCCCGAATGGCCGACAAACTCCAGGGAGGCAGCTCAATGCGCGGTGTCTACATCGGTGACGGCAGAGTCCTGGTCTCACCGGTCTGGGGCGGCAAGCTCCTTGTCCCGGCAGGCGACCTGAGCCTGGCCCCCAGCCTGATCATCGACGGGGCCTTTGAACTCCCCCTGACCAAGTACCTGCTCAAGCAGGTCAAGACTGGGGCGGTCGTCTTCGACGTCGGCGCCAACCTGGGATACTTCACCGTCCTTCTCGGCTTCCTCGCCGGTCCCGCCGGCCTGGTCGTGGCCTATGAGCCCAACCCAGACCTCCACACCATCCTCTCCGATAACCTGGCCATCAACTTCCACCATCACCAGACCACTCTGATCAAGAAGGCGGCCCACTCCAAGGCCGAAACCCTGACCTTCCACGTGGCGGAGAGATTCTCCGGGCTCAGTTCGCTCAAAGAGCGGAGCCCCGAGGGCATGCGGCACAACATCGACCGTGTCAAGAGCCTCACCGTCGAGGCCGAACCGCTCGACATCCACCTGACCCACCTGAACCACGTCGACCTGGTCAAGATCGACACCGAGGGCGGCGAGTTCCAGGTCCTCTCCGGCATGCGGCAGATGCTCGAACGGAAGGTGGTCGACGTCATCGTCTTCGAATGGAACCGCGTCATGCTGGGCGGCGACGCCGAGCCCCTGATCGACCTGCTGGTCGACCTCAGAGACCGGCTCGGGATGGCCTTCTTCAAGCTGACCGAGGATGGAGGGCTTGTGCCGTTCAGCATCGAGGAAGCGCGGAACGAGGAGTTCATCGAGAACATCGTGGCCAAGCGGGTCTAGTTCGGTGGGCCTCGCTCGGTGGGTCTAGCTACGTTGGCCCGGTCGGCCGCCCCATGGGCGCCGAATCGGCTCCAAACAGATAAAAAAAGCGGGGAGCGCTCTCCAGCGTCTCCCCGCTTGCGTTTGTGTCTCGTGGCATCGCCCCGCGACCATCTCGCGGAGGCCGGTTCAGTTCTCCTTCATGATTCTGGCGATGGTCACCAGGGTGGTGTCGACGTCCTTGCGGCTGATGTCCTTGTGGGTGACCATCCGCAGCCGCCGGCCGTTGGCCGGGTTGACCAGGATGCCCTCGTTCTTCAGGGCCGCCGGGAAGCTCTTCCCGTCCAGCTTAGGGTGAGTCAGGTCGAAGTAGATGATGTTGGTCTCGACGGACGCCGGATCGAGGGCGATGCCGGGCATTGCCGCCAGGCCCTTCGCCAGGACCTGCGCGTCGGCATGGTCGTCGGCCAGGCGGCCGACCATCTTCTCGAGGGCGATGAGGCCAGCCGCGGCGATGATGCCGGCCTGGCGCAGCCCGCCGCCCATGACCTTGCGGTTCTTGCGGGCGCGGTCGATGAACTCGCGTGAGCCGGCCAGGATCGACCCGACCGGGGCCGACAGGCCCTTCGACAGGCAGAACATGACCGAGTCGCAGTTGCTCGTGATGTCGGTGACCGGCCGGCCGAGGGCGGTGGCGGCGTTGAAGACGCGCGCCCCGTCCAGGTGGACGTCCAGCCCGTGGCTCTTGGCCAGGTCGTAGACGGCCTTCATCTGCTCCGGACGGACGACCGCGCCGCCGGCCCGGTTGTGGGTGTTCTCCATGCAGACCAGCGAGGTCCGCGGGTGATGGAGATCGTCGTCGCGGATGGCCCCCATGACGTCCTTCGGGTCGAGCGCGCCGCGCGTGCCCTTGATCGTCCGGGCCTGGGCGCCGGACAGGAGGGCCACGCCGCCGACTTCATAGTAGAAGATGTGCGACTCGGCCTCGAGGATGACCTCGTCGCCGCGTTGCGTGTGGGTCATCACCGCGCACTGGTTGCCCTGCGTACCGCTGGTGACGAAGAGGGCGGCCTCCTTCCCCACCTTCTCCGCGGCCAGCTCCTGCAGCCGGTTGACCGTCGGGTCTTCGCCGTAGACGTCGTCGCCGACTTCGGCGTCGGCCATCGCCCGGCGCATCTCGGGCGTCGGTGTGGTCACGGTGTCGCTTCTCAGATCGATGTACTTGCCCAATGTCATCGCCCTTTCATGGCTTCGGCTCACCGGCCGTCGCGTGGCCTAGGTGGTCTCTCAGATCCAGTGCAGCACCGGGATGAACAGCCCCAGGGCCAGGATGTCCAACGCCCAGATGCTCCCGACGGTGAGGAGTTTCTGCTTCATTGACTTCATGTCGTGCACCCAGAAAGCCACGACGAAGAACGTCAGGTATCCGAAGAGGAAGATGAGCCAGGGGGCGCCGCGGTTCCACCACGAGTAGTCCCAGGTCAGGGCGCCCACGCTGTTGAGGAGGTACTCGACGAAGACGCAGAACGCCGACCCGGCCACGGCGATGAACCAACGGTTCGGGAGGCCGAGGATCCTGTCCTCCTTCCTCGGCAGCAGCATCTTGCTCCAGATCACGCCGGAGACGGCGAACATGAACATGATCTCGATGTTCAGCCCGGCCAGGATGAGGAAGGCCGTCTTGCCGGGGGCGCCCCAGACCGGGGCGTAGCCGGTGAAGCGCAGCACCAGCGCGTTCCAGAGCTCGTTGAACCAGTCCATGCCCCAGAAGGCCAGCCCGGCCAGGACCAGGTTCCAGTTGCGCTTCTCGACCTCAACGGTGTAGACGTAGAACACGAAGGCCAGGAGAGGGATGACGTACCACTGGAACTGGCTGCCGTCGCGCAGGATGCTCAGGGCTTGCCGGGCATTCTCGGTCATGGCGACTGTCTCCTTTGCTGCACCAACCCCTTGTCCCAGGTACTGTTCTAGGGCCGGCCCGGGTTTCCCTCCAGGCAGGACGTGTTCCTCCAAGCCCGTGGACACCGCGGTCCGGCAAAACACAACGGCGGCCGTCGTTTTAGACAGCCGCCGTCTCGCTTTTCATTGGAACCCCACCATGCCGTGATGCCCCGTGTTTTGAACCTGCTTACGCAGGTGGGTGTCCTCCCGCCGGCTTGCCAGCTTCCCCTGACGTCCATGGGGACGGGGGCGTGCTGTCCACCGGCGGAGCCAGACTCCCTAGGTATTGATGTTGGCTCAAAACCTATCGGACTTCCACGCACACGGCAGGGTATCCGCAAAGCCTTTGCCATAGCGACGGCTTTGCTTTTCGCTCTCCGTCGCCGATTCCTATCATACCACGCGTATGCGAGCAGATGCAAGTCGTTGAACGGTTTGCGGCGTCGCGCCATGAGACAAGAAGCGCAATAATTCGGCCGGTTTCGAGCGACGAGGCGCGGTCGGCGAGATCATTTCTCTTTGTTCCGATGACGACGTGCTCACTTCTTCTTCCGGTCCCGCCGTGAACCGATGCCCGTGGAGCCGCTGCTCCCATTGGACGGCTGCCCGTTCTTGGGGCCAGCCTGCGGCGCGGTGGGCGCCACGCCGTTTATCTTGGACGATCGCGGCGAAAGAGTGGACGGCGTGGGCGTGGGAGCTGCAACTGAAGGCGACTCGGGCGCGGGCGTAGGTGAAGGCGGCGCCTGTTCTGGCGACGTCTGGGACGGTGCCTCTAGCAACGGCTGCGCCGGAGCCTCTGCCTGTACTGGCGGTGCTTGCTGAGTCGACGACCCGGACGCCATGCCGCCAGATTCGCCCCCGGCCGCTTTGCGCGCCTCGCGCCGGCGGCGCCGCCGCTGCATCAGTGAGCTTATCCCGCCCCGGATGAACCAGATGGCGGCGGCGAAAAGCAGCAGGACCATGGTCTGGCGGATGGGAAAGACGTTGAACGTGGTGGTCGCGATCAATTCAGGGCGGTCGTCCGCGTACTTCACTCGGACTTCGGCGACGAACCGCCCGAAGGTCGGAGGCTTGTCCCAGGTAGCTGAAACGTTCCAGCTATCATCGGGGAAGATGGTCACGGCTTCGCCCGAATCAATGGTGGCCACGGACTTTCCTGAGTGGGTCTTGATCTCCACCTTCGAAGTGGCCTCAACCCGGACGTTACCGGTGTTCTCGAAGGCGGCGGCGAGCGGTACCGGCCCGCCGTCGAAAAGGCCGAACGGTAGCTTGAAGTTTGTCTTGATAGGTCCGAGGTTGACCCTCACCGGGGGCTGCTGGGCCGTGAACCCGATGAGCCTTCCCTCTGTCCGGATCAGACCCGGGACCTCCACCGAAATGACCGTCCCGATGCGGGTCGCAAAGGTAAAGTGCTGGGCTTCGGTCGTCTCCCGCACCGGTTCAAAGAAGATGACCGCCGAGTGCTCACCCGGCTCGACACCCTGCGGTACATCCACCCGCCAGCCAACCTTGGCTGCTTTCTTGGGACCGACAGCCACCGAGTCCGTCGCAAGAGTGATCCAGCGCCCCGCCGACCAGCGGTTGCTACCTGGTTCGATGAAGCTGATCTGGCCGCTGCTCTTGATCACCCGGTCCATGATGTAGACCCTTACAGTGATAGCCTCGGCGCTCTCGTTCGACACCTCGATTTCACCCTGGCTGGACTGAGCAGGGCCAAGGGTCAGCTGAATCCTGAGCGGCTCCACTCCCATGGACACGCCGCCCGTGGTGGCCGCGGCGGCGATGCCGCGCCCGGGAAAGACAGGCGCCAGAGCCAGGAGAATGACCGCAAGGAAAGCAATCGTCATTACGGAGACCCGGACTCTGATTAACAACCGCAAGCTCGCCGACCCCCAAACGACAATGGGCGGGTGGGCGGTCAAACCGCCGCAACCCGCCGTTGGTCAGACTCACAAAGCCTTGCTACCCGTGAGCAGTCCTGACTTCAACCGGTTATCGTGTAAGTGAGAGTCGTGGTGTAAGTCACCGTTGGGTCCATCGTGTAGGGAACCGTCAGCCGGAACACATCGGTCCGGTTGTCGACCCCGCGGGTCGAAATCCCAGCCCCGGTGGCGGCGCTATAGTCCCCGGTGGCCGCGAACCCGGCGCCACTCGTGTATGCTGAGGTGTTCAGCTGTAGAGACATGGCGCTGGTCGGTATGGTTGTCGCGCTGTCGGGACTGACCGTGATCGCCAGGGTGACGGGGACGTTGTGCTTGATATTGAGAGAGATCGCCACGTCCTTGATCGTGTCCGGGTCCAGGGGCACCGTTACCCAGTCACCAACTCCCGTGAACACGGCCGTGAAGAGCACCTTGGGATTCGCTTTGGCACTCATGCCGGTGGACTGCAAAACAGAGGCCGCAGAGACCTGCCCCCCAATCCCCGCGTACAGAGCCATGGCTAACCCCATCAGAACTAGCCCTACCACAAGTTTCTTCAAGATACGCCCCTCCCTGCTTGACGTTGACACCATGTCTTGGACTTCCGTGTCATCTTATGCTTGATTGGGAAAAAATAAAGACCCAACATCAGTTGGGTCGGTTGCGCCACTCGCTCGGGACAGGCCGTTAAGCGCCCAAAATAGGCCTGTCCTTCCTCGCTTTCCAACGTATGATAATTATCCCACGTCCGACGGATTTATGTCAAGCGGGTCTTAGCTGGCCTTTTGTTAATCACCCCCGGAATGGGGTCAACGGCCCTGCCCACCCAGTTCGCCAGGGGTGATGGACAGGTAGACAGGCACTTCGTAGGTCCCCGGCGGTGCCCCCGGGGGAACGTGAACTGTCAGCTGGTTCCCGAATAGCACGCCGGAGGTCGGTCGTCCAGTAAGGAGGGCCAGGTTCGTGGTTCGGAGATCCAGGCCCTCGGCTCCGGACCTCGGCCGTAGGCTTATCGCCGACCCGGCGATGGCATAGCCCTGCGGTCCAGGAACCGAGTCCGGGAGTTCGAGGGCAATGACCCACTTCATGTTTGACCGCACCTGGCCGGTCAAGGGCAGGACGATGTCCCGGCCACGGTCGGTCTCCCGTACCTGGAAGGGCTGCGGACCGTCGGTGATGTCCACGGCGAGCGTCGGCCGGACGCTTACCGCTATGGCCACGCTGGCTCCCTGGCTTCGGGCCACCGCGGGCGTCGTCAAGGCGGTGGCCAAAGCGAGCAACAATAGTCCAACCGCGATTCGTTTCATGACCCCCCGAGGGGCGTCTCGTCAGATATCGGCCCGAGAAAGGCGTGGCGGGCCGACGAAAACGCCGCCCACCGTGAGTATCGACCGTCCGGGGCCGGCCTATGACGAATATCTCATGGTGGGCGGCGCCAAAAAGAACCAGAAAAGGCGAGGTTCTGTGGCAATAGGTGCCCCTAACCCGTCGCCATCAGCCCTGGTCGCCTTTGGCGGCCAGGCCCAGCTCGGACAGCTGCCGGCCGGAGACCTCCGACGGCGCCCCGGTCAAAAGGTCGGAGGCGCTGGTCGTCTTGGGGAAGGCGATGACGTCGCGGATCGTCTCCGCCCCCGCCATCAGCATGATCATCCGGTCGAGGCCGAAGGCGATCCCGCCGTGCGGCGGGGTGCCGTACTCGAAGGCCTCGAGGAGGAAGCCGAACTTCTCACGGGCCTCCTCGGGGGACAGGCCGAGGGCGTCGAAGACGCGCTCCTGGACGTCGCGGCGGTGGATGCGGATGCTGCCCCCGCCCAGCTCGATGCCGTTCTGAACGAGGTCGTAGGCGACCGCCCGGACGGCGCCGGGGTCGGTCTTCAGAAGCGGCAGGCCCTCGTCGCGGACGGACGTGAACGGGTGGTGCATGGCCACCCAGCGGTCCTCCTCCTGGCTGTACTCGAACATCGGGAAGTCGGTGACCCAGAGGAAGCGGTCGGCCTCGCGGTCGATGAGGTTCAAGCGCCGGCCCAGCTCCAGGCGCAGGGCCCCGAGGGCCGCGGCGACCACAGCCGGCTTGTCGGCGACGAAGAGGGCCAGGTCGCCCGGGCCCGCCCCGAGGCGGATGCGTAGGTCGGCCAGGGCTTCGGGGGAGAAGAACTTGGCGATGGGCGAGCGGACCTCGGGGGCCGCGCCCGGCCCGCCGGTGGCCGGCGCGGTGGCGCCCTGGCCCGCGGCCGGCGCGGCCTCGAAGGCCATCCAGGCGAGGCCCTTGGCGCCGTATGTCTTGACGAACTCGGTGAGCCCGTCGATGTCCTTGCGCGAGAAGCTCGCGGCGCCCGGGGCGACGACCGCCTTGACCTGGCCCCCGCCCGCGGCGGCCTCGGCGAAGACGCGGAAGCCGGACTCCCGGACGGCCTCGGTCAGGTCGATGAGCTTCATCCCGAAACGCAGGTCGGGCTTGTCCGAGCCGTAGTCGGCCATGGCCTGGCGCCAGGTCATCCGGGGGAACGGCCGGGGCAGCTTCTTCTCGAGGACCTTCGCGTAGAGCTCGGCGACGAGGTCCTCCATCAGGCGGAGGACGTCCTCCTGTTTGACGAAGGACATCTCCACGTCGATCTGGGTGAACTCCGGCTGGCGGTCGGCCCTGAGGTCCTCGTCGCGGAAGCAGCGGACGATCTGGAAGTAGCGCTCGAAGCCGGAGACCATCAGCATCTGCTTGAACAGCTGCGGAGACTGCGGCAGGGCGTAGAACCGGCCGGGGCTGACCCGGCTCGGCACGAGGTAGTCGCGGGCCCCCTCGGGCGTGCTCCTGGTCAGCATCGGCGTCTCTATCTCGACGAAGCCGTGGCCGTCGAGGAAGTTGCGGACGGCCATCGTCACCTGGTGTCGGAGGATGAGGTTGCGTTGCATCCGCGGCCGCCGCAGGTCGAGGTAGCGGTAGCGGAGGCGGGTCGTCTCGTCGACGGCCGGCGTGTCGGTCGCCTCGGCCACGTAGATCGGCGGGGTCAGGGACTCGTTGAGGACCTCGACCGCCGAGGGCATCACCTCGACCTCACCCGTCGGCAGCTTCGGGTTGACCATGGCCGGGTCACGAGCCACGACGAGCCCGCGAGCGGCGACGACGAACTCGGAGCGGAGCCCGTCGGCGACCCGGTGAGCTTCCGGGTTCTTGGCCGGGTTGAAGACCAACTGGACCAGGCCCGAGCGGTCACGCAGGTCGATGAAGATGAGGCCGCCGTGGTCGCGGCGCCGGTGGACCCAGCCGGCCAGGGAGACCTCGTGGCCGACGTCCTTGGCCCGAAGCTCGCCGCAACCCGTGGTTCGGCCGAAGACTTCCGACGTCATGAGTGTTCCCCCTTCGCCCGCGGGGCTTGTTCTCCCGCCCGCGCGGCCTGTCCCGCGGCTGCCCGCCGGACCTCTTCCGACAGCCTGGCGACAAGGCCGGCCGCGGGGACGCGCTCCTGCTCGCCGGTGTCCAGGCGGCGCAGGGTGACCTCGTCGGCGGCCAGTTCCTCGTCGCCGATAATGGCCACCCACTTGGCGCCGGTCTTGTCGGCGTACTTGAACTGCGCCTTGAGGCTGCGCCCGAGGTAATCGAGGTCGGCGGCGATGTCGGCCGCTCGCAGGTCGTGGACGAGCCGAAGGGCCCGCGCCGCGGCGGCCTCACCGAGCGAGGCGACGAAGACGTCGGTGGCCGAGGTCCTGGGGAGCTTGATCCCCTGGGCCTCGAGGGCCAGCGTCAGCCGCTCGATGCCCAGACCGAAGCCGACGCCGGGGGTTGGGTCGCCGCCGAGGACCTCGATCAGGCCGTCGTAGCGGCCCCCGCCGCAGACCGTGCTCTGGGCGCCCAGACCTGGGGCGATGATCTCGAACACGGTCTTGGTGTAATAATCCAGCCCACGGACCAGCCGCCGGTTGATCTTGAAGGGGATGCCGTAGCCGGCCAGATAGGCCTGGAGGGCCTCGAAGTGGGTCCGGCATTCCGGGCAGAGGTGCTCCGAGGCCACCGGGGCGGCCTCGAGGTGCGGCCGGCAGGACTCGTTCTTGCAGTCGAGGACGCGCAGCGGGTTGCGCTCCAAGCGCGCGCGGCAGTCGTCGCAGAGCGACTCGGCCACCCCGCGGAGGTAGGTCACCAGCTTCTCGCGATAGGCCGCCCGGCACTTCGGGCAACCGATGCTGTTGATCTGGACGTCCAGGCCGGTGAGGCCCAGGCGGCCGAAGAAGTCCATGGCCAGGGCGATGATCTCGGCGTCGAGGGCCGGATTCTGCGACCCGAGGGCCTCGATGCCGAACTGATAGTGCTGGCGCATCCGCCCGGCCTGCGGCCGCTCGTAGCGGAAGATGGGCTCGACGTAGTAGAGCTTGGTCGGCTGCGGCTGAGCGTAAAGCTTGTCCTCCAGATAGGCGCGGGCCGCTGGGGCCGTCCCCTCGGCGCGCAGGCTGAGGCCGCGGCCGCCGCGGTCCTGGAAGGTGTACATCTCCTTCTCGACGATGTCCGTAGCCCCGCCGACGGTCCGCTCAAACAGCTCGGTGTGCTCGAAGACGGGCGTCTTCACCTGTTGGTAGCCGTAAAGCCGGCAGACCTTGTGGGCCAAGCCCTCAATCTGATGCCAGCGGTCCATGTCCTCCGGCAGATAGTCGAGGGTGCCGCGTGGTCTGGTGGTCAGCATCTGGTCTCCTCCCTACCCCATGCAAGTCGTTTTTGCCGTTCTACCAGTCGTATTCCAGCTTATTCCAAAGGAATTTCCTGCTAGATAGGATAACTAAGACCATATTCCCAGGGAAGGAGCCGTTGCCAGATGGCCGACGATAACGGCCGGACCAGATTACCTCTGCCCGACCGGCCCCTGACGCGCGCGCCCGTCGGCTCACCGCCGGCTCAACCGCGCCCCAGCGGTTCTGGTCCGAGGCGGCCGTCCCCGCCCGAGCCGGAGTTCGACGATCGCCGCCGGACCACGTATCACACCCGCAATCCAATCCACTGGTTGGCCTTCATCAGCCTCGGGGCGCTCATCGCCGGGGCCCTGGCCCTCGGGCTGTTCTTCCTGAGCCCGTCGAGCCTGGGTCTTCTGCGCGAGGAGTTCATCCGCAACGAGGCTTATTCCTTTCAGCGCCTCGTCGTCGACGACCCATACCTGAAGGTGGACGTCAAGGACGGCTTCCTCATCCCGACCTACCGCGGCCCGCAGACGGCCGGCGTGATCATCATCGGGCCCGGCCTCTATCGTCTGGCCCCGCCGCCCGACCAGGCCGACAGCATCGCGGCCGCCGTCGACTCGGGCACTCTGCAGGACTCGTTCAGCGCCATTTACATACCCCTGTCCTATCAGGAACTCGAGGCCATGAAGGACCGGGCGGTGGCCAAGCCGGCCGACGCGCCGGCGGCCCTCGATCGGGCCCGGACCGTCATCAATGACCTGAAGCAGAACCTGCGGAGCGTCGGCCTCTTCGGGATCACCCGCGAGTTCCAGACGGGCGCGAAGTCGCAGGCGGTGCAGATCTACGGCGAACACTTCGGGCGGGTCAGCCTGTTCCTCGGACGCCAGGTGAC
Organism: Bacillota bacterium; assembly: GCA_021787335.1. GTDB lineage: Bacteria > Bacillota > Sulfobacillia > JAJYWN01 > JAJZPE01 > JAJZPE01. Next base: position 4,232 of record JAJYMC010000039.1, on the reverse strand, counting down.
CCTGGCCTTCGCCGCCACCGGCCAGACCTTCTCGTTCCCCAATCAGTATTCGGGGACGGCCATGTTCTTCCTGGTCTACGCCCAGCCCCGGGTGCTCCCCATATCGGCCCTCTTGCTGCTGTTGATGGTCGGCTTCCTGGGCTCGATGGTCTTCGTCCTGACCGTCGACACCAACCCCGACTTCCGGCACCGCTCCATCATCGAACGTGAACTGGAGCTGCGGAGCTGGCCGCCGCGGGCGACCTCGACGGCCGTCGCGGCGATCGCCCTCTACGCCATCATGGCCGCCCTGACCGGCGGCTACCTTCCCGGCCGGGTCCTCGGGACCCTGGGCGACCTGGCCATCGCCGCGCTCATCCTCTACCTCTTCCATCACTACAAGGTGACCTGGAAGCGGCTCGGCCTGCGCCGGGACAATCTCTACCGGAGCCTGATGATCGGGGCCACGCTCGGCTTCCTGACCGTCTCGGCCGGGGCCCTCTCGTTCCCCCTGGGCCTTCAGCGCCTCAGCCCGTTGGGGTTGCTCGGTCAGGTCTACTGGTCGTTCGTGGTCATCGGCTTCGCCCGGACCTTCATCATCCACGCCTACCTGCAGACCTGGCTGCAGAACCGCCTCGGTCCCACCTGGGGCCTCGTAGCCACAGCCTTTCTTGCCGGAGCGGCCTTTTCCCTTCCGGCGGCCATCATCCTGAAGACGGCGCTGGTCCCGGCGCTCATCGAGAACCTCTTCGTCGTCCCGCTGCTGACCGCCCTCAACGGCTTCCTTTTCCAGAGGACCGGGAACTTCTTCGGGCCGGCCCTGTCGCGGGCGCTGATGGACTTCCTCCCCGCCTTCTTCCGCTACTGACGGGCTTTCTCGCCGCGCCGGGCTTTCGCCCGGACGGCGGGTGGTATTCAGCGGGGCCGGCCCTTTGAAGGCCGGCCCCGTCTTTTTTCGGTCAGACCAGGAAGGGGTTCGTCTCCCGTTCCTCGCCGATGGTCGTCGACGGGCCATGCCCGGGGTAGACCTCGGTGTCGTCCTCGAAGACGAGGAGCTTGTCCCTGATCCCGGCGATGAGGTCGGTGAAGGAGCCGCCGGGGAAGTCGGTCCGCCCGACCGAGCCGGCGAAGAGCGTGTCGCCGCTGAAGATGACCGGCCCCTCGCAGGCGGACGGGCCGCAGGCCGGGTTGGCCTTATCCTCGGAGACGATCAGGCTGATCCCACCGGGGGTGTGGCCCGGGGTGTGCGCGACCTTGATGATGAGGGTCCCGGCGCGGAGTTCCTCGCCGTCCTCGACCAGGCGGTCGGCCGGTGGCCCGGAAAGCGAGACGCCCCCCCACGAGGACAGGTTGAGGGACGGCTGGGTCAGCATCGGGGCCTCCAACCGGTGGACGGCGAGCGGCGCCCCGGTCTCCGCCTTGACCTCGTTGTTGGCGGCGATGTGGTCGACGTGGCCGTGCGTGTCGACGATGAGGACGACCTTCAGACCCAGGCGCCGCACGGCGTCCATGATGTCCCGGGCGTCCCCGCCCGGGTCGATGACCACCGCCTCCGGCGAACCGGACCCGGCGACCAGGTAGCAGTTGGCCATCATCGGCCCGACGGTCAGCGTTTCGATGAGCATTATTCTCCTCCATAGGTTTTCTGATGGGTTAGCTCTGAAGTGGCTCCAGAAACATGCCCCATAAATAATCGCAAGCTTGCTCCACAGTGAGCCGGGCACTACCCCCAAAACCCATCAGTTTTTCAAACGCCAGCTGGCCATCCACCTCAACCAAGCTTAGCAGTTCGTTGAAACCACTGTTCCGCATCAATCCACTACTGTAGGCTATCCCGTTGGGGAATCCACGTTGGTCGGAGAGTCCAATCGCGCAACTACTTGCACGGCGTCCATTGACGTAAACGGTAGCCTCAAACCGAGTTGCGTCAACTCTAGAGAAATCAAAGTCAATCTCCGGATTGCGGGCCCGCAACTCATGAAGGCTGCCCTCGAAAAAACCCGCTATCGATTCGTGGGAGTCTTTGATGAAGCGGTCTTTGTCTCGGT
>JAJYMC010000039.1:0-2195 GCA_021787335.1 Bacillota bacterium | reverse complement strand
GGCCCTTCGGATTTTGAGGTTCCCCGAAAACCTTTGGGCCGCGAGATCACGCCTTCCCTCTGGTTTCTTAGTTGCCTCGGTGCTCCCTTCCTCGCGCAGCTCCTGGGCCACTTGCCGAATGGCCTCCGCAACTTCCAGAAATCCCATGTCTATATCTTTCAAGGTGGATATGGGTACTCCATCTCTTGGCACCGCCTGTAGTCCGGCGAAGGGTGTATGTTTCCAGTCACAAGGTTTCAATATCACCGGAATCACACGAGCTTTCCCATCTTTGTGTCGCGCTAGAGCCTCTTTCATCTCCATCTCGAAGCAGTAGTTCGAGGCAATGAAATAGGGGCTTACCAGCAGAAGAATGATGTCCGCACTGGACAGGTTGCGGTCAATCTCTCTACCAAACTCGTCACCCGGCAGTATCTTCCTGTCGTGCCACGCCTCTATGATACCCTCGCGCTTCAGAGACGAAAGGTGAACCTCGAGCTGATCTCGCATGGCCTCGTCCTTATGCGAATACGAAAAGAAAAGTTTGGCCATACGCCCTCCCCCCTACCCTAGGCTCCTTACCAGTCCATCTGCTTCAGAAAGGAGATCACATGTCCACCCCTAAAGGCCCCATGGCTGACGACACACTTGGTCCAGAGCTCAAAAAGTCGTTCTTCGTCTTGATTTGGTCTCCGAGAGCCCCCACCTGTTGGCGGGCACCCCGCTGTCAGGCGAGCATCAATTCTGCCAGGAATGCTGACCAGAACCTCGATGCAGACCCCCAACCCGTCCCCCCGCCGACCGTCAATCACCCGGTTTAGCCAACTCTCATCGATGTCCACACGATCCCGGAACTCTCTTCTGTCCGACCCGACGGTGATTGTAACCATAGCTCCCGCCCCCCCAATTTCTGTAGACTCCCTCCCAAAGAAGCCAAGAGCGCGATCCGGGATCAATTGGACATTGGTCATGCTCCATGCCGGGGGAAGGGAATTCGGAGTTTTCTTGGCCTGGCAATTCGGCCCGCTTCTTAGAAGAGCCGGTCGCTGTCCACCAGGATGGTGACCGGCCCGTCGTTCTCGATCTGGACGAGCATGTCGGCGCCGAACCGGCCGGTGGCCACCTTCAGGCCAAGGGCCCGCAGGGCAGCGACATAGGCCTGATAGAGCGGCTCGGCCTGGTCCGGGCGGGCGGCGGCGCTGAAGCCCGGACGACGGCCGTTGCGGACGTCGCCGAACAGCGTGAACTGCGAGATGGCGAGGACCTCGCCTCCGACATCAAGGACGGAGCGGTTCATCTTCCCCTCTTCGTCCTCGAAGACGCGCAGGTTGGCCGTCTTGTCGGCGATATAGCCGGCGGCCTTCCCTTCGTCGGACTCGCCGACGCCAAGGAGGACCACCAGCCCCCGGCCGACCCGGCCGACCTCCTGGCCGTCGATGGTCACGCGGCCCGACCGGCACCGCTGGATGACCGCGCGCATCAGGCTCCCCTCCCCGATGGTCTCCGCGCTGATGCCCGCCGCGCGGGCCTCCGCCTCGGGCTCACATTGTCGCCGCCAGGAAGCCCGGGCTTTAATCCCGGGAGGAATGGCGGCTTCCCCCTTTTCCGCTTGACGAACATATGTTCGGTGGTATACAATGGAAACGTGGAAAACGATGTTTCGCTCAAGGTTCGGCTTCTTCAGCCAACCACCAGGAAGGTGCGGGCGCTTTCGGCCATGCAGGAGCAGTATACGAAAGCCCTGTCATTGCTGGTGGAGAAGGCAAAGGAACTGGACACCACCTCCCTGGGGCGGTTGCACCGGGAGGCCTACCATCAGGTCAAGGGCGAAGTCTTGTTGCCGTCCGAGTCCCTACGGGTGGCACTGAATCAGGCGTGCCACATCACGCGGTCCTGGAAAGCCCGGCGGGAAAGGGGGTTGAAGAACGGTGTGCCGGTCATCAAGAGGCTTCAGCCAATCGGGGTGGGCACTCGCGGATACCGGATCGTTCCGGATGGAGATAGGTTTGTCTTGCGTCTGACCACAAAAGGCGGGTTCCTGTGGCTTCCGCTCAAGAATGAGCCATACTACCGTGCACGCCTGGAGGCTATCGCTGCCGGGAAAGGTCATCAGGGAGACGCCAAACTCATTCAGGAGGGTTGGTGGTATCTACTCTTGCCCACGCGGGGGGACGTACCCGAACCCGCCGGAACCAACATCGTTGGCGTTGACCTGG
>JAJYMC010000031.1 GCA_021787335.1 Bacillota bacterium | reverse complement strand
AGCCGAAAAGGGCGTCCTGCAAGCGCGATTACCGCCGGGGTTCGTCTCCAAGCGGCTGTCTGGGAGGGTGCGGGGGGCCGGCGGGCGCGCTGTCGCGGGCCTCAGGGCGTCCTTCGCCGCCGCGAACGGGTACCCCGCCTGGGCGGCTCGGGTGGTGCCGACCCCGTTCTTGGACGGCAGGGGCGGCCCGGGGCGCTTTCGGGTTGACCTCGTGAATCAGACTTCGCACACCTGGGAGGTGGACCCGGCGAGGCGAATCCTGACCCTGCGGATCTGCCCGGGAAGCTCGATAGCAGAGGCCCTGCGCCGAATCGCCCCACGCCTCGGACTGTCGCCGGGGGAGCTGGAAATCCTAGAATGTATCGAGCCAACCGGTTCCCAACCCGAAGGGCCATTGTACGACGCGTTGCGCCAAGAGATCGAGTCATCATGGAACGGCGCGCTAGCGGCGCCATTCTGTACGCCCGGCCATTCGGACAACCGTCGCCTGAGAGCGGCGGGGATACCCACGTATGGGTTCTACCCGCTTCCCGCGGAGACCGTGGTGCGGCAACACTGCCGAGACGAGCGTCTGGAGGTCGACCAACTGCGCCGGTCCATCGAGGTGTCAACAAACCTGGTCCGACGGTTCTGCCTGTGGCCAAGGGAAAAGCGGGCCGCGACCGCGAATTGAGCAGCCATGAAACCCATCCGCCAAAACGGTTCCAACGACCGCGCCCTTCTCTTCGATCTCGACGGCACCCTCTGCGACACCCTGCCGCTCATCTACGACGCCTTCCGCGAGGTCTTCCGGCGGCATGCCGGCCGGCGTTACGAGGACGCCGAGATCAGGCCGCTCTTCGGGCCGCCCGAGGAGGGCGTGGTGCGGCGCGTCCTGACCGGCGACAGGGCCGAGGAAGCCTTGCGGGACTACCTCAAGCTCTATCAGCACAAGCACGCTGAATACGTCCCCATCTTCCCCGAGCGTGTCCGCGACCTGACCGGGCTGCGGGAGTCCGGGCTACCCCTCGGCATCATCACCGGGAAGGGCATCGGCACGGCCCGTATCAGCCTGAGGGAGACCGGGCTCGAGGACATCTTCGACATCGTCCTGACGGGCAGCGTCGGCTTCGCGCCTAAACCCGCCCCGGACGGCCTTTTCCTGGCCCTCAGGGCCCTTGGGGTCAGGCCGGAGCGCGCCGCCTTTGTCGGCGACAGCATAGTAGACATAACAGCCGGCAAGGCTGCCGGCTGTACGACCGTCGGTGTTCTCTGGCAGGACCGCCCCGATGAGCGCGTGCGCGCCCCCGGGTCGGGCGCCGACCATCTCTTTGAACGTTGGGAAGACTTCATCGCCTGGGCCCGTGAGTGGGCCGCGAGCTGAGGCCGTCGCCCCGCCCTCGGGACCGGCCCTCAGGACCCGCCGATCGAGGCCAGGAGCTGCCGAGAGAACTCCTGGAGCTGGCTCGAGACGGTGGCGATCTGGTTGGCCGCCTGAGTCAACTTCCCGGCCGCCTGGTTCTGGTCGGCGGTGACCTGCTCGGTCACGGCCTCCATCTCCTCGGCCTGCTTCAGGATCTGGGTCATGGTCGTGTCGATGTTCCCAAGCGTCCCGGTTATCTGCTTGGCCGACTTGCCGCTGGACTCGGCCAGCTCCCGGACGCGCTCGGCGACCACCGCGAAGCCGCGCCCGTGCTCGCCCGCCCGGGCGGCCTCGATGGCCGCGTTGAGGCCCAGCAGGCGGGTTTCATCGGCCACGCTCTTGATGAACTCGATGACCTCGCCGGTCTCCCGGACATGCTTCTGGCCATCGTTTGAGACCTGGGCCAGCGATTGCGATCGCCGCAGGAGGTCCACGGCGTTCTGGGCCATGTCCCGGATGGGGGCCTGGATCTCGCCGATGGTGGCGCTGAGCGTCTCACCGACCTTGGTCAGACCGTCGGACTGCTCCTGCAGGCTGTTCATGACCTGCTCGCGGCTCCTGACCAGGAGCATGAAAAGCCTGGCCACGCTGGAGTCGCAGACCGCCGTCCCCGGCTGCTTCTGCTGATAGATGGAATCGATGACCTCCTGGACCCCGGTGGCCTCGATGACCACCTGCAGGCCCGGATGGCTCAGCAGCTCCTCGACCTGGGTGGTCGTCCGGACGCCCAGCTGGCGCCCGAGGGCCAGCCCGGGGGCCTCCTCGCTGCGGTCGGCGATGCCGACCACGGTGACCTCAGAAACTCCGCTCAGAACCTTCAGGATAGACGTGCCGCCCCGGCCGGCTCCAACGATGGCGACAGTGATCATGGTCTTTTGTGCCTCCCTTCACATTATCGGACAAAACGGCCTGCGACTTTACCGAGCCAAACCGGGGAGGAACATGGCGCTTCGGCCGCGAAGGAAACGCCTCATGACCAACATGCGACGATTTCTCCTCGGACCGCCCCTCAAGAGCAAAGAGGCCAAGCACCAGCGGCTGACCAAGCCCAAGGCCCTGGCCGTCTTCTCGTCGGACGCCTTGTCCTCAGTGGCCTACGCGACCGAGGAGATCCTCCTCGTCCTGGTCGCCGCGGGGACCGGCGCCCTCTGGCTGTCTCTGCCCATCACCGTGTCAATCATCGCCCTGTTGGGCATCGTGGCCCTGTCCTACCGGCAGACCATCCACGCCTACCCGTCAGGGGGCGGCTCCTACATCGTCGCCAAGGACAACCTGGGGGTCATGCCGGGCCTGGTGGCCGGGTCCGCGCTCCTGGTCGACTACGTCCTAACCGTCTCCGTCAGCACCGCCGCCGGCGTGGCCGCCATCACTTCGGCCTTCCCAGTCATCGGACATCACCGGGTGCTCATCGCCCTCATCTTTATCGGCCTCATCACCCTGGCCAACCTGCGCGGGGTCAGGGAATCGGCCAACCTCTTCGCCGCCCCGACGTATTTCTTCATCGGCAGCATCGCCCTGGTCATCTTGGCCGGGCTTGGCCGCTGGTTCCTCGGGGGCAACCCGGCCGAGGCCGCGGCCAGCGCGGCGGCGGCCGCCGGGGGCGAGGGGGGCGGGGTGGTCGTCCCGCTGACGATGTTCGTCGTCCTCCGCGCCTTTGCCTCGGGCTGCGCGGCGATGACCGGCGTGGAGGCCATCTCCAACGGCGTCCCGGCGTTCAAGGAGCCCGAGTCGCACAACGCGGCCGCCACCCTGACCTGGATGGCCATCATCCTGGCGACCATGTTCGCCGGCCTCTCGCTGCTGGCGGTGGTCTTCGGCATCCGGCCGACGGGCGAGGAGACGGTGGTCTCGCAGATCGCCCGGGTCGCCTTCGGCCACGGGGTCCTCTACTACGTGGTCCAGGTCAGCACGGCCCTCATTCTTGTCCTGGCCGCCAATACCAGCTTCGCCGATTTCCCGAGGCTGGCCTCGTTGATGGCCCGCGACGGCTTCCTGCCCCGCCAGCTCGCCAACCGCGGTGACCGGCTGGTCTTCAGCAACGGCATCATCATCCTCGGCGTCCTGTCGGGCCTCCTGGTGGCGCTCTTCGGCGGGCGGACCCACGCGATGATCCCGCTGTACGCGGTGGGCGTCTTCCTGTCGTTCACCCTCTCCCAGAGCGGCATGGTCCGTCACTGGCTGAAGACCAACGAGCCCGCTCGCCTCCTGCACGCGGCCGTCAACGGCCTGGGGGCGACGGCCACCGGCATCGTCCTTCTGGTCATCGCCGGCAGCAAGTTCATCTACGGCGCCTGGGCCGTCGTCATCCTCATCCCCCTCTTGGTCTGGATGCTGACCAGGGTCCGGGCCCATTACGACGACGTCGCCGAGGAACTGTTCATCACCCCCGAGGAACTGGGCGGGTCGCTGCCCATCATCGAGCACGACGCGGTCGTCCCGGTGGCCAGCATCAACCGCGCCCTCGTCGATGCCCTGCAGTACGCGAAGTCGCTCTCCTCGCGGGTCTACGCCATCCACGTGACCATCGACCCGAAGGACGGCGAGCGGATGAAGCGGGAGTGGGAACGCTGGGGGTTCGACATCCCCCTGACCATCATCTACTCCCCGTACCGGTCGCTCATCCGCCCGCTCGTCGAGTTCATCGACCGGATCGAACGCCGCCACCCCAAGGCCCTTGTCACCGTGGTCCTACCCGAGTTCGTGCCCAGGCGTTGGTGGCACGTCCTGCTGCACAACCAGGCCGCCCTGAGCATCAAGACGGCCCTCCTCTTCCGCAAGGGGACCATCGTCACGAGCGTCCCGTATCACCTGCACGGGGCGAACCACGAGGCCGCCAGGCACGCCGCGTCTGACCATGCGGCCCACCACGAGGCGGCCAGGCACTGACCGCGAGGACGGACCGATCAAGGCGCGACAGAAAAGGCCGCGGGCTCATCGCTCGCGGCCTTGCCATATCGGTAGGGCTGATTCAACCCTCGTCGTCGTCCTCGCCCGTCGTATCGTGCCGGGTCTCGCGCCGGGGCTGCCGGCCGAGGGTCTTCTTTCTCAACCGCACGGCCTTGGGGGTGACCTCGACCAACTCATCCTCCTTGATGAACTCGAGGGCCTGCTCCAGCGACAGCCGCCGGGGCGGGCTCAGGCGCACCAGCTCGTCGCTGGTGGACGAGCGCATGTTGGTGGCGTGCTTCTTCTTGCAGACGTTGAGGTCGATGTCCTTGTCGCGGGTGGCCTCGCCGACGATCATGCCCTCGTAGACTTCCTCGCCGGGGCCGAGGAAGAAGGTTCCGCGGTCCTCCAGGTGCGCCAGGGCGTAACCCGTGGCCGAGCCGCGCTCCCAGGCCACCAGCGAGCCGGTGCGGCGCTCCGGGAGCGGTCCGCGGTGCTCACCATAGCCGTGGAAGGTGTGGTACATCAGGCCGTAGCCCTTGGTGTAGGTCAGGAATTCCGAGCGGAAGCCGATCAGGCCGCGGGCCGGGATGATGGCCTCGACGCGGACCCGGCCGCCGCGGGCGTTCATGTTGACCAGGTCGCCACGCCGCGTCCCGAGGTGCTCCATGGTCCGGCCGAGGAACTCGTCCGGCACGTCGATGACCAGATCCTCGAGGGGTTCGAGGAGCTGCCGCCTGCCGTCCGGCCCGGTCACCTGCTTGAAGATGACCTGGGGCTTGGAGACGCCCATCTCATAGCCCTCGCGGCGCATGTTCTCGATGAGGATGGACAGGTGCAGCTCGCCGCGGCCGCTGACCTTGAAGGCGTCCGGCGAGTCGGTCTCCTCGACCCGCAGGGCGACGTTCGACTCCAGTTCGCGCATGAGGCGGTCGCGCAGATGGCGCGAGGTCAGGTAGTTGCCCTCGCGGCCGGCGAACGGGCTGTCGTTGACCCGGAAGGTCATCGCCAGCGTGGGCTCCTCGACGCTGATGGGCGGCAGTGCCTCGGGATGCTCGGGGTCGGTGACCGTGTCGCCGATGCCAACGCTCTCCAGGCCGACCAGGGCGACGATCTCGCCGGCCGAGGCCACCGGGACCTCGACCCGCTTCAGGCCTTCGAAGCCGTAGACCTTGACCACCTTGGCCAGACGGACCTTCGGCGCGGCGGCCGCTTCGGCGCCGCCGGCGCCCGTGCCCGCCCCCGTGCTGCCCGGCACCGGACCCGCGCCCGCTTCGATCTCCTCGGTGCCCGGTTCAGCGCCGCGGCAGATGGCCACGTTCATGGCCGGCCGGATCACGCCGCGAGCGATCCGCCCGATGACGATGCGCCCGACATACTCGTCGTAGTCGAGGTTGGAGATGACCATCTGGAACGGCCCGTCCGCGTCGCCCGAGGGCGCCGGCACGGTGTCGACGATGGCTTCGAGGAGCGGCAGGATGTTCTCGTTCCCGTCGCCGGGGGCCAGGTGGGCCGTGCCCCGGCGGGCGTCGGTGTAGATGATGGGGAAGTCGATCTGCTCGTCGTCGGCCCCGAGCGAGATGAACAGGTCGAGGACCTCGTCGACGACCTCCTTCGGACGCGCGTCCGGGCGGTCGATCTTGTTGATGACGACCACCGGCTTGAGCTTCTGGGCCAGGGCCTTGGACAGCACGAAGCGCGTCTGCGGCATCGGCCCCTCGAAGGCGTCGACGACCAGAAGGGCCCCGTCGACCATCGACAGGATGCGCTCGACCTCGCCGCCAAAATCGGCATGGCCCGGCGTATCGACGATGTTGATCTTCAGGTCCTTGTAGCGAATGGACGTGTTCTTCGCGAGGATGGTGATGCCCCGCTCGCGTTCGAGGTCGTTGGAGTCCATGACCCGCTCGACCACGCGCTCGTTGGCCCGGAAGACGCCGGACTGACGGAGCATCCCGTCGACCAGCGTCGTCTTACCGTGGTCGACGTGGGCGATGATGGCCACGTTGCGGAGGTTTGCGGTCTTCAGAGTCGTGTCTTCGTTCATTCTGATGTCACCCATGAATAGCCTGTCCACCGTCCAACCGTCAAAACTAGAAAAAGGCCCGGTCTGGCGGCCCGTTTCCTTGATAAATATACTTGACCCCCGGCGGGGTGTCAATCGGCACGGGAGGAGCCGGCCGGGTCGTCCCGGAAAACACGCTCGCGGCGCGGCTCAGAACGGAATCGCGAAGCGCTCGAAGAACCAGTCGTCGCTCCGGGCGCGGGCGGCGAAATAGGCCTGGCGCTGGCCCAGGCTGGCCTGCCGGACCAGGCCGACGAGGGTTTCGTGGTAGGCGAAGCTGGACAGGAGGCCGAGGGCTTTGGCCAGCCGCGCGTCGCTGAAGTGGCTGTAGGCCATGCGGATCAGGTTGTAATGGGCGTCCCAGAGGGTCACCCGGTACGGGTGGCGCGACCGGAAGAGGTGGCCGACCATGACCTCCGGCACGCATACGGCCGCGTGGCCGAACAGCCAGAGCTTGATGGAGATCTCCTCGTCCTCGTGGCCCCAGGTCGTGAAGCCGCGGTCGAAGCCGCCGATGCGGTTGAAGACGTCGGCCCGGAAGGCCACGCAGCCGCCGGGCAAGAGGGGCACGGCCGCCGGGGTCGGGGTCGGTGGGAGCCACTTCACCTCGAGCTGCTCGTTCCACGTCTCGCCGAAGCCGGCCCGCTTAGCGTCGTCGATGACGCCGATGCCTGGCGAGACCGCCCCGACCGGGCCGTCCGAAGCCTCCAGCGGCGTGTCGAAGCCGGCCAGGACCTGGTCCAGCCAGCCGTCCGGGAAGCGCAGGTGGGCGTCGCAGAAGACGAGGAAGCGCCCGCGGGCCACCCGGGCGCCCAGGTTGCGCGCCTGGGCCGCGCCGATGCCCTTGGTGTGGACGACGTTCAGGGGGAAGCGGTAGACCGACGACAGGCTGTCGCAGCAGCCGTCGCCCGAACCGTCGTCGACGACGATGGCCTCCAGACTGGCCTGGCTGGGTGCGGCGTGGAGCGACTCCAGCGTCTCGACGACGTTCCGCCCCTCGTCGCGGGCGGGGAAGATGACGCTGGCGAGCGGCGGCGGGACGGGATTGGCGTGCCAGTACAAGGGCGTCCCTCGCTTGGCGGTGCGCCCCGGGCGCGGCGGCGGGGGCCGCGGGTGCGGCGGGGGTATACTTACAGATATTCAGCGAGAAAGCCCACGGCTTCAGGTGGGGGATGAATCGCCACCCCCTTGACCCAAACACATGTTCGTATTATAGTGGAATCAGCAAGCCCGTCAAAGGTTCTGTTTGGGAGAGATCGGCCGCCTGGTGATCACCCACTAGGGCCGGCTGCTACGATTCGGTTCTGAGGTCATCTTACGGCAGCCTCAGCCGTAAGAAACAGGTGTTACAAGCGCTGCGCGAGACGCCGAGGAGGTAGGCGGCAGGTGAAGCGCACCGCGAGGTACGAGACGCAGCCCCTGAACAGGGACAAGTGGCGCGAACTCGGGCTGATGGTCAACGCCTTCTCCGAAACGAAGGACACAGCCCTGCGCGCCCTTGCCCGGACCGCCGCTTGGGACTTCCTGGACCATCCCCGGCAGTTCCGGGACCAGACGAAGGCCCATTACCGGGAAGGGGTCCCTGTCCACCTGCAGGACCAAGCCGTCTTCGACGCTGTTCACACCATGCGCCGGTTCGTCGAAGCCGGGATCGTTTCCTCGCGTGTGAAAGCCAAGGTGTTCGGCCGCTACTCGGGTGAGAAGCACCGTTATGCGTTCTGGCTACTGAAGAGCTACGCCCGCCTGGGGTCTGTCCTGCAAGGCATGGCGCCAGTTCCGGAGTTCGCCGTCCCAATCCCCGAACAAAAGGAAGTGGTGCGGTTCCTGCGCCGGTGTTTGCGTCATGCCCTGGGCAGCCCGCCGCGGGTGCGCCTGCGGCGCAGCCTCTGCGTGGACGATACCCTGTACCGCGTCTTCGAGCACAAAGGAAGGCAATATGTCGCAGTAGCGTCTCTGACCCCGCGAGAACGGCTCATCCTGCCCCTGCGCGGGAAGGGTCGAGTTGGCGGCAACGTGCGAATCGTCCTGGACTCCGCCCGGAGAACAGCGTCGGTCCACATGCCTTACGACGTGCGCCAGCCGGCTCAGCCGGCGGCCGGAGAGCCTATCGGCCTGGACGCGGGGGTTACGGAGGTCCTGGCTTCCTCCAGCGGCACGAAGTATGGTCCAGGCTACGGGAAATTGCTCGAACAGCTGTCCAGAGTGACGAACGAAACGGGCAGGGCCAGAAACCGGCTCCACCAGCTGGCGAAGAGGGCCGCAGCCAAAGGCGACCAGACCAAAGCCTGCCGCGTCCGGAGAAACAACCTGGGTCAGAAGAAACTCCGGGCAAGGCGCAGCCGGGGGGAGGCGGCGGTGAGGACCATCGTCGGACGGGCCGTTCGGCAAGCCCTGCAGGACCGCCCCGCCGTGGTCGCGATGGAAGACCTGTCGCACCTCCGAGGCCCCGCCAAGAGCCGAAAGCTATCCCGGATCGTCTCCCGTTGGGCCAGATCGGCTTTGCGGGAAAGATTGGAGTTTCGCGCTGAGGCGGGAGGTTCCCGCCTTGAAACGGTCAACGCCGCCTACACCAGTCAAACCTGTCCCGTTCCGACATGCGGGTATGTCCACAAGGACAACCGGCACGGGGACCGCTTTCACTGCCCGCGATGCGGGTGGGATGGTGACGCGGACGTTGTCGCCGGAATGAACTTGCTCCATCGGCTGGACGACCCTGACATCAACCAGTGGACACCCAAGATACGGGTCAAGGTGATTCTGATGGAGAGGTTCCGTCGCCGGAAGGAGCCCCTCTTGGGGACACCGCTCCCGGCAGGACTCTAGCGTTTCGATGGGTACTCCGGCCGAGCGGATCCACCGGGGAGCAGGCCCATCGGCAGAGAGCGAACAATAAGTGAAAAACCTAGATGGGCAAGAATGTCTAGGTTTTTCGGAGCGGATGCTAACGCCGGGTGATCGCCCGTGCGAATCAGACGGCTCCTGACCATCGTCGCCCTCGTGGCCATCATCGGCGTCCTACTGGGCCTCACCACGGGTTATGTCTACCGCTGGCGGGGCCAGCAATACAAGGAAGGGGCACCGGCGCCCGGCGGGCCCGGGACCGAGCCCACGCCGGGGATCGAGCCGGCGCCCGGGCCGAGCGTGCCCGACCCCAACGGGCCCAGCCGGCCGCCGCCGGGGCCCGACCAGCCCATCCCGCCGCAGATCGACGCCGGCCCACCGGTGCCGATAGTGGACCACCTGGCGAGTGGGACCAGCGGAGCGGCGGGCGCGGCCGGCACCGGGGCCGGCACCGGGGCCGCTTCAGCGGGCACCGTCGGTTCGGCCAAGGGCCCCGCCAAACGGATCGCCCTGACCTTCGACGCCGGTTGGGTCTTCGACACCACCGGCGACCTTCTTGACGTCCTCGACCGAGAGGGCGTCCGGGCGACCTTCTTTCTTCGGGCCAAGTGGGTCGAGGACCACCCGGACCTGGCCCGGGATATCGCCGCCCGCGGCCACCTCGTCGGGGACCACTCCTTCAGCCATCAGGACATGACCAGGTTGGCCTATGACGCCAGAGAGGCCGAGCTGACGCGGTCCGAGGCCGTCTTCCAGAGCGTCCTCGGGCGCAAGCCGACCCTCTTCCGGCCGCCCTACGGCGCCTATGACCGGGTCCTCCTGGGCGAGTTGAACCGGCATGGCTACCGGGCCGCCGTCATGTGGACCATCGACAGCCTGGACTGGGAGGAGCCCGGGGCCGACAAGGTCGAGGCCAAAGTCCTCAAGAACGCCCGCGACGGGGCCATTGTCCTGATGCACGTCGGGTCGCACGACGGTCTGACCGCCCTTCCAGCCATCATCGAGGGCCTGCGCCGCGACGGGTACCAGTTCGTCCGGCTGGACACGGTCGGGCGTTGAAGGAAGACTTTGGAGGGCGGCAGGAGGAAACTTCCTGGGCTTGTAGAATATAGTGGAACATGATCCGAAGGGACCTTTGTCCCAACGGAAAGCTGGTCAGGCCGACTCTCTGGTCGGCCTGACCTTTTTTCCGCCCAGAAGGGGGTCGAGGCGGATGACCGGGCTCAGGGTGGCGGGCGCGAAAGCGCTGATCGGCCTTCTGTTCGTGACCTCGGGGGTCTTCGCCGGGCCGGCGACGGCCGCCGCGGCGGCCACGGCCCAGCCCGCCTTCGCGGCGCCGCTGGAGGTCGTCAGGGCCTTCTGGGAGGCGGTCAGCGATGGGAACCTTTCCACGACGGGCGCTCTCGGCCTGCCTGGGCACCACCTTGACCGGACCGTGGAGCTATGGAACAGATTTGGCAGGCTGCCATGGAACCTCTGGATGACGGGTGAGGGCTACGAGGTTGAGATCAATGGAGACCAGGCCATGATCCGTTGCGGGGATAGCCATTGGCGGTGGCAATTCTGGCTCGTCAAGCGCGACGGAGGCTGGCTCATCCAGGGTCTCGCGCAACTCCCCACCAGCATCGCCGACCAGATCGAGGCCCACATCGGCGTGGACCTGGCGAACAGAAAGATATACGGCCGGACATCCATGCGCCTGACCTCGAAGACGACTGGGCTCGGCGCCGTGGCTCTGGGCCTCAGCCGCGGCCTGACGCTGCAGTCTCTCTCGGTGGACGGGGTCGAGGTCGAACACCCTTGGTCGCAGCCAGGTGGCTTTCTGGTGGAGTTCAACGCCCCCCTTGATCGCGACGAGCATGCTCAGGTGACCTTTGAGTACGAAGGCACGCCCGAGGATGTGTGGCCCAATGGCCGTGTCTCGTCCGGCATCCAACCGAACGCGGTCCACCTGTTCGTGCCCCTCGGTGAATCCGGACCTTGGACGACGCCCGAAGTGGGCGACTACTACGTCACTGTGCCCCACGGCTTCGTCGCCGTGGCCGACGGGCAACTGGTTGATCGCACCGCCGCCGCCGATGGCCGCGAGACCTTTCACTTCAAAGGCCACCCATACGAGCTGATGGTCGGTCCGTTCAAGCCGGTCGAGCAGGTGATCGACGGCATCACGGTGCGGTGGAACCTGTCGTACTACCTGGACGGGAGAGGCGATGAGGCCCTCGACCTGACCCAGCGGGCCTTGGACTTCCTCGCGGAGAAGTTCGGTCCGTACCCCGGCGACCGGTTGACCATCACCGAAGCGCCGCCGGAGATGGGCGGTGGGGTCTTCGCGGATAAAGGTGTCATCGCCCTTGTCCCCTATCGGACCAAGGTGTCCGGTGCCTGGAGGGAATGGCCTAACCTGGTTTCTCACGAAATCACTCACGAGTGGTGGGGTTATCAGGTCAGCGGCGAGTGGCCGCTGGAAGCCATGGCGACCTATGCCGCGGACGCTTTCGTCGCGTCAGAACGCGGAGATGACGAATGGCTGGGCCTGACGCGCTTTCACCGGTCGAGGTATCTCAAGGCCACCAGGTCGGGGGATGTACCCATCCTGGGGGCAAGCTCCGCGGCACCTCCCTATGAGATGGTGTACGACAAAGGGGCTTTGGTCCTGCATATGCTGCGCTACCAGATCGGCGATGACGCCTTCTGGCGGACCCTCCGCATGATCCTGGACCGCTACGGCGCCGAGCCGGGCCAACCGATCCCCTATACGGTCTGGGATTTCATGGCCACCGCCGAGGAGGTCTCCGGGCAGGACCTCGATTGGTTCGCTCAGCAGTGGCTGGAGGGCACTGACCGCCTGGACCTGTCGCTGGACTCGTGGTACACGGACCGGGTGGGCGAGGGCTACGCCACCGTGGCCACCATCGTTGACCACGGGACGGCCACGACCCCCTTCGTCGACCTGCTCATCGACACCGGCCGAAGCAAAGAGGTCAAGCGCGTCGACCTGACCGGCGAGACGACCTACGTGACCCTGGCCACCAGCGCGCGCCCGCGCCGCCTGGTCCTGGACCCCAAGGGCTGGCTGCTCGACGTGGACCTGAGCAATAACGTCATTGGCCGAATGCCGCTCGACCGCGGGTCGCCGTTGCGCCCGGCCATCATCATCCTGGGTGTGGCCGCCGGGTGCGGGCTTGCGTTCGTCGGTCTCTGGTGGTTCGTCCTGCGCGTCCTTGCCCCACAGGTGGCCGGACGGCGGCCGTCCGAGCGGCAGGCCGTGCTTGGCACACTGGCCGTGGTCTTCCCCGGGCTGCTCACCGCCTACCTCGTGTTCATGCCGAACCCGCTGTACATCATCGCCGTCGTGGCCCTGTCGGCCCTGTCCGCGACCGGGGCCGCGGGCGTCGCGGCGAGATGGGAGCGCAAAGCCCTCTTCAGTCTGGCCTCGCAGGCCGGGTTCGCCGTGATCAAGCGGCCATCAGACGAGGCCACCCAACCCCTGGTCCGCGAGCTGCGCCTGTACTGCGACCCCGCGGTCTTCCGGTCCGAGTTCAGCGGACAGTATCCGTACTTGATTGGACGGCATGGCGCATACGTCATCACGGTCAGGCGTCCCCTTCGGGATGGCCCCGTGCCTGAGGGTCCCGACGCCCTGCGCGTCGCCGCTTATCTCAAGTCGTGGGTCCGAGGGATGGAGGTCCGCACCGCTCGGGCCGGCAGGGGCAACGCTCGGCCGCCCGCAGCCACCGGCGATGCCGAGTTCGACCGGGCCTTCCAGGTCGAGGCTTTCGACCGGGCGGAAGTCCCCGCGATCCTTAGCCCCGAGGCGCGCCGGCTGCTCTTGGCCTCTCTGAGGCTGGGGGTGGCCCGCGTGCGCGTCACCGGGCAGGGTCTGGCCATCTACCTTAAGGGCCAATTGAGGGGCGCCGAGGACGTCGGGCAACTTGCCCAGATCCTGGCGGCTCTGGCCGCCGGTGTGCGAGAGGCCGAGCGGAAGCCATGAGGGACCAGCCGCTGTGGGAAAGCTGGCCGCGGGCTACAGGTGGTCACGTTCCGGACGGCGAATGCAAAGCCGGACCAGCTTTGGTCCGGCAGGGGGTTGAGGGATTGGGATCCGCCAACCGCGGGAACTCAGGGGCTGCCATCGATATCGGTGCGGCCAGAAGTTTGGTCCTCGAGCGCGGTACGCCCCGCGAGAGGGCCGAAGTACTTTGGGTGCTCGATCGCGCCCAGCCGGACGCGGCCGTCGTAACGGACTTCCTGGCCGGGCAGCGCCCTGACGGCGGCTACGGTGGCATCGGGGCGACCATCACCGCCCTCGTCCACTACGACGCGCTGGGATTGCCCGGCTCGTGCCCGGCCGTGCAGGCCGCATCGGTCGTACCCGGCGGGCCGGCCGCGCGCGACCCCGTGGCGGCCCTCGACCGGGCCCTGGCTTACCTCATATCCCGACAATCGCCCGACGGCGGCTGGGATGAGCGCCCCGAGGATGTCGGCCCGACGCCGGTCCCGTGGGAGACCCCCGGCGACCCCAGAGCCCGTATGTACCTGACGGCGGCGTGCTGCCTGGAGCTGACCCGGCCAGCCGCGATGCGCCTCGACGCGGACGTCTCGCCACCCCTGACCCGGATCGCCGAGGCCGCCCGCGCCACCGAGGCGGCCCGCGCCACCGAGGCCGCGCGGGCTGCCCTCGACCGCGGCCTCGAGTTCCTCCTTGACCATCGCCACGCCAACGGCCGGTTCGTGGGCTTCTGGCACACCACCTGGCTGGCCGCCTCGGCCCTGGCCGCGGCGCTCGGGCCCGACCACCCGGCGGTCGGGCCAGCCCTCGACGCCATCGGTGCTCATGCCCCGGACGTCTGGGAGGCCAGCCAGCTGGCCTGGATGTTGCAGAGCTTCAGGCGCGGCGGCATTCCCGCCGACCGTCCGCCGATTCCCGGGCTCCTGGCGTGGCTGTCTCAATCCCAGCGCCCGGACGGGTCGTGGGGCTCCGAGGACGGCGCGCAGTTCGTCGTCTTCGCGACCGTCGAGAGCCTGCGGACGCTCCGGTCCTACGGCCGGTGACAGGGCCGACGAAGCGAGAACGGGGTTCAGGGTCTGAAGGACAAGTCGAGGAACTCCCGGCCGAAGGCGACCAGGTATTCGGCCAGGCCATCGAGCATCTCGCGGCCGAGACGCTCGTTGGCATCCGCGGGGGAGCGGGTGAAATTGGCCGTGTCGTTGAGACCGTACTCCAGCATGTTGCCCGTGTCGGAGACGTCGCCCACCCGCAGAGCCACCCTGACCTGGCCCCTCCCGAAGGACACGTTGGAGCCGTCGAGGGCCTGGAGGCTCGTGGTGAGCTTCTTGTTCACCGGGAGTGCGGCCCGGTCCTTGCGGAACGTCTCCGGCTCGATGGCCAGGATCATCGAGCCCTCGATGGCGTCGCCGTGACCGTTGGGGCTCCAATCCGAGTCCAGGCCGGGGGCGCTTTCCCACCACATGAAGTTGGCGACGGCGATACCCTGGTCCCGGAGTGTCTGCCCCACGGTGTCGAGGGGTCCGCCATTCCCACCGTGCCCATTGACGAAAATGATGTGAGTGATCCCGTACTTGACCAAGTAGGCGCAGAACTCCCCGACGTAGGCCGTGAGGGTTTGCTTGCTGACCGAGAGGGTCCCGGGGAAGTCCGCGTGATAGGCGGCATAACCGATCGGGATAACCGGGGTGATGATGGCGTCGAGCCGTTCGCCGGCCGCCTTGGCGAGATACTCGGCGATCATGAAGTCGGTCCCCAGCGGCATGTGCGGGCCGTGCTGCTCAACGCTGCCGATCGGCACCAGGGCCAGCCTGGTCTGCTGGAACGCTCTCTTGGCGTCAATCCAGGCCATCTGATAGAGAAGCCTTGCCACCACGAATTCCTCCCTTGGTTGACATGCAGTCCGTCCACTCGGTCTCGTTTGCGAGCCCCGAAGTATGTACTCATTTTTCGTAGAGAGGCGAAGAATCCCTGTCCCTGTCCAGGGAACATTTTCCAACAAGAAGGTAGAAAAAACGACCCTCGGCGACGGGGGCCGTGCAACAAGCAGAACGCTGTCAGGCCGACTCGAGGATGCTGTCAGGCCAAGTCGAGCTCAGCCAATTCGCCGTCGGCCTTCCCCTTCGCCATGGCCGTTTCCGGCGTGCAGACGGCCCCGCCCTCAGTTTGTCCGGGAGACAGGCCAAGTCGGGGGCCTTAGTCTTGTGCGGTGCGCCAACCCGCCTGTCAAAAGACCTGGAAGGATTACCAGCGGGAACCGGAGAATCGGAGGAAGCGGAGCTACTCAGGGTCTCTGAGGCCGACGGTGGCCCGGGCGCCGTGGCCGGGGGGTATGGGGCAGTGACCAGTCTGTATAAACCGACGGTGGCAATCCTGACCGCCATGCCGGCCGAACGGGCCGCCGTCAAGCATCTGCTCGAGTTCAGCGGGATGCCGTTCGACACCCTCAACCCCAACACCCACGGGGCGATCAGGGCCAACGGCGGCCTTCATCCTGTCGTGCTGCCTCCGCCGAGTTACGGGCAGGCCAACACGGCCGCCGCCGCCACCGACGTCCTCCATAAGTTCCCGACCATCCAATCGTTCTTCTTCCTGGGCGTCGCCGGAGGGGTGGAGCCGGCCAAGGTCGGTGACGTGGTGGTCTCCCGATTTATCGTGCAGCTGGACTCCGGCAAGTACACCAGACAGGGCGACTTCGAGTTCAGGGGACATAACCTGACGGCCCCAGCGCCGAGCCTTCTGAAATACGTCGACACGCTTCAGTCGGAGATGTCCGTCGACGGCACCCGGTGGACTGGATGGGCCCGGGATTTTTTGCTTTTCCCCCGGGTCCTGGCGGGGCTCCGCCGGCAGAGGTGGCCGGCTTCCATGTGGCCGACCTCGGCCAAGAGGCCTCCCTCGGTTCTGGTGGGGACGATCGGAACGTCCAATGCCATCATCGATGACAGCCATGTCCGGGACAAGGCCAAACTGGAGCACAGAGTGCTGGCCCTGGAGACGGAGGCCGAAGGGCTTTCGCGGGCCGCGTCGCGGGCCGATCGCCCCAGGCCGTACCTGATCATCCGAGGCATCTCCGATCTTTCCGACGGCAACCGGGACGAGAAGCGAGACAGCATCATCCAGCCGTACTCGGCCCACGTGGCCGCGGCCTATCTGGGTTACCTGCTCGAGGCCATCCCACCCTTCGCGGAACTCGAGGACATGTTCCCCCCGCGCACGGCGGTCGTCTCGTTGCCATCCACGGTGGCCACGGCGGCCACGGTGGCCACGGCGCTCGCGACTCCGGCGATGCCTGCCGCGCCCGCCCGGGACGTGCCCCAAGCCAGACGCCCCGCGTCCCCATTGACCGACAGCGGGCGCCGTCCCTCCCGACCGGCGGCCGAGGGGCCCGCCCCATTCACGGAAAGCGGGGATGTCGCCGCCCTCCGGGCGTTGATCGAAAGCGCCGACTGGGTCGTCGGCGCGGTCAACTTCGATGAGGACCTCCATTTCTCGACCTTCTACACCCGTCAGAGCTGCCGCAAGTATCTGCCGCCGGAGTTTCGGGAGTTCGGCTACAAGAGCCTGATCGCCGTCTATGAGGACTTCAACGAGGCATATTTCATCCCCCGGGAAGATTGCCGGCGGGTGGCCCAGGCCTTATTGGACAAGATCCGCCAGGATCCGGACTGGCTGCAGGAGATCATCCAGCGAATCTACCAGCTCGGGGACGAACTGAGCAAGGTCTTCCCGTACACCGATGATGTCGCTCCGTTCGCCGCCATGTCCGACCTCGATCTGCTGAAGATATATGAAGCCCATAACCGTTGCCACATGGCCCTCTATCAGGTCGCGCGGATCCCGGAAGCCTTGGACCGTGGGATGGACACCTTCTCGAACTACCTTCGTTCTTACCTCAAGGAACATGCACCCCACCTGGCCAACGACAACAAGGAGCTGAACCGGCTCTTCAACACGTTGACGTATCCCGAGGTGATGAGCCCGGCGGCTCGGGAGATGGGCGAGTTCCAGGATCTCCTGAAGGCCATCCAGGCGCAGGTGAAGGGCCATGAGCTTCTAGCCAGCGGGGCGAAGCGGGCCCTGTTGCGCATGCCCCCGGACCTCCTGAGCCAGATCGCGGAGCACCGCAACAAGTGGCGCTTCTGGGGCTACCACGGTCTGGGAACCCGGACGGTCCGGGACCTCAATTACTACATTCAGCGCATGGCGTTCACCCTCGAGGACAGGGGAGACTCCTTCCCGAGCTCGGAGGAGTACTCCAAGCGGCTGGAGCAGGCCGAGAAAAAAAGACAGGCGGCCTTCAAGGATCACGGCGTCGACCATATCCACCAACTCCTTTTCCGCCTGCACTCCAGGTTGGGTATCGCCAAGCTATACCGTCGGCACGTGCAATTGCGCAACTTCTGCTACCTTGATCAACTCCTGGCCGAGGTGGCCCGACGCAAGGCCTGCCCGGAAGCTGAGGTCCGCTGCCTCCTGCCGGAGGAAGTGGAAGACCTCCTGCGCACCGGCCGACCGGTCAAACCCGCGGAACGATCGCGGGTCCAGCTGGCTGTGCATGTCCTCGATGGCGAGAACGAGACGGTCCTGGCTGGAGCGGACCTCGCCTGGGTCCGCGATGAGCTGAACCGCCGGAGCAAGATCGACTCGTCCACCACCCTCTTGCACGGGACACCGGTCTGCGAAGGGGTCGCCAGGGGCCGCTGCAAGATCCTGATACGAAAAGAAGACTTGGCCGAACGACGTTTCCACAAAGGGGACATCATCGTCAGCGAGTCCATGGACCCGGACCTCTATGACCTCATCCCCATCTCCGGCGGGGTGATAACCGAGGCGGGGGGAGTGACCTCACACGTCGCGGTGGTCTGCCGAGAATGCGGCAGGCCGGCCATTTCAGGCGTGGCCAACCTGCTCCAGGCGGTCAAGGATGATGACTTCGTCATCCTCAATGCCGATGAGGGGTATGTGTCGGTGGTCAACCCCAGCGAGCGGAAGTGGACCCTGGACGAGCCGGCGGTCCTCGACGCCGGAGCGAAGAGGGTGGGTTCCAAAGCCTACAACCTCTCCAAGATGCTCCATGCCGGCCTGAATGTGCCCCATTTCTTCGTCGTGCCGCTCGATACGGTCGCCCGCGAGGTCGGCCTGGCCACTCCGGACGGCGCCGGCGGGCAGTGGGAAGCCCTTCACAAGGAGGTCCTGACGGCCCTCGAGTATCTCGGCGGGGCGATGTTCGTCGTCCGTAGCAGCGCCATGGCCGAGGACACGGCGGATCGCTCGCACGCCGGCGAGTACGACACCTGGTCCTGCATAGAACGACAAGACGTCCCGGTCAGCGTGGTTCGGCAGATCGAGAGCATGGTAGCGGCTTCGGGCCAGGACGCCCGCGGCTCAGTGATAGTCCAGGAGATGATCCTGGGCGACGTATCCGGCGTCTGCTTCACCACGGACCCGGTGTCCGGCGACCAGGACCGTCTGATTCTCGAAGCCGTCCCCGGTGGCAATGACGCCCTGACGGATGGCCGCGTGGTCCCCGTGCGATACACAGTCGACAAGCCGGCGCGGTCGGTGGTCAAAGAGGAGTCGGGCGGCCACTGGCAAGGAGTAGTCTCCAATGAATTGCTCCAAGGGCTGCTCCGGGCGGTCGATACGGTTCAGGAAACCTTCGGGCGTCCCCAGGACATCGAATGGACCGTGAAGAACGACGAGATATGGATCCTCCAATCGAGGCCGATCACCACCGCCAAGGAAGGCCTCAAAGCCGACGAAACCCGCCGAGCCGCACCGCGGGCGTCGGACCAGGCCAGAGACATCGTCTCGCTGTACTCCGCCTACCGCGTCAACCCCTATCTGAGGATGCACATGCTCAGGTCGGCCGCGGTCGCGGCCCTCATCGTCGACCACTGGAGCGGCCCCCCGGTCGACCGTCAGACCCTCCTCCTGACCATGCTTATCCACGACATCGGCAACATCGCCAAGGTCGACTACGATCGCGTCACCAGCCTTTTCCCCGAGGAGATCGAACAGAACCTGGGATACTGGAAGGCCGTTCAGAAGAGCGCCCGAGAGAGATACGGACAGACCGACCAGGAGATCACCCTCAACATCGCTAAGGAGGTCGGCGTGCCGGCCCGGGTGCTGACCATCCTGGCCGGGAAGACGTTCGTGCGGAACGAGGATACGCTTGCCTCCGACGATTGGGAATTGAAGATCGCCGCCTACTCCGACCAGCGCACCGGCCCGACCGGGATCCTGCCCCTGCTCGACCGTCTGCGAGAAGCCAAAGAAAGATACAAGGGCGTCCCCCTGGCGAGCGTCAACGACCCCCGCTTCGAGCGGCTGGTCCAGTGCGGGACAGGCATAGAGAGCCAACTACGCCGGTTCCTGACTGTCTCCCCCGAGGCCATCAACGACGACGCCATCAAGCCTTACCTCGAGGAAGTACGCCGCTTCAACCTGCCCGCCACCGCGGATGGTGAGTGATACCGCCGGCCCCACTGGGTGATATCGCCGGCCTCCCGGGCCTCCCGTCGTGGGAGGCTCGCCCTGTGTCCAGGGGGACGGCGGCTCGTAGGCCGGGCGGGCCCCGGTGATGGCGGCCATCTCCGCGGTCAGGGCGTAGAGGTCGTCGACATTGGCCTGGGACAGCTTCAGGTGGCCGAGGCCGCGGGCGCCGATGGCCATCTCGCGCGTCGAGGCCCGGATGAAGTTGGCCAGGTGGTGGGCCGCGGCGTGAAAGTCGAAGCGGTCCGAGCCCTCGGTGTTCGGCAGGATGAGCGTCAAGGGCGGGTCCTTGGGAAAGACCTTGAAGGCCTGGGAGTGGATCATCACCAGCACCGCGGCGGTGCCGATAGCCACGGCGTCGGCCCCGAGGGCCATGGCCTTCAGGAAGTCGCCCGGCTCGTGCAGGCCGCCCGAGGCGATGAGGGTGACCCGGCCGCGCACCCCGCGCTCGCGCAGGTAGTGGTCGGCCCGAGGGATGGCATAGACCGTCGGCAGCCCGAAGTGCTCGGCCATGACGGCATAACCGTCCTCGCCGCCCGCCTCGGCCCCGTCGATGACGATGAAGTCCGGCTCGGCCACGAGGACCTCCTCGAGGTCGGCCTCGATGTCGCCGGCGGCCAGCTTGACACCGATGGGCACGCCCCCGCACTCCGCGCGCAGCCGGTCGGCCACGCGCCTGAGGTCGCGCCCGTCCTTGATTTCCTCGAACTGGGCCTCCACCCGCACCTCGCGGGCGTCGGAGGGGATGTTGTTCAGCTTGCGAAAGCGCGCCGGGAGTTCGCTCGCCGGCGTCGGCTCGCTGACCCCGCCCGAGGCCCCGCGGCCGAAGGCGATCTCGATGGCGTCCGCCTGGCGGAGGTCCTCAATGGCGTTGCCCCAGCCGGCCCGGTTGTACTGGACGATGTAGCGTCCGACGGTCGTGCGCTCCTGGGGCAAAAAGCCGCTGGCCCCCGAACACAGGGCCGTCCCTGCCAGCTGCGCCCCCTTGGCCAGCGCGGCCTTGGCCCGCTCGCTGACCGACACGCCGTAGCCCATCCCGGCGACGAGAATCGGTGTCTTGCACGTCAAGGGCTTCTTCGCCCGCGGCCCGATGACCAGCGTCGTGTCGACGTCCTCGATGGACATCGTCGGCAGCTTGGCGACCTGGGCCGGGACGAAGAGCAGGTCATCGAGGCCCCGGAAGCGGCGGGCCGCGCCCAGGGGCCGTCGGAAGGGCTCACCCGTCTCGCCGCGAATCAGGATTTGCAGGAGCGACAGGGGCCCGATCATCCGCGGCAGGGCCATTGTCTGGAAGAAGACGTTGCGGTTCGAGGGCGTGCCGATGATCGGCGTGATCAGCCGGACCAGCGCGGCCTTGAAGAAGGCCGGGAACAGCAACCCCGAAGCGACGGTCGTCAGGACGCCGACGATGAGCCCCCCGATGACCGACCACCAGAACGATGACAGGGACAAGGCACCAACCCCCCGAAGACCGGCCTGTGATTCGGAGGGTATTATGCCGCTCCGAAAAACCTTGACATTCTTGAACATCGAGGTTTTTCACTTATTGTTCGCTCTCTGCCGATGGGCCTGCTCCCCGGTGGATCCGCTCGGCCGGAGTACCCATCGAAACGCTAGAGTCCTGCCGGGAGCGGTGTCCCCAAGAGG
>JAJYMC010000025.1 GCA_021787335.1 Bacillota bacterium | reverse complement strand
CGGGTAGAACCGGAACCGGTATGCTCTTTGCAGCTTCGCTCACCGCCTTTCGCCCTGTACTGCACTGATGGACGACCTCGATCTCGCACCGCTTGTGGCTCAAGTATACTTTGTGTGACCCGAACATACAATCGGCTTCATCCTCGGAATGAATTCCGAGGTTTTCGCCGTGGCGAGGTATAATAACACCCGCCGGTCCTCGCGGTTCCGCGGGCAGGCGGGTTCGATTCTTCTTGTGGGGGGAGTTCGTAGTTGATGGGTGACATCTACCGGGTGACTTTCGCCGGAAGCATCTGGGGGACCCTCGTGAAAGCCGTCCTGATGCTGGGCGGATACCTGGCCAACCTGTCCCGGTTCAACCTCTTCAACCTGCTGGGCAGCATCTTCGTCGGATCGATCCGGGCCCCGTGGATCCTCGTCAACGCCGTCGGACTTGGCATCGACCTCATCCTGGGGATCGCCGCCGGCCTGATCTACGCCAGCGTGGTGAAACAGCGGTCCAACGTCCTCTGGGGCGTCCTTTACGGGCTCATCCTATGGATCACCGCCGGCCTCGTCATCTGGGCCTTCAGCCTGGGACCGACGATGTGGAACATGGGGAACCGCACGGCCGCCGTAACCCTGGTTTCCTTCCTGGCCTACGGCGCGGTCCTAGGAGCGACCCTGGCCACTGCCGTCAAGGAGAAAACCAGGCTGTAAGGCCGGCCTGGGAGCCCGCGTGGAGCCCGGCTCGGCCGTGGCCCGCCCGGGTTCCGGGGCCGGGCCCTCGTCGATCACCTTGAGCAGGGCGACCAAGGTGAAGAGATCGAACGGTTTCGTCAGATGGCGGTAAGCCCCGGCCGCCAAGGCGGCTCGGGACACACCGGGCTCGGAATGCCCGCTGAGGGTGATGACCCGGACCCGGTCATCGGCCTTACGGATCAGCTTGGTGGCGGCGATGCCGTTCATGACCGGCATGGCCACGTCCATCAGGACGCAATCCGGAGACAGGTCCCGCGCCAACTCGACCGCCTGCAACCCGTTTTCCGCCTCACCGACGACGACCAAGCCCGGGTCTTCGCTCAGGAAGAGCCGCAGCATCTCTCGTGTTGGAGAGTAATCATCAGCGATCAGTACTCTGACCACCGTGGGCCACCCTTCTATACCACAGTGGGTATGTTCATTATTAGATGCATTCCTTTCATTTCCCGACCCTGCATTCTCCCTATGAATCGACGTTCCTTCTGCCGTCGTGGACCATTTCGTTCGACACATCTCGACGGAATCATCCTGCCATGCGGGTCTAGCTGGCCCCGGCTCCTCGATAGGTCTTACCTCTCGGTCATACCCGGCGGGGGTTGCCGTTCAGGGACTCGTCTCCGCGGTCGTCTCCGCGGTCGTCTCCGTGGTCGCCTCCACGGTCGCCACCAGACTCGACACCGGTTCATCGATGGTGAGGTAGACCCAGCCGCGCGCGGAGTCGAAGGCCAGCCGGTGGGCGGCCGAGGCCCTGACCTGAGCCCGCCCACCCGGGGCCGGGACGGCCAGGGTCACGCCGGTCATGGCTTCGGGTGATTCGGCCGTGAGGGTCAACTTCCCCCCGGCTCGGCGGGCTTCGAGCCGGACCCGGTCGGCCCGGTCGAGGAAGGCGGCGAAGTCGCTCATCGTCGCCACGACCAACCGCCCGGCCCGCACCTGCCGGTCGACCTCGTCGGCCAGGGCCCGCCAAACCTCCGGGTGGTCCCCCACCACCAGCGGATGAAGGTAGAACAGCCTGATCTCACGGCTCTCCGCCACGCGGTCGACGATGGCCCGCACCTCGGGAACGAGGTCGGCCCCCGTCCGCCCGGCGGTGAGCATGTTCTCGGGGCAGAAGCCGCGCTGGTCGCCGGTGTACCCGAAGTGCCACAGGCGGCTCAGGCGCCGGCCCTCGGTCCAGGAATGCGATGGCGGCGCGTTCTCGGCCCCCGGGTAGGCGGCCGCCACCAGGCCCCGCTGGACGAGGTAGTCGTCAGTGACAAGGTCGTGGGTGCCGCCCGGGGCACTGTACTCGGTGACCGGACGGCCGGTGACGCCGGCCAGAGCCTCCAGGCTGTCATCGATGTAGCGCTTCTTGGTGGCCCAGGGCAGGCGGTCGGACTCGAAGGCCCAGTAGTTGTGGATCCAGCCGCCGTGGGCGCCGACGGCGCCATAGGCCGCCATCTTCTCGACGAAGGGGCGGCCCTTGCTTTGGCTGGTGGCGTAGACCCCCAGACCGTCGCCGGGCAGGTAGGTGTCGGGCCCCGGGGTGAAGTGGGTCGAGACGGGCCGGCGCGGGTCGAAGGCGCCCATCCGCAAGAGCCGGTCGAGGCTCGGGAAGTAGGCGCTGGAGCAGACGTGGATGTTGATGACCAGCCCGGCGGCCCCGGCGGGGCTCCGCGTCACCCTCGGCAGGCCGGCCACGTCGTCGAGGAAGTACCTGACGATGCCGCGGAAGAGCGAGTCGTTGCCGACCCGTTTCTCGTCGGCCAGCCGCCCGTCGACAAGGACCGTCCGCCCGCCGCCGGCGTGCTTAGCCTCGAAGATATCGGGGGTGAGGGCGCGAGCCCGCCCTCTCTCGATGGGCAGGCGCGGGCTTTCCACGGGCTTGGCCCCATACGGCCGGAAGACCAGGCCGTCCATGGAACCCTCGTCGACGTGAGCGGCCATCGGCGACCAGGATGGGATAATCCACTGGGTCCGCGTGACCTCGCCGTCCCGCGGCGTCACGCCGAAGAGGTCGAGGAGAGCGCCGGCGGTGCCGGCGGCCATGCGGTTCGTGAAAGCGCCGGGCGGCCGGTCGAGCCCGGCGGCCCAGACCGACATGAGGTGACCGCCCTTGCCCACGTACCCTTCGAGCGCTCCGGCTTCGGCCGGCGTGGCCGCACTCAACCCGCCCTCGGGCAGGAGCATCGCGGCGAACTCATGCGCCAGGCGGGTCGGACCCATCGCCGCCAGCTCGCGGGCGGTGACGGTCCGGTACGCATAGCCCTCGTCGTCGAGGAAACGGGCGTAGACGTCGACGGCCGGCGGGTCGTCCGCCTGACCACCGGGGACGATCAGCCCGAGGTCCAGGTGGACCCCGGAGCTGGCCGCCGTCCATGCGTCGAGGCCGAGCGACGAGCCTTGGCGGGCTCCGACGACCGGCGTGTCGCCGGCGGGCGCCAGGGCGACCGGCTTCGGCGAGTACGGCAGGGCGACGCCACGCCACCAGTCGATGGTCTCACCGCCGGCCAGCAGGATGAGGCAGGCCAGCACGGCCGAGAGTAGAGCGATGAGTGTTCGGGCCGGCCGACGCAAGCGGACTCCCCCCACTGACGCGCCGGCAGCCCGTCATGGACCATTCGCCCATGACCCGGGCTGCCGGCCGAACCTGACCATAGTCTTGCCACCCGCCGAGCGGCCCATGAGGGCATAGAAAAGCCGGGGTTTGCTTAAACCCCGGCTTGTGCGCGCGGCCCGAGCGGATGGCTCAGGGGCCCGTCGTCTCATACAGGCTCAACTTCCCGGACTTGGCGAGGTCCGGCGACGCCTTGTCCCCGAGGCTCTTCGGGGCGCTGACCACGTCGGGCCGCCCGTCGGAGATGTATCGGCGCGACGGGTCCTTGAGGTTCGACAGCCACTTATCCAGCTCCGATTGGATGGCCTGGACGCGCGGCAACTTATAGGGGTTGAGGTCCTTGTCGAACGGAGACAGGGCCGGCGCCGCCCCGACCAATAGAACCGCTTTGAGTTCGTAGGACGTGCCCTCGTAACTGCCCTTCTTGAGGAGCTCGGGGTCGGCGGGGCTGATGCCATAGGGTAGGGCCAGGCTGTCCAGGGCGTAGCCGGGGACGACCTCGGAGACGTACTTGTTGGGCAGGGCCAGTTCCTTCTGGACCTGGTCGGGGGTCAGTCCGGACAGCTTGTCGTGGCTGGCCGTGTGGTTGCCGACCTCGAAGCCGTTGTTGATGAGGAAGCTTATCTTCTGGCGGGCGTAGTCCTTCTGACCGAACGGATAGGGCCACAGGACGTAGAATGTACCGGCCAACCCGAAGTCCGGGTGCTTCTGGTGGAAGTCCATCAGGATGCCGACGGCCGAATTCGGGTCGATGACCGGCTGGCCGTCCTTGATGATGTAGCGGAACTGGCCGCTGTCGCCGTCATCGAAGGTCAGGATGACCGGCGAGAAGCCGGCCGGCAGGTCGATCTTCCCGGCCAGGTAGTCACGGAGGTTGACGAGCCGGTAGCCCTGCGCGTAGAGGGTCTCCAGGTCCTTGCGGAAATTCGCGGAACTGCGCTCCCAGCGCTCCTCGTGGTCCCCGATCTGGTGATACTCGAGGATGAGGACCCGCCCGAGCTCGTTGGGGTGGAACTCTTTCTGAATCTCGGCCAGCGTCGGGGCGGTGACGGGGGTCGTGCCGCCCTGGCCGCCCTGGCCCCCCTGGTCGCCGCCCTGCCCCGCCGAACCGTCGTTGCCGGCCTGGGTTGGCCGAATCGCGCAACCGGCCGTCGTCACGGCCAGACCGAAGGCGAGGACGATGACAAGGATGGCCGCGATCAGTTTCCTCGATGAGATAGTCACCATGTTGAGCTCCTTGGGCTTGTCTTGCTCCTTTAGACGTCCGGGAACGCCTTTTGGTTCGCCCTTTTGCAGGCTTTTACCTCCAGCTAGCGGCGCTTTCAGTAGTGGTGACTTTGTCCCAGGGTTGTGCTAAAATGGCAGGGGCGGCCAGGGTGCGCCGCCGCTATCCCAAGGAGGTCGGAGTCATGAAAGGCACCATGAAAGCCATCGTCAAGCCCAACGCCGCACCCGGCCTCGAGCTTCGAACCGTGCCCATTCCCAGCGTCGGACCGCGCGACGTCCTGGTCAAAGTCACCGCCACATCCATTTGCGGCACGGATCTCCACATCTACAACTGGGATCAGTGGTCGCAGGAACGGATCAAGACCCCCCGGATCATCGGTCACGAGTTCGCCGGCGACATCGTTGAAGTCGGCCGCGACGTGGAGGACCTGAGTCCGGGGGATTTCGTGTCTGCCGAGAGCCACCGCGTCTGCGGCACATGCTATCAGTGCCGGACCGGGCAGGGCCACGTCTGCCGCCGCTACAGCATCCTCGGCGTCGACCATGACGGCTGCTTCGCCGAATACGTCGCCGTTCCTGCCGCCAGCATCTGGAAGAACGACCCGGCCACCTCGCCGGCGACCTGCTCGATCCAGGACCCGTTGGGCAACGCCATTCACACCGCCCTTTCGGGAGATATCATCGGCCGGACCGTGCTCGTCTCGGGCGTCGGCGTCATCGGGCTCTGCGCCGTGGCCGTGGCCAAGGCCGCCGGGGCCGCGACCATCTTCGCCACCGACGTCAACGATTACCGCCTGAACCTGGCCAAGACCCTCGGGGCCGACCTCACCTACAAGGCGGGCCGCGACGACGCCCTCGGCGGAATCATGGGGCGCACCGACGGGCTCGGCGTCGACGTCGTCCTGGAGATGTCCGGGGTCGCCTCGGCCATCAAGCTCAGCCTGACCGCGCTGCGTAACGGCGGCCGGATCTCGCTGCTCGGCGTACCCTCGCGGCCGATCGAGGTCGACCTGGCCAACGACATCATCTTCAAAGGGCTGACCGTCCACGGCATCACCGGACGGCGCATCTGGGAAACCTGGTACACGATGCGGTCGCTGCTGGCCTCGGGCCGCCTGGACATCGCCCCCCTCATCACCCATCGCTTCAAGCTCGAGGAGTTCGAGAAGGGGTTCGCCCTGATGCAATCGGGAAATTGCGGCAAGGTGGTCCTCTTCCCATAGTCTTCGCGAAGGGGGAGTTCGTGATGGCGCACGATCCGCTGGCTTTCCTGGAGGACGACCTCCGGCAACTGAAGGAACAGGGCATCTATCGTCCCCTGCGGGTGCTGGAGAGCCCCCAGGGCCCCCGGGCGGTCATCGACGGGAAGAAGGTCATCAACCTCTCGTCAAACAACTACCTGGGCCTGGCCACGCACCCCAAGCTCAAGGAAGCGATGGTCGAGTACACCGAGAAGGACGGGGTCGGCTCGGGCGCCGTCCGGACCATCATCGGAACCATGACCATCCACCTCGAACTGGAGCGGCGGCTGGCCGAGTTCAAGCATACCGAGGCCGTCCTCGTCTTCCAGTCCGGGTTCACCTGCAACAGCGGGGTCATCCCGGCCATCATCGGCAAGGGCGACGTGGCCATCAGCGACGAGCTAAACCACGCCAGCATCATCGACGGCTGCCGCCTATCCAGGGCCGACATCAAGGTCTTCCCGCACAAGGACATGGCCGGCCTGCGCAAGGTGCTCGAGGAGTGCAAGCCCAAGTACCGGCGGATGCTGGTCATCACCGACGGCGTCTTCTCCATGGACGGCGACATCGGCGAGCTTCCCGGCATCGTCAAGCTGTGCAAGGAGTTCGGCGCCATCTCTTACGTCGACGACGCCCACTCCAGCGGCGTCCTTGGCAAGAACGGCCGCGGCAGCGTCGACCACTTCGGTCTGCACGGGCAGGTCGACGTCCAAGTCGGCACGCTTTCCAAGGCCGTCGGCGTGCTCGGCGGCTATGTCGCCGGCAGCGCCAACCTCATCAACTGGCTCATCCAACGCGGCCGGCCCTTCCTCTTCTCCACCTCGCACCCGCCGGGGGTGGCCGCGGCCTGCATCGCCGCCGTCGACATCCTCGAGAACGAGCCCGAGCTCATCGAGAAGCTTTGGGAGAACGCCCGCTACTTCAAGAAGGGCCTGAACGACCTCGGCTTCAACACCAGCATCAGCGAGACGCCGATCACCCCGGTCATCATCGGCGAGGGCGCCAAGGCCATGAAGTTCAGCGACCGCCTCTTCGAGGAGGGCGTCTTCGCCCAGGGCATCGGGTTCCCGACGGTGGCCCAGGAGAAGTCGCGCGTGCGGACCATCGTCACGGCCACGCACACCCGGGGCGACCTGGACGAGGCCCTGGCCATCTTCGCCAAGGTCGGCCGGGAGATGGGGATCATCAAGTGAGCGGCGAGGGCCCGCGGCCCCGATGGGGTCGCCGGTGGGGGGCGCTCGGACAGCGCTCCCGAATACGCCTGAAGAAACAGAGACGCCAGGGAGGTCGATGAGACCCGCCCTGGCGTTTTTTTGTTGGGCAGTCCCTCAGACATTCGACGGCAAATCGTCACGCAAGACCACCTCGGCCTGTGCCGCAAGGGTGGCTTCCGCGTTCTCCCGGCTATCCTTGGCCATTGCCCGGTAGCCTTCGATCATCTCCGCATGGAGCTTCGCGTCCTTGATTCGGCCCGCCTGTTCGGGTCGGATGGTGCTGCGTACCGTGGGACTGCGCTTCCCCTCTGATCTCCTGCACTTCGGCATGGACAACACCTCCGATGGCAGAGCTTAATACGCCGACCGGGAATTGCCAACTCCCCCCGGCTAAGACCTTTCCAAGGTGCTGGCCCCGCGAGCGACTGGCGAGAGGTACAGGCGCAGGGCCACCAGGACGAACCCGCCCGCGGCCAGGAAGAGCGTGGGCCGCAGGCCGATGGCGGAGCCCAGGAGGCCGCCGGCGACCGCGCCCAAGAGCGTCGAGCCGCCCTGGACGAAGTTGAAGCCGGCGTTGACCCGACCCAGGAAGGCCGGTTTGGCTTCGGCCTGCCGGAGGCTGGTCGCGGTGATAAGGTAGATGGTGAGGCAGCCGTCGCCCAGCAGTTGCTGAGTCACAAGGAAGGCCGAGACCATGATCAGCGGGCCGTGGGCCAAGGGGACGGCCAGGGCGGCGACGGTCCAGACCGCCGCCATGGCCACCAGGGTCCGGCCCAGCCCGAACCGCCTGACCACCGGCTGAGCCAGCAGCGCCCCCAGTAGTGAGCTGGCCCCGCCCACCGAGAAGAGCACGCCCATCAACGCCGGTCGGAGGCCCAGGTCTCTGGAGACAAACAGCATGATGAGGGCGCCGAAGGCCCCGCTGAACAGTTCCAATAGGCCGCCGGCGGTGATCAGAGTCCGCAGGACCGGGTTGGCCCAGAGCGAGTGAAGGCCCGCACGGATATCGGCCCAGGCCCCCGCGGGTGATTCGGACGCGACTTCGGAGGCCGCGGCCTCCGTCGCCGCCGCGGCTGCGGGAGTACGCTCGGGTGTGCGGATGAAGAGCAGAGAGACGGCCGAGACGACGAAGGAAAGCGCATCGACAAGCACCGCCAAGGGCGCCGTCAGGACCTGGACGAGGACGCCGGCCAAGCCGAAACCGGTCACCTCGGCCAGGGACGCCGTGGCCTGCAACTTGCTGTTGGCGTCCACCAGGTCCCCGGCCGGGACCAGTGAGGGCACGTAGGACTGGTAGGCCACGTCGAAGAGGACGGTCAGGGCGCTGACAGCCAGGGCCACGACGTAAAGGTGGCCCATGGAGAGGCGGTGGGCCAGAACGGCCAGTGGGATGGTCGCCAGGAGGACCGCCCGGGCCAGGTCCACGGCGATCATGGTCGGTCGGCGCCGCACGCGGTCCGCTAGGAGACCGGCAAAAAGGCTGATCGCCACCCCCGGGGCCATCTCCGCCGCGTTCAGCAGGCCCATCGCCCGCGCGTCGGCGCCGAGGACGTAGATGGCCACGAGGGGCATGGCGAAACGGCCGACCATCGATCCGAAGACGGAGACGGTCTGGCCGGCCCAGAACTTGTGGAAGTCGCTGCGTTGCTGACTCTCCAGGCGCACTGGAACACTACACCTTGTTTGAGCGGTTTGAGGACGCAAAAAGGGCGACAGCAGGGAATCCCCAGACACCCTTCACCGTCGTCCTCTAGTTGCCTGCTACCTTGCGCCTGGGTCACGTGCGGAGCCGAAGCTGCTCAACATGTATCCCGCGCTGTGCAGAAAACGAGCATCAATAGCCGCATTCCTTCTTAACTAACTCCATGTACTTAATCCCGTCCGCGGCACCCACTCCGGTGAAAACCGAATTGCATAGATATCGAGCAACATACGCACTCTGCCGCAGGAAACTGTATGCCTCCGAAGCCGTTGGTTTATACTTGTCCACCAGTTGTTCGCGCCAATCATGGGTGCTCATTGCGCTTTCGCCGTCTAAGGGGCAACTGCCATCCGTATGCTTCTCTGGAGTAGAAAACAGGTATGCTTCCACATAATGAATAGCTGCATAGAAGGCAGTGGTGATAACCCAATCGGCATATTTTGATGGTTCCTCGTCCGCAAGCTTACGTGCAAGCTCTTCATTTAGAGCCGCCTTCTTGAGGTGCGCAGGAGAGTCTCCCATGTTACACCTCAAAGCACACGCTTGATACCTTGGGGCATGATAGACTCAGGTGCTAACTGCCCCCCAGGTATATATTGAAAGACAACGGAGGTCCCGAGCCTGCCTTGGTTGGCCTTTTTCTGAAGCCTAACCAAGGACATGATAACGTCACCATCGTACTTCTCACTTCTTAGTACCGTGAAAACCTTAACCGAGCGGCCTATCTGCTTCGTGTAGACAGCAGCCACTTCGGGGATCTTCTTCACTTCCGTCAGGTAAAACTCCACCACCGGGTCGGATCTCATTCCAGGATCCCTCCCTGCCACCCGGTCCATTCTACGTGACACGAGGGTATCTTGTTCTAGGACGCCCAGGACATCCGGCCCAATCGCAGCTATCAAGCTCTCCACAATAGACTCTAGCGCCGGTCTGGGCGTCATGCTTAGGACCCTGCGAAACTCCTCATGGCCTTGTTCGTCCATGAGACTCTTGAGTAGCCAAGCTAGCCAAACTCTGCTAACGCTCAGAACAGAGGCTGGCTCACTAGTACCCCTATTATATATCGTCGTTGAGCCCCTTATGTTTAACCCAAAAGGCTCCGCGGTGGTTGTGCTGCCCCCGTAGACGGCAAAAGAAAGCTCCACCGAGCTCCCCCCATTCCCTCTGGTTACACCAAATCTATTAGCTGGTTTGCAGGCTGCTGCACAAACCGAACAAAGGCCTCAAAGAGCGCAGTGCATCTTTCCCCGGTAATTCCACCATCTTGCCCGGGTTTTGTGTTTAGATCAACCATAAACCGTATCTCGGATCTCGGAATCTCGCCGCCACCGAACAACCTAAGCCAACGGTTCACACCGCTTCCTCCAACGTCAAGGGAACGGAGCACACTCAGTTCGATTGCATCCTGTTGTTCAAAGGCCCCGCCCGTTACGTAGTTCTTGCGAAGGAACTGAATCCCATCCTCAACTGGGACGGACCCCTGAACAACGAAGCCTATGCGGGAAACCCGCATTGCCAAATGCTCCAGTGCTTTGATTAGGCCAAACGAAGAGTCAGCGAGAAGCTTGAAGTCAAAAGCAGCGTTAGGTAGTGCAACGAACTTTAGATCCGTTCGCTGACCTGTAAAAATGCAGGAAAGAGCCCCCCGCTTGCCTTGCAGTACCAAACGCGGGAAGTCTGCAGGGACATCATCCGGGACGGGGAAAATACTAGACTGCCCAGCAAGCTCTGGCACAAACTGCACAAAGGCCGCCCCGACGGTCAGTGCGGGGGGAGTGCCCCGCCATGGCTCCAAGTGGAACAAAGCCAACTGACCTTCCCTAAACTCAACGGGACTATCTTTCATCCCCGGACCTCCCAGTTCCCCTGTATCGAAAGCGCAGCTCAGAGCGATTAGTTTGGCAGGCGGCGGCTTCAGTCGCTTCGCGACTGAAGATACCACGCTGTCTTAGGAAAATCCTGCCTGAGTCCCAAAGTTTTCAGACTCAAGAGTCGCACAGACAAAGGTCGCCTCTGCCCGGTGTTCCTTGAGCCACTGTTACTCTGAGGTAGCATGCAGGGTGTCAGTGGCCACACTGATCTTGTTCTCGCAGAGGTCCAGCCAGCGCAGGTCGGCTTCGGCGCGAACCACGGCGGCCTCGGCCAGGGCCAATCGGATGGCTCGGTCGAGCTTTGACGGGGCCGACGCCGATGCGGTCCCCGAGCCGGCCCCGGCCACCGGCTGGCCGGCTTGCTCCGGCGCGGGCTCGAGGCTCTCCGCCCGCTCGCGCTTGGCGCGGTCGCGGGCCTCGGCCAGGTTGCCTTCGTAGAGCCGGCGTTGCTCGGCCAGGAGGGCCAGGATGTGCTCGGGGCGGCGGCGGTCGGCGAAGAGCAGCTTGATGTAGAGTTCGTCGCGGAGGGGCTTTGTCCGGCCGACCGGCTGGCGGACCCAGTTGGCCAGCGCGTCCAGCCCCTCTGAGGTGATGTAGTAGGTCAGCTTCTCGCGGGGGCCGCTCCGCGTCTTCTCTTCCGCCTCGACCAGGCCGTCGGAGACCAGGCGGTTGAGGGTCGTGTAGATCTGCCCGAAGTTCAGGTCCCAGTGTGCCCCGGCGGCCGCCTCGAAGCTCTTCTTGAGGTCGTAGCCGTGGGCCGGGCGACGGGCCAGGAGGCCCAGAAGGCCATATTTGACGGACGTTTGCGCCACTCCCTCTCAGGAGAACGAGGTCGGCGGGCCCGGCAATGAGCCAGAGTCAAGATCAGAAAGGACCCGCCCTTTATATACCAGTATATATATACTAGTATGTAAGGTCAAGCCCCTCTTCGGTCAGCCAGAGAGCTGTTCGGGGAGCGCCGTTCAGTACTTCGGCGGGCGCGGCCGGCGAATGGAGCGCCGGACCGCTTGTCCCGCGGGCGTTTGCACCGTCGTCGTCTCGCGGACGACCTCCCACGGCCCATCGGCCAGCAGCCTCAGCACGGCCTCGTCAGCTAGATAGTGGGCCCTGGCGCAGAGGGCGAGGTAGTCGCCCTGGGCCGTCTCGTCGTTGACCTCGCTCACCCAGGAGACCAGGTTCGAGCCGGGCAGCCGCCGCTGGAAACCGCCCTTCGCGTCGCGCTTCACCGCGGTGAAGTAGACCAGGAGGTCGCGGTAGTAGTCGCTGGGGGGCGCCGGGTATTCCTTGGGCAGCCAGGCGTGGCCGTACTTCTCGTAGCGGCGCCGCCAGACGCGGTTCCAGGCGCCGATCTCGCCGTCGCCGCCGAGGGCGTCGGTGATGCGCTCGCGCATGGCCTCGGAGAAGGCGCGGCGGTCGGGGTAATCCGGGTCGTCGAGGTAGGACAGATATACGTAGAAGAAGGCCCGGGGCAGCCAGAAGCTCGAGAACGTCCGGCAAACGTAACCGGCGAAGGGTTGGTCCCATTCGTGGGACGGCACGCCGTGCTCGTCCGAGATGACGTCGGGCCGCCAGAGGTCCCAGATGAGCGGCAGGACCCGTGACTCGCCGAAGGCCGTATTCTGGTCGGTGTAGGCCCCCGCCACGTCCTGGCCGACGGCGTTGAAGCGGGCGGCGTGCAGCTTCCACGTCGGGTGCTCCTTCTCCATCCGCTCGTGGAGGGCGACGCCGTCGACGTTCTCGAAGGGGATGACGACCAGGTTCACTCGGCGGCGCAGCTCGGCTCCGCTCGGGCCGGTCAGGAGGTCCTCGGCCAGACGCAGCGCGGCGTTACTGCTGGAAACCTCGTTAGCGTGGTGCCTGGCGACGATGACCAGGGTCGGGCGCAGCAGGCGGAGCTTGTTGCGGGAGATAACACCCGTCCCGCCGTTCTGGCTTGGCCCCTCCCCCGCCTCGACGACCTCCAGGCAGTCGGACGGCCGGCCCTGGAAGGAACGGCCGGCGGGCCAGACCCGCGCCGGCGCGAGCGTGGCCAGATGATCGAGGACGGCCTTCCCTTCAGTCAGCGTCAGCACGTGGTCGTAGGGAACGATGGGTGCCGCGCCCACGTGCTTGGGGGCGGTCTGAGCCGGGGTCGCGTCGGCGCTGACTGCCGGTCCGGGCACCGTGGCGACCACCGAGTCGGCGCCGGGAGCGACGAGACGGCATTCCAGGGCGCAGCCGGCCGGTAGAGCCAGGTCCGCGCCCGGCAACCCGGCCGTGGCCAGATCGGGAATTAGGGCCAGTCGGGCGGCGGCGGCCCGCGCCTCCTCGCCCGTGGCGAAGGTGCAGCCCACGGTGACGCGCCGCGGGCGGCCCGCCTCGTCGACCTCCACTCGCTCAAGGCCTGAAGAGGCCGGGGCGATGGGCTTGACCAGGGTCTCCTGCCTCGCCTCCCCTCCCCGCCGCTCGTCTCCGGCGAAGGACACGGTGGGGCCCGGGCGCGAGCGCCTGGTGAGCCTCGCCCGCACCTCCGGGCCCGCGCCTAGGCGCTGGTGGATCCAGGGCAGGACGGGGCCGGGCGTGCGGAAGGGCTGGCCGGTCATGGCCCGCCCGAGGGCGGCGAAATGGTCGAGGGTGACAAAGTAGACGTCCTCGTGAAGGGCCTCGAGGGGCGAGAAGCGCTCCTCCCGCAGGCCCAACGGCTCGTCGGCGGCCGATACCCAGACCTCGAAGTCGAGGGATTCGAAGAAGGGCGGCGAGCCACCCGCGGCCTTGACCTCGGCCGTGACCGCCGGCAGGAAGTCCTTCTGGAGAAAGCCCCAGACCCGCTCGAGGTCGGTCTCCACGCGGCGCTCGAACACCGAACGGCCTTCCGCCTCCACGCGCAGCCAGCCGGTGGTCGGGTGGACGAGCCCTTCTTCCGGAAAAGCCTCCAGGTATGGACGCTCGGCCACCGGCGGGGTCAGGGACGCGCTGTAGATGGGCCGTGAGGCCGAGTCGCGCGCCTCATTGCGGTAGACGCTCACGACGTAGGTCGGGCCGGTCGGCGCCAACGGTTCAACCGCGGACGCCTCGGCCATCTCGAAGATGACGTGGTCGGCGGGCAGGCCGAGTTCGCGGGCGATGAGGTCGTCCGCCGGGTAGAGCTCCTGCAGCCAGCGGATGGGGAGCTCGAGCCATTTCCCGCCGTCGGGCGGTGGGACGCAGGGGGCGAAGCGGATGACCACCCGCGCCTCGGACCCCAGGCTGAGCCCCTTGAGGTCCGGGATGACCACCTCGGACAGCCACGAAAGCCCGGGTTTGTAAGCCGAGAGGACCTCGAGGTGAAAGTCGGCGCGAGCAAACCCACGTGATGTCAGGTCTCGCGCCATGTCCCGGGCCAGCTGGTCGCGGATCTCCCTGGGCTGGCCGAGCCCCGCGCTGACCGACAGCGGGCCGGCCGGCCGCCACTTGTCCAGGGCCGCCAGGGCCTCCGCCCAGGCCTTCCGCAGGGCGTCGACCCCCCAGGCGGCCTCGTAGCGGCCGGAGACGACGGTCTCCTGCAGCGGGGCGACTTCCACCGGTTCCCCGGCCCGCGCCTCCAGAAAGGCCCGAGTCTCGGGGGTCGGGTCGTCGTGCCTCACCGTCAGACGCGGGACCTGGCCCTCGCCACCGCGCCCGGCCGCTTCCCCGTGCAGGGTCAGGGCCGCCCCGGCGACCTGACCCGCCGGTGACCTCAAGCCGAGGTAATCGAGGAGCGACCGGCGCGTCGCCGCCGGGCCGGCAAACCCAGTCGGGACGGCCTCTTCGCCGGGCGAACGGAAGCTCAGGGCCAGGCCCTTGGCAGCGGCCGCCAGCCCCCCGGCCCCGCCGCGCAGGACCAGCCCCGCGTCGTCCACCAGGACCTCGCCGGGCGCACCCGGGACCTCCTCGAACCGGACGGTCCGCAGCCCCTCTGGGGCCTCGGACTCCGCAAAAGCAAGCGGCAACTCCATTTCCGAGGCCTCGACGCCCAGGCGGAAAGCCACCTCGCAGGCGGCGACGGCCTCGGCCGCTGTGGCGTTGCGGTCCAGTACGACAGCGCAGAGGGGGCGTTCGCCCCCCGGAGTCCCGTCCGGCGCCGGCGGTCCAGACACGAGGTTGCCGGCCGCGAACGGCTCGGCCAGGTCGAGATGGACTCTCGCGGGAAGCACGGGCGGCTGGCTTGCCGCCTCCAGCGGGCCTTCCTCAGGCATGTCCCAAGATACAGAGCCAATCGCATCGGCGGACTCGGCCACCACGACGTTCACGCGCCGTCCCGGACCGACGATCACGGCCACGTCACGCCCGGCTTTGGTCCAGGACCAGTCCCGGCTCAGGAAGCGGTCGGCCTGCCGGCGGCCCTCGTCGTCGATACCGCCGACCACAATCTCCCCCACGGGGTTGTAACCCCTACCGGTGATGGCCACGAGGCCCTGTCCCGCCTTGATCTCCTGCCCCGCGACCGTACGGGCGACCGCCTGCAGCTCTTCGGGCGGTAAGCCGAAGCGGGCCGCCGTCACATCCGAACCGCCAGCTGCAACCGGCCCCTGGTCGACCGATGCGTCGCCGGCCACGGCCGCCAGCCCCGGCGTGTAGCGGACCACGGCGTAGCCGAGCCGGGCGGCGAAGTTGACCGAGGCCACGAAATCGGCCACCGTCCCCCGTGGGTCGATGACGACCCGGGCGGTGACCGAATCGGCGAGGCCATCCCCGTCGCGGTCAGCGACAAGGCCGCCGATCTCAAACAGCCGGCTCAAGCGGTCAAGGCTCACACCGTCGCCCCCGCATCGTCCAGTCTAACGGCCCCCGGCAGAGACGCGAGGGGCCAATCACCGCCTGTATTCTCCCCCGCCCAGGGTTTCCCTTCCCATAGGCGTCCGCGCACAGCCAGGGCCGGCTTTTGGTTTATCGCTAAATCTCACCGGCCCTAACGGTTCATGTTTCAACCATTTCCCGGACGAGAACGGTCCCGTCGAAGTCCCCTGAGCCGCGACCCCTACTCCTTCTCCCTCGCCCACGCCACCCTGGGGCGCCGATGGTCGTCGTTGTCGATGAGGACGTCGCACCGCTCCGCCGGACGGTGGGTGGCCATGTACCAGCGCTGGACGGGGAAGTATTTCCGGCGGTAGCGCTCCAGGAACTCGGGGCCATACCGGGGGACGTCGCGCCGCTCCGCCCGCCGGAGGGCCTCATCGAACTCCACATCCAAGAAGACGCGGAGGTCAAGGTAGCCGTCAATGGGCTCGCGGAAGAGGAGCGTGCCCTCGACGATGACCACGGTGTCGGGTCCGATGCGATAGTGACGGCGTTCCGTGAAGGCGTCGCGCTCAAGGTCGAGGACGGGCAGGTCGACATCGACGCGGCCGCCCGCCCTGGCCGGGGCGAGGAGTTCTCTTTCCAGGCGTCCGAAGTCGAAGGCATTGCGGATATAGGCGTCGAGCTCGTCGGCCCCCTGCCGCCGCACCGCCCGGGGGTTGTGGAAGTCGTCCAGGTGGATCAGCTCCACCTCACGGCCGCGGCTCCGGAGATAGGCGGCGAGAGCGTCCGCGAACTCGGTCTTGCCC
The DNA here is from genome assembly GCA_021787335.1 of Bacillota bacterium. Classification (GTDB taxonomy): domain Bacteria; phylum Bacillota; class Sulfobacillia; order JAJYWN01; family JAJZPE01; genus JAJZPE01. The sequence continues at coordinate 5,457 of JAJYMC010000025.1, read as the reverse complement.
GAGTTGTCGATCCCGTTGAGGCCGATGAAGCGGGACCGACCGAGCCGCTCATCGATCTCCATGAAGACGGCGCACCGCGTCACCTGGTCGACGACCTCACCTGGCGACCCGGCCCGGAAGTCCGCCGCCCCCACCTCGTCGCCGCCGTACCCGTATCCCGCACCGATGGACGGGACGGCGCTGTCCCGGGCCGCCTCGAAGTCGTGGAAGCGGTCGCCGACCATCACCGCCCACGGCCGGCCGGTCTCATCCAGCAACCGCTTGAGGTTCTCGGACTTCGTCCGCTGCGTCTCGTTCCCCTGGACGGCGCGGAACAGGCCGCGGATGCCGCAGGCCGAGAGGATGCCGTCCACATAGTCGGGCCGGCCGTTGGAACACACCGCCAGGTCGAAGCCGAGCCCGACCAGTTCTTCCAGGGCCTCCCTGACACCGTCGAAAAGCCGTCCGCTGCCCGCGGCCTCCTCGCGTTCGTGGAACCCGACCCGCTGGCCCAGCCGCTCGCGGGCCTCCGCGTCGAGCCCCGGGGCCATCGCGGCGAAGAAGACGGTGGCCGGCTCGCCCAGCAGCGACATGACCCGCTCCGGGCCGACCGGCGGCAGGCCGAACTCGGCCAGGGCCTTGTTGACCGCCGTGACCGTGGCTTCCTGGGCCTGATAGAGGGTACCGTCAAGGTCGAAGACGACCAGCCTTGAGACCAGGGGACTCCCGCCTTTCTCAACGCGGTCGGCCGGGACACCCCGACCGATTTCTTGGGTCCGGTCTTCTCGGGTCGCACTTCTCCGCCGGTCACCGCGCCTCCTGCGGCCAGCCCAGCTAGGGTGAGAATTGCCCTATCCTTTGGTTACTTCCTGCGGCTGGCGTCCTCCCAGTCACCGAGCTGCTCCTTCAATCGTAGCGCCACCGGGAGGAAAACCAACGGCCTGAAAGAAACCCCCACTGGAGGGATTTGGCAGCGGCGAGCAGGAGGCTGTTATGATGAACCCGTACTCTTGCGCTCCCGGCACAAGGAGCACCGGTTCGGACGTCCTCCACAAGACCAGGCGGGCGCTTCGCTTGGCCGTGGCCCTCTCTGCGGTGCTCATGGTTTTCGTGACCTTCGGGTGCAACCACGCAATGACCGATGAGGCCATGGTCACCAAATACCTCAAGACGATGGGGTGGACCGCGGAGGCCGCCAAAGGGTCCAGCACGATGGCGAAGTTTCCGGTGGATATCCCCGCGGATTGGACCGTTGGCCAAGGACCGTTTCCTACCAGGTTGTACTGGACGATTGCCGATACCCTTTCCAAGGACGTAGGCCTGGGCCTGGAATCCTGCCATGGCCAGGAAGTCGTGGCTTTCGTCGTCCCACTCGCGAAGAAACCCTGGCCGAACTGGGTGCAGGGACAACGAAGAAATCTTGCGATCATGTTGGTTAAGGACCATCGCGTGGTCGGAGCGTGGCTGGAGCTGGAAGGCATCCTGCTCGGGCCTTCGCTGAAAGGAAGAAATCTGACTGACATCACCGGACTCGATTGGGGAGAGTCAGGAAACCCCTGAAGATGTGATCCGGGGCTACTTCGCCGCATTGACGAAAGCCGATTTGGAGCAAGCCATGGCCAGAAAGACGGTCAGGAACGTTCTAGAGGATTCGCTACGGCGTGATGTAACTTCGGCCTTGTATACCAGCATCCCGTATCCCTTTTCCTTGGAGGCAACGATTGCTACCGCCTCCGTCAAGAGCATCGCGCCCGCCGAAGGCGAGGCGTACCAGTCCGCTCTTGAGCGTCTTGTCGCGGGGAAGCCGGCAGAGACAAGGCGCTACGACGTCCTTCTGGACGTGACCTGGCGAGTCCAAATGCCCGTGCCTAATGGACCCCACCAGATGGTCATCAACCTGGTGAAGGAAACGCCGGGCTCAGCTTGGGGCATCGACGACCCTTAGGCTGCCCGCCCCGTGAAACCCAGGGGAGCTCACCCCGTGGACGGGTGGGTTCCCTTATTGTCAGGGCCTCGCGGGTCCACGGCCGGGCGACCTAGTCGACCTCCATCTCCTGCTCCAGCGAGTCCAGGAAGGTCTGGTCGTCGGTAAAGCGGCGGGCCTGTTCGAGGCAGTTGTCGATGGTCTCGCGGCGCTGGCCGCGGTCGATCCGGAAGCTCTTGGCCGCCTTGATGAAGTCGCCGGTCTCGATGAACCGGCCGCCGCGGTCGAAGGCCACGCGCTTGGCCCGGGTGACCAGCTCCTCCAGCTCAGCCCCGGAGAACTCGCTGGTCAGGGGGACCACCTCGCGGCGCAGGAAGTCGACCAGTTCGGCCTCGGGGATGGCCAGCGGGACCCGCGTCTTCTGGGCCCCGTCCTTCATCCCCAGGTGGACCAGCAGGATGTCCAGCCGGGCCTGCTCCCCGGGGTACAGGAAGGGGATCTTGTAGTCGAAGCGGCCAGTCCGTGTGAAGGCCTCGTCGAGGTGCTCGGGGACGTTGGTCGTGCCGACGATGATGGCCTCGCGGTCGGGCTTACCGAGCCATTCCAGGAACTGCGAGAAGACGCGTTTCGTCTCCTCGCCGGCCGAGTCCGAGGTGGCCTCGCCGCGCTTGCCGAAGCGGTCGATCTCGTCGACGAAGACGATCGCCGGCGACATCTTCTCGGCCAGCCGGATGGCGTTACGGAGGTTCTGCCCCGATTCGCCGAGCCATTTCGAGTAGATGTTCTCGGTGACGAGGTTGATGAAGGGCAGGTTGATCTCGCGGGCCAGGGCGTTGGCGAAGAGGCTCTTGCCCGTGCCCGGCGGGCCGAAGAAGAGGATGCCCTTGGGCAGGGGCAGGCCGAAGCGGCCGGCCCGGTCGGGCTCCCGGAGGACATTTATGATGTACTTGCGGACGAAGTCCTTGATGACCTCGTAGCCGCCGATGTCGACGAAGCCGGTCTGGGGGTCGCGGACCTCCAGCACGCCGGACCGCTTGACCAGCTCCGACTTGAGCTGCTTGACCGTCGGCAGGTCGAAGCCGTGGGTCCGGTGGTACGACTCGAGGAGGAGGCTCTCCAGCTGGTGCAGGTTGAGGCCGGCCGTGGCCACGCTGACCTCGAGGACCTGTGGCTCGGTCAAGTTCAGCTCCAGCTCGTGGGCGTCGCGCCGGATGATGTACTCGCGCTCGGCGGCCGACGACGGGTCGACCGAGATGATGACCACCAGTTCCTTGGTGAAGTCGTCGAGGATGCGGTTGGCGTCCGAGGTCATGACGATGACCATCGAGCCCTTGTTGATGATGGCCGGGTCGATGGCCCAGGCCCGGAGGGCGCTCTGGAAGCCGGTCTCGGCCTCGCGGTTGTCCGAGATGTTCTGGACGATGAGGATGGTCCGCCACTTCTTGAGGTAGCCGTCGACCTCTTTCAGGACGGCCTTGAAGGCGACCAGGGCCGAGGCCTCCTCGCCCAGCTTCTGGGCCAGGGCCGAGGAGCCGACCGGGCGCTTGTAGGGCTCGACCGTGAAGCCGGCCGGGGCGCCGGGCGTCGCGCCGGACGTGGCCGTGAGCTTGCCGAGCCCCTCCCACTGGTCATAGACAAACACATAGTCGGCCCCCTTGGTCTCGGGCCGGCTCAATAGGTACTCTTTGAGCTGGTAAAGGCGCTTCGGGTCGGTGGTCTCGTAGCAGACGATGGGCGAGTACATGCTCTTCCGCTTGAGCAGCCCGTCCTCGATCCACCGGGTGTCGAGACCCGCCGCTTCAGCCGTCATCGGCTCACCACTCCTCGGGCGTTCGCCCTCTCAAACAGGGCGTTCGATGGGGCTTCATCGCTCTATCCGCAACGCGAGGCGAACCGGCGGCTTGTCCGCACGCCGTACGCGGCCAGGGCTTCGGCCAAGGCCTCGGCTCGCCCCTCGCTGTAATACTCGTTGACCTCGATGGTCCCCGGAAAGACGCGGACCTCGAGGACGCTCTCCGGTCGGGCCGGGGCGGCTAGGCGGTCCGGTCCGCCCGCCCGGCGTTCCGACCGGGCGGCCCCGCCGCCCTCACTTGGGCGGTCTGCCTTGCCCGCCGCTGCGCGCTTTCTTGGCATCGGCTTCCTCCTCCGCCTGACCGGTCTCCAGGGCGATGCGCCCGGGACCCTTCTTGACCACCTCGAGGGGATCGATCTCGAGGCCCACCGCCTGGAGGGCCCGTTTGAGCTTCTCGGCCTCGTCGAAGCACTCCTCGCCGAGGAAGCCGATGAAGTTGGTCTCCAGGCGCCCGTCGGGGGTTACGACGACCTCGACCTTCTTCGGCATCAGAGCACCCCCCGGACGAGGACGTCGCGGCGGCCGGCCCTGGCCTCGGCCTGGTCGCCCGAGGTCACCTCGACGTCGTAGTTGAGTTCCTTTAGGGCCCTGGCCACGGCCAGGGTCGTATAGTTCTGGGTGATGCGGTCGGCGATGGACTTGGCCACGCCCTTGGTGTCGCCGTAGGGGTCGTAGACGAATCTGACCTCGCCGGTGCTCCGAGAGACCCTGACCCCCACCCCACGGCGGAACTCGGGGGTACTCACGGCGAAGTCCACAAAACGTTGATTGTTGTAGTAGTCGAGGATGACGTTGCCGACCTCCCCGCCCAGGTCCTGGGCGGCCGCCTCGACGGCGGCCCGCAGCATCTTCCAGGTCGGGTCGTTCTGCGTGGACGGGCTCTCCGGGCTGCCCGGCTTGACCTTGATCTTGGTCTTGTACGAGGCGATGTGGCTCACGGACCCGCCCCCTAACCCAGGGTTATCTGCCGGGACAGGAATTCGCCGCGACGGGACTGCCACTCCTCAAGCTCCTGGCCGACGCGCTCGACCTCGGCCTGCTTGTCCTGACGCTGCAACTCCAGTTCGGCCGCGGTCTTCTCGAGCTCGTTGAGCTCCTCGTTGGGCCGCGACAGGTCGGGATCGAGGAGGGCCAGCTCGATCACTTTCAACTGGGCCCGCAGTTGGTCATAGCGGTCGGCCGCGGGTGCGCCCTCCGCGCCCAGCCGGTTCACTTCGGCCTGGATGGCCGCCCGGCGTTCCTCCAGGGCCACGAGCCCGAGTCCGGCCAGCTCGTCGCGCCACTCCTGGACCTTGACCGCCCGGAGCCTGGCGACCCCGCCGGCCTGCTGCCATTCGTCCAGGAGGCGCTGCAGGACCCGCTGTTCGGCCAGCTTCTCGCGGTGCCGGGCCTCGAGGGCGCGACGCCGGGAGGTGGTCAGGGCCTCGCGCTGCTCGACGAGGGCCACCGCGGCGCGGAGCCGCTCCCGCTCCTGATGGAGCCGCCCGATCTCCTGGTCGTAGCCACGGAGCAGGCGGCCGCGCAGGTAGGTCACGGCGATCAGGGCCAGACCGGCGAAGACCGGCAAGGACAGGGCCAGGGCGAAGAGGAACATGTAGGCCGGCTCGATGCCCCCGAATTGGTCCTTGATGAACCCCAGGGCGGCCAGATAGCTCAGCACCCACAGGAGTAGCAGCAGGGTGCGGCTCTTGACAGATCGGAA